>JADDQF010000116.1 GCA_016781505.1 bacterium
GGGGTGAAGGTTCAGAACCCGACCAGGTTGTGTCGCGGGGAACGTCCAGCCCTGATTTACCGATCAAAGATTGGGGCGAAAATTTACGCCGCGTCTCGGAATCGCGCCGGCTTGTACAGTTGGACCAAGAGTTTGTACGGCAGGTGACGGGGGGCCAGCCGGTCTTGCTGGTTCCGCTTGTCACACCGGACGATGTGGTCGGCTGTATGGTGCTGGTCACAGCGGAAACGCTGACGCTTGACGAGCAAGGTCAGCGGCTGGTTGAAACATTTGCCGCCCAAGCCGCCCTGGCCATTTACCAGGCGCGGTTAATCACCAAGCTCAAGTCATCGCAGGTGCGCGTGGTGCAATCCGAGCGCTTGGCGGCAATCGGTACGTTGGCAGCCGGCGTGGCGCATGAGTTCAACAACTTGCTGGCCGGGATCAGTGGGATTGCCCAGCTTGCGCTGCTGGAAGACACGCCGGAGGAACAGCGCGAAGCGCTTGATACGGTCGCAAAATCAGCCCAGAACGGCGGCAGTATCACACGCGGCCTCCTTACATTCGCCCGCCATCTTGAGCCGAAGCGCGAGCCCGCAGATCTGCGTAATGCCATTGATCCGGTGCTGTCGATGTTACAGGCGGAGTTCCGACGAGCTAATATCAAGGTTGAACGGCGGATCCAACCTGTCGCGCCCCTGCTCTGCGACATCGGCACGCTAGCCCAAGTGATGCTCAACCTTGTGACCAATGCCATCGACGCAATGCACAGCGAGGGTGGCACCTTGACGATCGAGCTGGCCCAGGACAACGATCATGTTCGGCTTAGCGTGGCTGACACCGGCACTGGTATTCCAGCGGATGTACGTGATCGCATCTTTGAACCATTTGTGAGCACCAAAACGTCGAACGACGGCAAGCTGCACGGCGGCTCGGGGCTGGGTCTGGCAATCTCCTACGGCATTATTGCCGAGCATGGCGGAACGATCGACGTCGACTCTGAGGAAGGCCGAGGCACGACCATGACGATTCGGTTGCCCTTGGCGGGGCAGGCCGGCCAAACATCCGCGCATAGCGCTCAGTCCGCGCAGCCACTGCGGGTGATCATCGTCGACGACGAGCCGCTGATTGCAAAATCATTGCACGGCTTGTTAACCAAAGAAGGGCATGAAGCCGAATGGTTTACTGAGCCCTTAAAGGCGTTAGAGGCGATCAGCCGGGCTCCGGTTGATGTTATTTTTGCTGATTTAATGATGCCGGATATGGACGGTGTTACGCTGATCCAGCGGGCCAAGCAGCGCGTGCCTCAAGCGTTGCACGTTGTGGTGACTGGTCAAGCCAATCCGCAGCAGCTTGAGCTGGTGAAAGGCCTGGGCGTGAACGCCGTTATCGAAAAGCCTTTCTCGCTCGATGCGATTCGCGCCGTCGTGCGCTCGTTACAACGCGTGCCGGTATAGCTTTCCGTGATCCTTGAAGCTGCCCGCGCTAGCTTACCAGTCTCGTTGCCCCTACGGCCCGCGTAGCTCGACATTTTGTGTGCGGGCGATAGCGGCAAAAATCGCAAGCGCAACCAGCGCGCCTCCGCCTACGATGCCAAACTCCACCAATCCGCGCCGCGTTAAGCCAGCCAAAGGGGCAGGCTTGGGGTGGTTGTCTTCATACGCCGTGTGGGCTAAACCGATCAGCACATACATTACGACCAGCAACCCCGCACTGTTATACCAGAACGGCGCCGGCCAGTAGTTCAACGCCCAGTATATTTCGATCATAATCAGCGCGATAATGCCGGCGGTGGTCCACAAAGCTGCGACACGTCCGCGAAGGATGTCGGCGGCGAGCAACAGTGTTGACGGAAAGATCAATGCAATCGCGTACAACGTCCGATAGCGGTTAAATGTCACGGCGCTAAAAATAGCGAATGCCAGCGCGAAGGCAACAAAGGCGAGCACTCCCCGGCTACGTTGGGCTGTGCTCGCCGTACCAGCAATAAGATAATGCTGGGCAATCAGCACCGTAACAAGCAGCACACCGGTTGCTACCAGCACCAGCAGATACGCGTTGGTCGCCAGCGTGCCGCGAAAAAGCCTGAAGAAGGCGAATACCGCTACCGGAGTGAGCATCGGCAGGCTCCAGAGCGGGAGCCCTAGCTCAACATGCCGTTGGCCGATGGTAACCGCAGTCTGCCAGCCCGAGTTGGCAAACTGCGGCTCGCCACGTGCCACCAGCTCTACGCCGATGCCTGTGAGCAGGGCAAGCGCCCCAACCAGCGGCCAGGCAACCGAAAATGACGGCAATGTGGCGCCAAGATCGACAATCAACAGCTGCGTGTTGAGTTCGAGGAGGAAAACAACGCCAAGACCAAGCAGCACCAGCGTCACCAAGGGAACAATCCGGTCAAAACGGGGACCATCCATACAACCTCAATCACACGCAGCAAAGGGTCACAAGCTAGCGCGCGAATTCTACTGAGCGCATGACTGACTGTCAATCAGCTGGTCTGGTTGGCGCGGTCAAACGCTCCGCTCGGCTTGACCCACGGTGCCTCCGGCAAGCAGGCCGCGAGGGTTGAGCATTCCCCAACCCTCGCGGCCGATTCATTAAGGCGTGCCTGCTGGACATGCCGGCAGCTATTGCGTCGCCGACAGTTCCCACACTCAGGCAGCGCGCATCGTGCCGCGCTCGTTGAGCTCCTGCAGGATGGCAAACAAGGTGTCAAGTTCGGCCGTGGTGTTGTAATGCGCGCAGCCAATCCGGAGCATACCGCCGGATGGGAGCTGCCCAAGCCGTTCGACCAGGGTTAGCGCATAGTAATGCCCGGCCCAGGTTGCAATACCACGTTCCGCCAGCTCGGCCGAAAGCTGTTGCGGCGTCCAACCCGGAAGTGTGACCGCAAAGGTCGGCACACGCTCGGCCACGCGCTGTGCATCGGCAATGCCATACAGTGTTAGCGCGGGCAGCTGGTGCATGCACGCCAAAAAGTGGCGCGATAAAACCTGTTCATAGTCGCGTATCGCCAGCATTCCCGCCCGCAGCTCGGCGCGTCGTCCTTCCAGCAGTCTGGTTGCGTTAGCGTACCGGTCGGCATGGTCCCGCCCGATGCTGGCTATATGTTCGATTGCGGCCAGCGTGCCTGCCTGTCCTTCATGACTTTGGGTGCCGGTTTCCCACTTGGAGGGAAGCTCGTTCGGCGCCGGACGCACTTTGTAGGCCTGCAGCCGCTCCAGCTGTTCGCGCTTGCCCCACACAATGCCTTGGTGCGGACCAAAAAATTTGTACGCCGAACACGCCAAAAAGTCGCAGCCGAGCGCCTGGACATCCACCGGAAAGTGCGGCGCAGCTTGTACCGCGTCGACATAGACGAGCGCCCCAACCGCTCGCGCCATGGCTACGACGCGCCGGAGGTCGTTGATGGTTCCAACGGCGTTGCTGGCCAGGCCAACCGCCACCAGTTTTGTTCGCTCGTTGACGAGGCTGGCCAGATGGACGTAGTCCAGGGTACAGTCTTCCGGATGAAAATCGGCGCACTGCACCTGCACACCGCGCTCTGCCAACGCCAGCCACGGTGCGATATTGGCGTCATGGTCGAGCGCCGTCACCACAATTTCGTCGCCTGCGTGCAGCTCGCGGCCAATGGAGCGGGCTATGGCAAAGGTCAGCGAGGTCATGTTTTGGCCAAATACGATTTCATCCGGGCTCGGCGCATTCAACAGATCGGCCATCGCCCCGTGGGCTTCGGCCAACACCACATCAGTCCGGCGTGAGGTCAAAAATGGACCATGCACATTGGCATTTGCGGTTAACAGGTAGCGCTGCATGGCTTCCACAACGCCCGCGCTGACCTGTGTGCCGCCTGGATTGTCGAAAAAGATCAACGGCCGATCATCCTGATGCATAGACAAGGCCGGAAATTGGCTCCGATAGCGGGACAGATCGATGCTGCTTGACGATGACATGTTAAATTTCTCCATTCCGGCGAACCACCAGTTTGACCTTTATCGCTGGCGGGATAGTGTACCCGCAATAAATGCAAGCGCAACCGCCCCTGCAATCAGCACATAGCCGCCAATCCGATCCAACCGCGGCAGCAGAAACAGCAGCAGGGGCACGATGACGAGCAGTATCAGGATCAGACCAACCGACATAAAATGACGGAGGACGATCAGCAGCCGGACAACAAAGTAGCCGACGTTCCACAGCAGCATAAACGGCAGATTCACTACCCAACGAAACATACGTGTTGCCGTGAGTGAGCGCTCGTCAGCGTGAGCCATCTATTAAATCGCCACGTTCGGCCGGTACTCGCCCCATTCTTGCCGCAGGATGCCGCAGACCTCACCCAGCGTCGCATGGCGGCGGAGCGCCTCACGCATGGGCGGCAGCATGTTCGTCGTGCCCTGGGCGGCCCGCTGAACATCCGCCAGCGCTGCTGCAACCGCATGGGCGTCACGCTGCTGGCGTATGCGCGCCAACGCGGAGGCTTGTTCGGCTGTAACGGCGGCGTTAGGATAAAAAACCGGTACGGGTTGGTCTGCGGCGCCGCCAAACTTGTTCATGCCCACCACGATCTGGTCGCCGCGTTCGATCGCTTGCTGGGTTTCCCAGGCTGCCTCGGCAATCTGGCCCTGAATCACGCCCTCCTCAAGGGCACGCACCGCGCCTCCCAGCTCGTCGATCTCCTTGATCAAGCTGTAGGCCTCGGCTTCAAGCTGATCGGTGAGCGCCTCGATCAGGTACGAACCGCCCAGCGGATCGGCAACTGCGGGTACGCCACTTTCAAAGGCGATGATCTGCTGGGTGCGCAGGGCTAAGGTTGCCGCTTCGGCGGTTGGCAGCGAGAGCGCCTCGTCATAGCCATTGGTATGCAGCGACTGCGTGCCGCCCAACACCGCTGCAAGCGCTTCAAGCGTGGTACGTACGACGTTGTTGAGCGGCTGCTGGGAGGTGAGCGTCGAACCCGCGGTTTGGGTATGGAAGCGGAGCTGTAGGGAGCGCTCGTCCGTAGCGCCGAAGCGTTCCCGCATGATGGTCGCCCACATGCGCCGCGCTGCCCGAAACTTGGCGATCTCCTCAAAAAAGTGTGAGTGTGCGTTGAAGAAGAAGGACAGGCGCGGCCCGAATTCATCGATCTTCAAGCCAGCCTCAAGCGCTGCCTGGACATACGCGATGCCGTCGGCAAGAGTAAAGGCGAGCTCCTGGGCCCCCGTCGAGCCGGCCTCGCGAATATGGTAGCCCGATATGCTGATCGTGTTCCATTTGGGAATATGCTGTTGGCAGTAGGCAAAGGTATCGGTGATCAGGCGCATAGACGGCCGCGGCGGGAAGATGTAGGTGCCGCGAGCCGCGTATTCTTTCAAAATGTCGTTCTGAATGGTGCCGGTGAGCTCGGTTGACGGCACGCCTTGGCGCTCGCCGACGAGCTCATACATCAACAGCAGCAATGCCGCGGGCGCGTTGATGGTCATCGACGTCGAAACTTTGTCGAGCGGAATGCCATCCAGCAGCAGCGCCATATCCTCCACGGTGTCGATCGCCACGCCGACCTTGCCCACTTCGCCCTCGGCGCGGGGATCGTCTGAATCGAGGCCAAGCTGGGTTGGTAGGTCGAACGCTGTGGATAGGCCCATCACGCCCTGGTGTAGCAAGAACCGGAAGCGCTCGTTGGTTTCACGAGCGGATGAGAAGCCCGCATATTGGCGCATGGTCCACAAGCGGCTACGGTACATGGTGGGGTAGATGCCGCGTGTGTACGGATAGGTGCCGGGATCGGGCGGTGCTGTGTGCACGTCGTCGGCGCGATACACCGGTTTTGGCTCAAGTGGAGCGGCGGGCTTGGTGCTCTTCGCCATGCTGGGCTACTCCTTGTCCTGCACTGGGTGGGCAAGCTCCACGAGTTCTGTCAAAACGCCCTGGGTTGCTTTGGGATGCAAAAACGCTACACATGTGTCATGGATGCCGGGCCGTCCGTGGCTGTCAACCAAGCGCACGCCTTTGCCCTCCAGTGTTCGCAGCGCGCCTTCCAGCTCAGCGACCTCGTACGCAATATGATGGATGCCCTCGCCGCGCTCCGTCAGGAACGTGGCAAATGCTGCTTCGTGCGACGTCGGGGTGATGAATTCAAGCAACGTGTCGCCGATGCGGCAGACGGCGATGTCCATATGCCGCTCCGCGAGCTGGATGCGCTCCCACTGCTCAACGCCGAATAGGTTGCGATACAATGCGATGGTTGCTTCAAGATCGCGAACGGCAATCCCGATATGATCAATGCGCTTTAGCATACGATACGTACTCGTAAAGATTAACGAGACAAAACTCCCGCTGTTTCCTTGTTCCCTTGTAGCGAGACAATGAAGGCAAAACAGGAGCGGCATGTGCTTGGTCTATTTTAGCATGTTCGCTGAACGGCACGGGGCTCGTTCTGAGGGGTAAATTAAGGCTGTTTGCTTGGCGGACCGCGGTGGGCAGCAGGAGTACTTTTTTTACCTCAGGGTGTTGCGAGGTCCTAGGCCAAATTATGACCTGTGGGTCATTGCACGTGTTGGTCGGCCTGGGCATAATACCCGCGCTCTTTCAACCAACAAAATTTACACGACGGGAGGTGAATTACATGCTGCGCAATTTCTTCGCGCGCGAGGAAGGCCAGGGCCTGGTCGAGTACGCACTGATCCTTGTTTTGATTGCAATTGTGGTTATTGGCATCCTGTCAATACTTGGCAACCGCGTCTCGACGGTCTTCTCGCAGATTAACTCGGGCCTGAGCAAGTAAGCAGGCCGTTCGGTCGGAACGATGGCGAGGATACAATCATGTATCTTCGCCGTGTTTTTTAAGCTCGCTTGCTTGTGTATCGCTCCCACGCCACCCTCAGCTAGCTTGCCAGTGCTCTACCCCTTGCAATTCACTATCGGCCGGCGGCTGCCGCAACAAAAGCTCGAAAAACGCGCCGCCAACGTGGATCGGCTGCCTGCCACAGTTGCTCGGGGTGGCATTGGACGCCGAGCAAAAACGCGTCTCCTGGTCCCTCCACCGCCTCGATAATGCCATCCGGGGCGCTGCCCACCACTATCAGCCCGGGCGCTAGGTCCTTAAGCGCTTGGTGGTGGAGCGAATTAACACTGCTTTCGGTTGTGCCCAGTAGCTCGGCCAGGCGCAATGTCGGGCTGTAGGCGACGGGATGGTCAAGGGTGGTCCACGAGCGCTGCTTGGAGCCCGCCTCGTGCTCAACTGTGGTGGCATATTGGCTGTCGATGTCTTGATACAGCGTGCCGCCAAGCGCCACATTCAACACTTGCATCCCGCGACAAATAGCAAAGAGTGGCTTGCCGTCGGCGACGGCCCAGCGCGCCAACGGAAACTCGGAAGTGTCCCGCAGCGGCTCGAGCTGCCCTAACTGCGGATGCGGCTCCTCGCCATACAGCGCCGGATCAATATCCGCCCCACCGGGCAGCACGATGCCGGCAACGAGCTCGTACATTTGGCGTAAGGTCGCGGGATCGACCTGGGGTGGAATCAGCAGCGGCGCGCCGCCCGCTTCGAGCACAGCGTTAATATAGCCTTCCCGCACGCCGACAAAGGTTGGGCTCCACGCAACGTCGGTGGTAAACCGACACGAAATACCAATCAAAGGCCGCATACGAATCCTTTTGTTGTCAACTTGATCTATCCGGAATGCTGCTGCTCGCTGTTAGCTGGTGCTGGCTGGCACGGCGGCTCGCTCGGAGGTGCGTCCGTTCGTTCGTACAAAGCCGAGCTTGCATCACTCCACAGCCCGCGCCAGCCCGTATCCGCTGCTAGCGCCGCGGCCAGCCCCCGCTGCTCCTGCTGGTCGACCAGTGCGTGCGTTATGGCATAACGACCAAGCAGCGTATTATAGCCACAACCGGTGACGATTTGGCGGTAGTCGAGCCAGACCTGTAACGGCTGCGTGGTGTAACGGGGATCGACAAAGACACGGCCGTCGCGCCACGCCCAGATCAGGTAGCTGCCGGCGCCTGTTTCGTTAAACAGGCGTGCGTTGGCCGGCAACGGATGCGCTTGCAGGTAGGCAACCGCGCCTACCGGAGTCGACTTGATCAGCAACGGCTCGCCGCCCGGCTCCGCAATCAAGGCAGCGCGGTACGCATCCGGCAGCCAGCGCCGAAACGGCGAGCCGGGCTGTTGGCTGAGCGGCAGCCCAATCAGTGCGAGGGCCAGTCCCAGGTTAAGCCAACCGATTTCGGGAGTTGGTCGTCGCGAACGGGCTTGTGGCAGCAGCCCCGCGACGGACGGCGCGACCAGCATCGGCCAGGCCAGGCCATACCAAACGATAAAGCGACTCGCGGTCCAGGCTTGCCAAACCAGCGCCCCAAACACAAAAATCTCGGCCAGGGTCGGACGGCGGCGGCTTAGGCCAAAGGCAGCAATGCTTAACAAAATCGAGCTGAAGAAAAGGTTGCGAAAGATACCGCCCGGATGCGGCGGCTGCCATTCAACCACAAACATTTGGATCGCTTGGTCGGTGAGCAGTGTTCGCACCGAGTCGGTGATGCCAAAGCCCCACGGATTGACCAGCATGGCGAGCGCAACGCCCGCCACCGTGGTCCACAACAGCATCACCGAGCGCACACCGGAGCGTCGGTCGCGTTGTTTCAGCCATTGGAGCGTCACGCTCCCGGCGATCAGCGTGGCGATGATCGGCGCTAAGGTAAACGCGCCATGCACGTTTGTCCATATTATCGTGGCTAGGGGAGCTGCCAGCAGCCAACGAGCGCGCAGCCTGCCATCGGCAAAGCCCAGCATCACGAACAACAGTGCCACAAATGGCAGATAGCCAAAAATTTGGGGCCGAATATGCCAAAATTCAACTGAAAAAAGACCACTCCACAGGATCAACAGAGCCGCCACCAGCCAGCTCTGGCTACGCTTGGCCGCGCCGACGAGGGCCAACAGGTAAGCGCCCGTGACCAACACATTCCGCGCTACTACCAGCAACGAGGCGCCGCCAAGGTAGTGCAACAGATACAGCAGCGCTTGGCTAGCCCAACCGGAGTACACAAACGCGCGGCCGTAGCCGGTAAAGGAGTAGGTATCAATGGTTGGGATAGGCCGCCCTTGTACGATTTCCTCACCGCTGCGCATATGCCACCACAGATCATTCGGATACACCGGAATAAGCGTGATGAGCAGGGCCAGCAGGGCCAGAACTGAGATTGGTAACAGATGACGTCGGTACAGCATGATGGGATACTAACATGAATAAACAGCCGAGGATTGGTCACGGTCGCTGGCTTGGGATGGAAATACATGACGCGTCGCCGGGACCGTCGCGTGGCACGTAACACCGATGCACGCGGCGCTAGGGCTTCGGCATTTGCTGCAGGGCGTAATATGCCGGCCGCGGACTCCAATTGCCGTTGAGCACGCCATAGGCGGCCATCTGGTGGAGTGAATTACCCACATTTTGCCAGGTCACGGCGAAGTTGAGGTTCCAAACAAACATGGCGCCGACCCAGGGACTGTAGTCGTAGCGGCCCATCTCAAACGCTTGCACAAGATAGGCTGCTTGCTGCTCAAAGCTCACCTGATTGCCGAACTCATGCCCGGGCGTATTGTTTGCGGTAGCCCAGTCGAACTCGGTGATCCAGATTTGGCGGTCGCCATGACCACTTTCAAGCATCGCCGCCCGCACGTCCTCGACGCGCCGAAAGTAGAACTCACGACTATTGGTCCACCCCATACCGCGGCCTGGCTTGATCGGCCAGAGCGTGTCGGGCGGGTTCGCACAGCCGAAAACATGCACGCCAACTGCATCGACGTGGGACCAGAAGGCGGGCATGGCGAAGAGCGCCCGAAAAAAGTGGAGATCGGTAACCGCGAGCGCGCGGTTGGTCGATTCGCTCGGAGCAAGCGCGGTGGAAATCACAAGCGCCTCGGGATCGCCGGCCTTGATCGCTGCCGCAGCTTGCGCCAGCAGGTCGACGTAATACGTGGCGTCTGGAATTGGCTGCACGCCGTTTTCTGTGGCAAGTTGATTTCATTCCAAATTTGGTAGGCGTGGACGCGGCCCTTGTAACGTTGGGCGAGCGCGCCAACAAATGCGGCATAATCGGCAAAATGGGCGCGGTCAGGCAGCCCTGTCACACCTGGAATGCCGGTGGCCCAATCTGGCGCTTGCAGAACCGACAGAAACAGTTTGACTTGGCGCGCTTCGGCCGCCGCAACGATGCTGTCCAACTGGCCCCAGGCAATTTGCCCGTCGGCGCTTTGATGGTCTTTCCAATGAACCTGTTGGCGGACCCAGCCTAGCCCTGCATCCTTGACGATATGCAGGGCACGATCTTGGTCGGTGTAAAACAACGCCGCATTGATGCCATAACGCATCCGTTCGTCAGGCGCTTCCGCCGGCCTGCGGGCAAAGGCAGCTTGGTCGAGCTGCGCGGCGCGCGCATGGCGATACTCATCCCCAAGCCGACCTAGCTTGATCTGAAAGGCAGGATCCGGCTCGCCGGGATGCCACTCCAGGCGCTGCCGCTCAAAGTATTGCACCCAATGCACCGCGCCTGTGTCACGATTCCGTTCTTGAAATTGCTCGGAAGTTGGCCGGCCAAAGACCGGCAAGCCGCCGTGGTGCTGGTAAAACTGCTTGAACGGGGCAGGTTTGTCGACCAGTGTATGGCGGGTGATCTCGTCCCAATGTAGCTGCTTGTTAGCGGGACGGGCCACAGGTTGGAATGGAGGCTCGTGCCGGCGCTGAGTGATAAGCTCGTTGCCCAACAAACGTCCCAAGACCACAATCCGGCGCTCAGCGCTCGGATGCTCTTCCAGTATGGCACGCTCAAAATATTGTACGCGTAAAAAGGGACCAGGCTCGGTGGAACTTTCTTGGATAAAGGGTGCCGAAAGGGGGTACCCTAACACGGCCAGCGCATTGGGTGTTGCCTGCCAAAACTGCCAAAACTCATTCGAAACTGTTTGCCCGGTTTCGGGAAAATACCGCAGCGGAGGTGCAGCCGAAGCCGGTCGGCTGAGGTCAGCGAGCACCAGGGCAAGCACGAGCACAACAACAACGGGGTGGCAACGTTGAAACATGGATGCGAAGCTCCCCAGTGCGGCATGAATGATTGTGGTCAAGGTAATTATACTGCATGGGGAGCCGACGGCATGCATCGTTTATAGCCAAGGGCACCCGGTTAGGGCTGCACGTTGGTCGTAGGAGGGAGCGGGATTTGCTCGCGGATCCCCAATCTGGTATAATTCATGTATCTGCTGGTGCGCGGAAACGCTTGGCTGTCAGATAGGTAATCAGATGCTGATGGCGGATCGTCCAATGGTAGGACAGCGGACTTTGAATCCGTCAATCTAGGTTCGAATCCTAGTCCGCCAGCCAGGATACAGGTGTTGAAGACCTTCGTGCAAACGAAGGTCTTTTCTCTTTTATCGTGGTGCCTTTTGACCCTGCCCCAGTTGATCTGCCAGGCCCAGCGCACAGGCTGTGCTAACACAGAGCGGCTTGGAGGCGAGCGTCAAGCTGTCGGGCATACTGCGTTAGAACCGAAGCAAGGAGTTCATCCCCATCGGCTAAGGCGCTCGTCTGCTGGCGCAGCGTAATCTCCGCGAGCGCCGTACAGCATTTGAATAATAATGAGTGACCACACGCCGGGTACTCAGCACCGAGAATAGCTCGATCAGCAAGATCGTAAGCCCGCTGTTCGCCAACCTTGCCGCTGCAAGCAAGGGCACATCGTTCCAAAGGAACGTAGGTCGTGTGTCAACACTGGTGTAGGCGGCAATTGATCCAGCCCACCAACGGTTCCAGTCGAGCAAGCAAAAAAGACTACACCACGAACTTGTGTAGTACCGCATTTGCAGATGACCAATGGTTGACTAGGCGCGCAGCAACGTAGACGGTATAGTTGCGACATTGGTAATCGCAATTATTTGTCACAGGAGAAGATCATGCTTCGCAACTTTTTCGCGCGTGAAGAAGGCCAGGGCCTGGTTGAGTACGCTTTGATCCTGGTGCTGATCGCCATCGTCGTCATCGGCATCCTGAGCGTGCTCGGCAATCGCGTCTCCACGGTCTTTTCGCAGATCAACTCGGGCCTGAGCAAGTAAGTTGGGCTAGTCCTAATGGCGCTTGTCGGGAACAGGCGGGGCGCGGCTATGGTCGCGTCCCGCCTGTTTGTTGTTCCATAGCAGCTGCCCAACGTCGTGTGTTGGGGGCGCTCCTGCATAGGAGCGCGAATGAGTGTGGTGGCGGAAGATTGACACCCTGTCACAGGTTGTTATAATTTATTCATCAGATATTGATCATGGCAGAGTATGGACAAGGTTGTGTCCGTAAGCGGCGTGATTGGTTTCGCTGGACGCATGAGGTGTAGCCAACGACGCTCCCGATTTTGGCTGTGAGGCTCACCGCCTAACGCCGGAGCGGCATATTTAGCGGCGTTGGTGTATTCATGAAATTGTACGCACCATCAAGTTTAGCGCGTAGCCCTCTGCCAACCGTGTCGTCGCAGCGGGCTTGCTCATGCAGTGAAACGAGCTTTCGTTTCGCTGTTTTTTATTGTATATGGCAATGACTGAAGACCGATTAGGGGTGGTGATCTTGGCGGCTGGCGAGGGCACTCGCATGCGGTCAGCACTACCCAAAGTGCTGCATCAGATCGCGGGCAAAGCCTTGGTTGAGCATGTGATCGCGCTGGGCGAGAACGTCGGTGCGGCGGAAACCGTGCTGGTCGTGGGGCCCGATACGATCGAGCAGTTCCGGACCAAGTGGGGCGAGCGATATCGCTACGTTGTGCAGGCGGAGCGGCGGGGTACCGGGCACGCGCTGCTGCAGGCCCGGCCACTGCTGGAAGGCAAGGTTGGTCGCGTCCTGGTGTTGTATGGCGCCGATCCTTTGCTCCGGCCACAATCGGCGCACCGCCTCCTGAGCGCGCTGGCCCAACCCCACGTGCTGGGCGCGATTACCACGTTTCGCCCTCCCGTGCCGACCGGATATGGCCGCATTCTGCGCGATGCAGCGCAGCAGGTGGTTGGGATTGTGGAAGAGCGCGATGCGACGTCCGAACAACGCCAGATCAACGAGGTCAACCAGGGCGTAGTTGCCTACGCTGCGGACTGGCTATGGCCGCGGCTGGCCCAGCTTACGCCCAGCCCGGTCAAAGGCGAATATTATCTGACAGATTTGGTAGCGCTGGCGGTAGCTGAACGCGGTTCCGGCGCGATTGTCACGGTGGAGCTGGACGACCCGACCGAGGCGCTGGGGGTTAACGATCGGATCGAACTTGCCGCGGCCGAAGCCGTAATGCGGGCGCGTATCCTGCATGAGTTAATGCGGGAAGGTGTAACCATTGTGGATCCGACGCATACCTACGTGGATGCCGGAGTGGAGGTTGGCCAAGACACGATCTTGTTGCCGGGAACCATGCTGCGGGGGCAAACTCGGATTGGGCGAAATTGCGTGATCGGGCCGAACAGCGTGCTGGAAGATACCCAAATCGGTGATGGGTGCCGCGTCAAGGCTTCCTTTATGGAAGGCGCGGTCATGGCCGACGGGGCCGACGTTGGTCCCCTGTCGCATGTGCGTCCCGGCTCCACGATTGGGCCGGGCGTGCATCTCGGCAATTTCGCTGAAGTCAAAGGCTCGACGCTGCATGAAGGCGTGAAGCAAGGCCATTTTTCGTACATCGGCGATGCCATCGTGGGGGCGGGTGCCAACATCGGCGCCGGAACAATTACAGCCAACTACGGTGACAAGCGGGCAGTGCCGGGGACGCGCAAGCATAAAACGGAGATTGGGCCAGACGCGCGCATTGGTTCCGACACGATGCTGGTAGCTCCGGTCAAAGTTGGCGCAGGCGCGATCACGGGTGCAGGTGCGGTGGTGACCAAGGATGTGCCGGAAGGCGCCGTGGTGGTGGGCGTGCCGGCACGGGTGGTCGGTGAGCATTCAGCACCAGCCGCGGATGACTAAGATCGACGTGGCGTTTGGAAGCAGCGAAGGTCGGGCGGGCAGATCCGTTATACATGAAAAGTGGTAGTTGAAATATGGATGGACGACTCCAGGTGTTCGCGGGTAACTCAAACATTGCCCTCGCACGCGAGATCACAGCCCATCTCCATCTTAACCTCGGCCGAGCGCTGGTTAGCCAATTCAAAAATGGCGAGACGCGCATCAAGATCGAGGAAAACGTGCGTGGCTCGGATGTGTTTGTGGTTCAATCGCTAACTACGCCCGTCGATCACCACTTGATGGAATTGCTGATCATGGTCGATGCGCTGCGCCGGTCGTCGGCCAAACGGATCACGGCGGTGATCCCCTACTATGGCTATGCCAAGCAGGAGAAGAAAACGACCGGGCGAGAGCCGATCACGGCGAAGCTGATTGCGAACCTGATCACAACTGCAGGCGCGCATCGGGTGCTGACGATGGATCTGCACGCCCCCGCGATTGAAGGCTTCTTTGACATTCCGGTCGATCATCTCCAGGCCGGCCCGCTGCTGGTCGATTATTTCCGGGCGAAAGATCTGCAGAATGTTGTGGTGGTGTCGCCGGATGCCGGTGGCGTGGGCCGTGCAAATAGATTTCGTGAGCGAATCGGGGCAAGCCTGGCTATTATTGCCAAGCAACGGCCCGAGCCCGACGTATCGGAAGTGATCGAAATGGTCGGCGATGTCGACGGCAGAACAGCGATCATTGTGGACGACATGATCTCGACGGGCGGCACACTAGTGGAAGCAGCCAAAACGTTGAATGATCGGGGTGCTACACAGGTGTATGCCTGCGCAACCCATGGCATTTTCGCGGGCGCTGCGTTTGGGCAGATGGCCGAATCGCATCTCGCGGAAATTGTGGTAACCAACACCATTCCCGCACCACCCGAAGCGGAGCAGGCGCGGATCAAGACCATGAGTGTTGCGGCGCTGTTTGCGGAAGCGATCATGCGGATTCATAAAGATTTGTCGTTGACGACGTTGTTTACGTAACAAACAGGCGGGCGACCTGTACTGCGCCGCTGTGCGGCATTGATCAGCGCATGTGGCCGCCGTGGATAAACCCTTATCAGGAGTAAAGGATTGGACCCTGAACCTACGTTGGAGCTGCTCGGCTTGCTGGTATGCTTTGCCCTGACGGCAATTGCGTCCGCTGCCGATGCAGCTCTTTCCGCCATTTCACGTCACCGGCTTAACACCCTGGTGAGTGAAGGAACGTCGCGCGCGCATGTCGTCGCTCAGCTGCTCGATGACCCGGCGCGTCTCAAAGCCACGACCCTTACCATCGACACCTTTGCCAAGTGTGGCGCAACAGCGCTCTCGCTGGCGCTGTTTCTGAACCAGCCTGTGCTTTGGCAGCGACTGATCGGCGTTGTGCTTGTGCTGCTGGCACTCTTGATGGTCGGGGAGGCACTGCCGAAGCTGTTGGCGACGGCCTATCCCGACCGGATGGCCCTGGTGTTGGCCCGGCCGCTGCGGCTGCTTGCGTTGCTGGTATGGCCAATCACGGCGACAGTCGGACTAGCTACCGCTCCGATCGCGCGGCTGCTCGGCATCAAGCCCGGAACGGCGCTGGTGACCGAGGAAGAGCTCAAGCTGCTCGTCAATGTCGGCGAAGAGGAAGGCCTGATCGAGCGCGAAGAGCGCGAAATGATCGAGGGTATTCTGCTGTTTGGCGACACGTTGGTGCGCGAGGTGATGGTGCCGCGCATCGACTTTGCCGCGTTGGAGGCGGACAGCTCGATCAGTGCGGCCCTGGATTTTGCGCTTGACCAGGGCCATTCACGCATTCCGGTTTACGAGGAAACGATTGATCGCATCGTTGGCGTGCTGTATGTTCGTGAGCTGTTGCCGCTGCTCCGGGATGGACGGCTGGATGCGTCGCTGCGTGAGCATCTGCGCCCGGTGTACTTTGTGCCCGAAACCATGAAGGTCGACGTGCTGCTGCGGAGTTTGAAGACGCGCAAGGTGCATCTGGCCATCGTGGTGGACGAGTACGGCGGCACGGCCGGCTTGGTCACCATCGAAGATTTGCTGGAAGAGATCGTGGGCGAGATCCAGGACGAATACGATGTGGAAGAGCCGCTGATTCAGCACCCGGCCCCCGACACCTGGATTGCCGACGCGCGGGTGTCGCTGGCTGACCTCAACGCCGAAACCGGCCTCCATCTTGCCACCGACGAAGGCGATAGTTTGGGTGGTCTGGTGTACGAAAAACTAGGCACGATTCCAGCCGTGGGCGATAGCGTGGCGGTTGGCGATGTGACCATCACCGTCCAGTCGGTGCAAGGGTTGCGGCCTGAAAAGCTGCAGCTCGTACTTGGCGCCAAAGACGATGAGGAAGAAGCGGTTGTGCAGGAGCAAGCTGATGCAAGAGACTGAGCTCCATGGGTTGCTCGGATTGGCGCGCGCGGCGCGGGGGCGCGCCTATGCACCGTACTCCCGGTATCCGGTCGGCGCGGCGCTGCTGTGTGGCTCGGGTAAAGTGTATCCCGGCTGCAACGTGGAAAATGCGGCGTATCCGGTCTGTATGTGTGCCGAGCGCACAGCCTTGTTCGCCGCGGTTGCGGCCGGCGAGCGGCAGTTTGTGGCGATGGCCGTGATCGCGGACTCGGAGCGGCCGGTGCCGCCGTGCGGAATGTGTCGGCAAGCGTTGCTGGAGCTGGCGCCCGACATGCCGATGCTGCTCGCAAATCTACACGGAGCGGAACGGCGGACCACGCCGCGCGAGCTGTTACCGCATGGGTTTGTGGCGGGTGATCTGCCGCAGGAGGGCCAGTGTTGAGCCAACTCTAGCCTCGGTGGCTCGAATCAGCGTGCTATAATGCAAACCATGTAACGGGCACGGCAGGGCCGTGCCCCTACGATTGCCATGGGAATTGTTTATGACCGAACCTTTGACGTTGATGATCGTGCACGCCCACCCCGACGACGAATGCATCGGCACGGGCGGTATCTTTGCACGGTACAGTGCGGAAGGTGTGCGAACGGTACTGGTAACGTGTACGCTCGGCGAAGAAGGCGAGATCGTCGTACCGGAGTGGGACACACCCGAAAACCATGCACGCCTGGCTGAGATCCGGGAACAAGAGCTGTTACGAGCCGTCAAACACCTGGGTATTCAACACCTGGAGCTGCTGCCCTACCGTGATTCGGGCATGATGGGCCGGCCCAGCAATCAGCATCCGGAGTGCTTTGCGCAGGCTGATCTTGACGAGGCGACCGGCCGGCTGGTGCGGCTGGTGCGGCAGTACCGACCGCACATCCTGATCAGCTACAATGAAGAAGGCGGATACGGGCATCCCGATCATATTAATGCCCATAGGATCACGGTGGCCGCGTTTGATGCAGCCGGGGATGCCGGCCGCTATGTCGCTGCAGGCGCGCCGTGGGCCCCGGCCAAGCTGTACTATATCTCGGCGCGGCGCTCGCTCTGGCTGCGGGCTTGGCTTGGTATGCGGGAACGTGGCCTCAAAACGCCGCTCGACGATGAAAACTTCGATCAGAGCCGCTATGTGGATGATCAGCGCATCAACGCCGTGATCGATATTCGTCCGTTCCTGGCGCAAAAACTGCAGGCCCTGCGCGAACATCGTACCCAAATCCGGGATGATTGGTTCTGGCTGGCTGTGCCGGAAGATTTACGGGGCGAAATGTTCGATAACGAGTACTTCGTTCGCGTAGCTTCGCGGGTACCTGTGGCGGAAGGTATCGAAACCGATTTGTTTGCCGGGTTACGGGATGCGCCACGTTAAGCGCTTGGCGCAGCGGAGCGTGTTCCGCCGCGTTGTGCTGCTATGCGTATGCACACTGCCATGGCTTGTCGGCTGCGCTCAGCCCTCAGCCGAACTGCCGCCGCTCAAGGTCGTTGCCACGATCGCGCCGCTTGCGGATTGGGCGCGGCAGGTTGGTCAGGCACGCGTGACGGTGACGCAGATCGTGCCGATCGGTGTTAATCCGCGGGATTACAAGCTTGGGGAGCGTGACCAGCGTGCGCTGGCCGAAGCCGACATCCTGCTGTACAACGGCCTGGACCTTGAACCCTGGCTGAGGGCTGCCATACCGGACGCTCAAGCTCAACAGTTGGTCATCTTGGAACTGTCCCGGTTTATTGGCAACATGCAGGTGGGCGGCAATGGCCGATTGCCGTTTGCGGAACGCGGCGGCAATTCGCAGCAAGGCGGCGACGAGCCCGGCAATGTGGATGTTGCCCGCTGGTCGCCCTATCTGTGGCTTGATCCCGGTCCGGGCATGGCTCAGCATGCCGTCTCGTTGATTGCCGATACCTTTACCCGTGTCGACAGCGATCACCTGTTGGTGTACCGACGAAACGCGGAAAAATACAACGGCGAGTTAGAGAATCTAGATAGTTGGGTGCGGCGCGAAATCAGGGGCTGGCCACGAACGCGCATTGGTACCAGTGATACATTGGTGATCCAAACGTTGGACTATGGCTGGTTCTACTTTGCGCAGCGCTACGGTATCAATCTGCGCATGATCGATCCCGAGCTTGCTGGCACAAAAGCACCAATCAATGCCGCTCCGTTGTTTGTGGATCAGTTCGTGCGGCCAGTCGAGTATATGGAGCTGCTGAGCCTGCGCCAACCCGACGGTGTGCTCAAACCGTTGGGCCAAGACAACTACCTGCAGCTTATGCGCGACAACGTCAACACCATCAGCCAGGGTATGCGCCGCGTAGCACATGCCCACCCGACACGAACACAGCTGCCGTATGAAACTCGATAACTTGGTCGTGCAAGGATTTCACCACCTGTGCCTAACCTAAAACACGGTCGTCCAACTGCGCGGGCGAAGGCTCGGGAACCGCGCTTTGGTCTGCGAATGCCAGCGCAGGGCACCCCTGCCCCGTTTCGGGTGTTGGTCAGCACGCGCTGGCTGGCGTTCGGCACGGGGCTGGGGCTAGCGGGGCTGGTTGCGCTGGTTCGCGCCCCCCAGCGTTGGCTTGCGCTGCTGAAAAGCATGGTCGTTGCCGGGCTAACGGCGACCATCCTTGCCGTGGCGGAAGCGCGGCGGCTGCGGTTTGAGTCGATTCCGGTTCCGGTTGTCGATCTGCCGGGCCAGCTGGATGGGCTGAAAGTCGTACAGCTCACAGATTTGCATCTTGGCTCGCTGTTCTCCGCGGCAAAGCTCCGCCGTGCCAAGGCCTGGCTAGCACAGGTGCAGCCGGATATGATTGTGCTGACCGGCGATTTTATCTCGCATGAGCGGGACATCGGGCTGCTGCGGGCCGGGCTGGCTGACATACGTGCGCCGCTGGGGGTATATGCAGTGCTCGGCAACCATGATTATTGGACAAACATTCCGGCCATCGAGCACATTTTCCACAAGCATGGCGTGGTGCTGCTGCGCAATGAGCGGCGATTGCTCGATCTTGCCGGTGCTTCGCTGTGCATTGTCGGCATCGATTGTGTTTGGGAACAGCTCCATGACCTGGCCAAGGGGTTGTGTGGCCGTCCACCGGGAGCAACAACGCTGGTGCTCGTGCATGAGCCCGACACTGCCGACGATATCGCTCAGTACGGAGCGGCACTGCAACTGTCGGGCCATACGCACGCCGGCCATTTTGCTGTGCCGGGCCTAGGGCCAGCCTTCTTACCACGGCATGGCTTGCTGTATTTTCGTGGATTGCAGCGCGTAGGCGGGATGTGGCTCTATGTTTCGCGCGGCTTGGGAGGCTTTCCGCTGCGGCTGGGTAGCTCGCCTGAAGCAACCCTGCTCACGTTGCGCAAAGGGTAGCTGTCGCGCCTGAGCAGGTAGAAGCCTCGTTTGCTCGGGCACGACCGCTAGCGTCGTGCAGTCCAAGCGGGATTGGCATACACATCGCGCACAAGCTCGGCCGCGCGCTGCTGCTCGTGGTGGGTAAGCGCGCCCGGCGTCAGCTGAACCGGCCATGTTTGCTCGAGGCCTCCGATCAATGCAGCGACAACAGCCTCGAATGACGGTGGCTCGGCCAGTGTCTCGTCCAGCGCGACCAGGCGCTGCGCTAGATTGGCTTCCGACAGCGCTGGCGGCAAGCGGAGCACGCGGGATAACCGCTGGAGATCAGCGTGCTGCAGCAGCGTGCCATGCTGCAGGAGCACGCCGTGCCGCCGCGCCTGGGCGCTGCCAACAAGTTTACGTCCGCCAACCGTGATCTCATAATCGCTTAGCCGATCAAAGCAGGCAGCCGATTGCGCTTGCTGGCGCTTTGCTCGGGGAGCCAGCTCAGCCGCGATCCCTAGCGCCGCGAGGCCAGCGCAGAGCGCCGTGCTGATCGCGCGGTATGCCTCCACCACACTGCTTCCGCCGATCAACGGATGATTAACGGCGATCACCAGCGCATAGGTAACCTCCTGATCGTGCAGAATAGCGCGTCCACCGGTGGGTCGGCGGACAATGTCGATGCCAAGCTCGGCACACGCTGCCTGGTCAACATCCCGCGCCAACCGTTGGGCAACTCCCAGTGATACGGACGCGGGCTTCCAGCGATAAAAGCGCAGCGTGGGCTGCGGATGGAGGGGATAGGATTCAAGCAGAGTGTGGTCGATGGCCATGTTGAGCGCACCGGGCAACGGTGGAGTTTGCAACAAGCGCCACGCTTCAAGATTGGGCATGGGATATAAAAAGAGGCGGACCAGCATGGTCCGCCTTCAATCTCCTTTTCGTCTGGATCAGACAAGGGCCTACGTACGCTGAGCGGAAACCGCCATTAGCGTGACCGACGATACTCGCGGATGCCAAGCAGGACCGGAACAAGTGCTGAAACAACCATTAAGACCGGCCACACGACCACGGCAACGTCGACTGTCATAACACCTCAAGTAGATTGAAAGTACTTTGTTTGTCACGCTCAACCAAAGCAAACTGTGTGCCAGCGGCGATTATACCACCACTTTGGGCCGTATTTCCCCGCTTGCCCTGACAGCAACCTGAGCGCCAGTATAAAAAACGTTAAGCGCCGCCGCAAGGTACGGCCGCACGTAGAATCCGTATCAGGCCGCTGCATCATAGCGCACGTTGCGCCGAAACAGGGACAGGCGTAGCCCAAGCGCAGTGCCGCAGTTTTCGCAAGCATCGTCGACCACCCCATGAACCTGTGTCGGCCCATCACCGCGCTCAACGACGGCCCAGGTGCATTGTGGGCAGCGAGTGGGCTGATTGTTGCCGGGGCCGAAGACGTAGCTCACACCAGCAGCCTTCGCGGCAGTGATGGCCCGCTGGACCTGATCTGCTTCGGCGGTTGTTGGCAAAATATGGAGTGGTGTTAACGCGCCAAGGGCCACTCTCATCCATTTGCCCAGCGTAGCCACTTCGGTATCGCTGTCGTTGATGCCAGCCGCCAGGTGGAGCACAAGCTCCATGTGGATATTCCAGCGTTGACGCGCTTCGGCGGCCAGCTTGAAGATGGCGCGCCAATCCCGATAGCCCGTCAACGTTTGATACGCGCGGTCGCTGAAGCCATACACGTCAAGGCGCATGCCGTCCAGGTAGGGCGCAAGCAGCGCAAAGGCTGCTGGAGCAAAGTAGCCCGACGTTGTGATCGCGGTAAACCGGCTGGCAGCCCGGCCGAGCTTAACCCCGTCCAGCACCCATTCAAAGGTCACGGCTGGGTCGTTGTAGGTCCACACCACGCCGCGACACAAGCGCTGCTCGGCGAATTGCACAACGCGTTCGGCCGCAAGCTCACGGGCTCCCGGCGTGGGCACAACGTAGGGATGGGCCGAAGAAAGTCCAATATCGGGCACGAGCGGCGTGCCGAAGCTCCCGACGCCGAGCGCTTGGGCATCCGGGAAAAAGTGCCACAGCCGATGGTCTTCGATCGGCCCGATGGTAGCGGCGCCAACCAAGCTATCGGCATCGGCCATGATTGCGCCATCCCGATGGCTGCGGACACGGCAGCAGCCCGTCTCGCCGGGTGCAAGCTCGCACCGCCACCGGCATACTTCGCAGCGGATACGGCCGTCGGTGAGCGCGGTTTGGAGAATGCTTGAGCGCATGCAAAATGCTCCGTAAGCAGGTACACTCTAGAAGTGCAGGTCGTTGCAGGACGTGTTGCATATTATAAAGCGGCGACCTCGCGCGTAGAGGACTGCCTTACGATGAACTATCAGCCTATGGACCATCATGCCCAATCGTCGTTGGCAGGCGGTGAGCCGCTGTGGGAGGCGCAGGAAGATGCGGACGTGGCGCGGGCAGCCGTGGGTGCGACGGCGCGCGAGCTGATCGAGACGGCGCTGTTTATTCTGGTGATCTTCTTTATCTTTCGGGGTGTGCTCCAGAATTACCGCGTTCAAGGCCAGAGCATGGAGCCCAATCTCCATACGGATCAGTATTTGATCGTCAATAAAATTGTGTTTTTCCACTTCGATGCGAACGCGCCCCTGCGGTTGTTGCCGGGCCTACGTAGCCTGCCGGCCGACATGCTGTATCCACTGCGGCAGCCGGAGCGCGGCGATGTGGTGATTGTTGAAGAGCCACCCGTGGACGGCGGGCCGCAACCCGAAGAAATCCTGATCAAGCGCGTGATTGGCTTGCCCGGCGAGACGGTGCAGGTCAAGGATGGCGTGGTGTATATCAACGGTCAAGAGCTCAAAGAGCGCCAAGCGGATGGCGGCTATCTGGTTGAAGAGACCCATTGTAATGGTGGCCGGTTATGCGAGCCGTATCTGGTGCCGGCCGGGCATATTGTAGTGCTGGGCGATCATCGCAGCAACAGCTTGGACTCGCGCTCGTGGAATGCCGAGCCGGGCGTGGCGTTGGACCATGTGATCGGCAAAGCCTGGCTGTCCTACTGGCCCAGGCCTGCCTGGGGCGTGATTGCGACGCCAAACTATGCTGGGATGAGCAAATAAGCACGGTGGAGCATCGCTCACACTCGTAGCTGCCATAGCTGTCCATGCTCCGCTGGTCGTGGGGCGGGACGGCAAGTGGCGGATGGACGGCACAGGCCTTGCCATATTAGCCTTTAGCATGGCATACTACAACCCCTGCGCGTCCTGTTGTGACCTTTGTTACCGTACGGGCGGGCATCATCTATGGATACACCGTTTATGCAGACTCAGGCCAATGATACACAACGACTTGGTGAGCGTCAGTGGGAGCCAGTCGAGGACGAAGAGACACCTGTTCCTTCCGTAGGAACAACCGCCCGCGAATTAATTGAGACCGTTGTGTTTATTCTGCTGGTCTTTTTTATTCTGCGCGGCGTGATGCAAAATTTTCGCGTCGAAGGTCCGAGCATGGAGCCCAACTTCCATTCCAATCAGTATATCCTGGTCAACAAGATTATCTTTTTTCACTTTGACGCGAATGCTCCGCTGCGGCTGCTGCCAGGCCGGCAGGACGTGCCACCAAAAGTGATCTACCCGTTCCGGCTGCCCCAGCGCGGCGATGTGGTCGTGCTTGAAGCGCCCAATGGCGATGGTAACGGCGAGCAGATCGACTATATCAAGCGTGTGGTGGGGCTGCCCGGCGAAACGGTGCAGGTCAAGGACGGCAAAGTGTACATCAACGGCCAGCCCATGGAGGAAAGCTTGCAGAGCGGCGGCTATCTGAATCAGGCAACTGATTGCCAGAATGGCCCCTTGTGCCAGCCCTACGTCGTGCCCCCAAACACGGTGGTGGTGATGGGCGACAACCGCAACAACAGCCAGGACTCGCGCTCGTGGAATGCCGAGCCGGGCTTGCCGTTGGACCGGATCGTGGGCAAGGCGTGGGTGTCGTATTGGCCGCGCGACGAGTGGGGCGTGATTCCGACGCCGAGTTACGCGCAGTCGACACCTTGACGCCGCATGAGCTTTGGCAGAAGGGGGAGCAGCCACACCTGCTCCCCCTTTTTCGTCGGCTATAATCTGCGCTCATGCACGTAGCAATCAATGCCCACCTGCTGAGTCCGGTGCCCGGCTATCGTCAAGCCGGCGTTAGTCGCTACATCGACCAGCTCCTCCGCCATTTGTGGGCGATGCCTCGGCCGGATGTGCGCTGGACGGTATACGCACCACCGGGCGTGACCCGGAGTCTGCTGGCCGCACCGCCGAGCGTTGCGCTCCGCCCGAGCCATTTGCCAACCACACAGCCGCTCGCCCGGATCATCTGGGAGCAGGCCATAGCTCCCCTCGCCGTCGCGGGGCAGCGCCCGGATGTGCTCTTCTGCCCGCTCAACGTCGTGCCGCTGCTTGCCCCGTACCGCACGGTTGTGACGGTCCATGACCTGGCGTTTTTGCGCTTCGATCTCCATAAGCCCGCCAAGCGCCGCTATCTGGCGGCCTTTACCAAGCTATCGGTGCGGCGAGCAGCCCATGTGATTACGGTCTCGGAGTTTACCCGGCGCGAGGTGCTGGAGCTGCTCCGTGTGCCGCCAGCGAAGGTCACGGCCATCCCGAATGGGCGTGACGAGCGGTTTCAACCCGTCGCTCCTGATGTCGTCGCCGCGTTCCGCAGCCGACAGCAGCTCCCAGCCCATTTTCTGCTCTTTGTCGGTACCCTGGAGCCGCGCAAAAACGTCACAACGCTGCTGCGGGCGTATGCGCAAGTGCGCGCCGAAGTGGGTATGCCCTTGCTGATTGGCGGCGGCAAGGGCTGGCGCTACGCCGATATGTTTGCGCTGGTGCAGGAGCTAGGCCTGGAACAGGCCGTGCGCTTTCTTGGCTTTGTGGCGAGCGACGAGCTGCCGCACTTGTATGCAGCCGCCACCGCGTTTGTGTATCCTTCGCTGTATGAAGGCTTTGGCTTCCCGCCGCTGGAGGCATTTGCCGTCGGCACGCCGGTTGTAACTTCAGCTGCCGCCTCGCTGCCTGAAGTTGCCGGCGACGCCGCGCTGCTGGTGCCACCCACGGATGTGGGGGCGCTGGCCAACGCGCTGGTGCGGATTACCCATGACGCGGCCCTACGCGCCGATCTACGCACAAAGGGATTTGCCCAGGTCGAGCAGTTTTCGTGGACCCGCACCGCCGCCGAGACGCTGGCAGTGCTCCAACGGGCTGCCGGACAAAAGGAGCCGAGCCCACTTTCCGGGTAGGTGCAGGATGCCAAGAGCGCTCCCGCTATTGGATGGCGTCGAGCACCTGCTGAAAGGTTGTGAATGGCTGTGCGCCCACGATGCGGGTGCCGTTGATATCCAACACCGGACGGCTACGAATGCCTTCGCGCTCGGCCGCAGCAAAGTCGGCAGTCACTTGCTGCTCGAATTGGTGCTGATCCATGCACTGCCCAAATTGCGCCGCGTCGAGACCCAGCTCGGCCACAAGCGGCTGTACGGCGGCAAACGAGGTCGCACCGTAGAGCTCGGCCTGGCGGCGATACAGTTGCTCGCGCATCTCCCAAAATTTGCCCTGCGCGCCCGCACATTCTGACGCTTCGGCGAGTGTTTTGGAAGGCTCGCCCAGCTGCAGGAGGTGGCGATAGATCAGCCGCGCCTTACCGGTTTTGACGTACTGCGCGATGAGCTGGGGTTCGGTTTCCACCACGTGGAAGCGGCACGCGCTTCATATGAAGTCTGAGTAGAACGTCATGGTGGCGGGCGCGTTGGGATCGCCGAGCACGTAATAGCCTTCGGGCGTTTTGCTCTGGGGCAGGGCTGCATAGCCTTCGGCGGCCACGGCAGCGGAAGCTCCCGTACTTGGTGCTTTGGCCGTGGTTGTAGCAGTGGTGGCAGTCGTTGTTGCGCTGCTTGCTTCCGCTCCGCTCGCAGTGGCGGCGGGACGGGCAGCACCGGCGCCGGCGTTGCCGCAAGCGGTGGCGCTGAGCAGGACCACGAGCAGTGCGAGCCAAAATACGGCGGGTCGGCGGACAACCGGCATAAAAACTCCTTGCAGATCTTTCCTTGCATCATACACCGAATAAGCTGTTGGCAGTGGCGGGCGAAGCGCTGGGCGAGTTTTGCTCGCCCATTAGCCATCGGCAAGGCAGCGCTAGGTGAGTGGCTGCAGCAGCGGAATCAGGAAGTAGATGACGAATGCGCCCGATACCACCCAGAAAAGCGGGTGAATCTCGCGTGCCCGGCCACTGACGAGGCGCAAAAAGGCGTAGCACACAAAGCCGGCGCCGATGCCGTTGGTGATCGAGAAGGTCAGCGGCATCATGATCAGCGTAATCAGGGCCGGAAAGCCATCCAGCAGATTGGAAACGTCGATTTCGCGTACCGCTGCAAACATCAAAAAGCCAACGATAATCAGGGCCGGAGCCGTCGCCTCCGGCGGCACCAGGCCGGCGAATGGCGCCAGGGCGAGGGCCAGCAGAAAGAGCAAGCCGGTGACAACCGAAGCCAGCCCGGTACGCGCGCCTTCCGACACGCCGGCAGCGGACTCGATGTAGGTGGTCACCGACGACACGCCGAACAGGCCGCCCAGCGCCGCCGCCAGCGAGTCGATCAGCAGCACGCGGTTGGCGCCCGGCAAGCGGCCTTGCTCGTCGACAAAACCGGCCTCCTCGCCGACTCCCACAATGGTGCCCATGGTGTCGAAGAAGTCTGACAGCATCAGCGAAAAGATAACCAGCAGCGCGGCAACTACGCCAATTCCTTTGGCCGCCGCGGTCGGACTATTAAAGGCGCTGAAGTTGAAGCCGGAGCCGATGGTGCTGAAATCCAGCGGCAGCACACTCAGCTGAGAAAGGTCGGCAGCGGTCGGGACCGACGATACAGCAGCGCCCGGCACAAGCAGCCGGATCACAACCGCGATCAGTGTTGTCAGCACAATGCCCAGCAGCAGCGCCGCTTTGACCCGCCGCGACAGCAGCCACAGCATCAGCAGCAGCCCTAGCAGCGCAACGGCAACCGGCAGCCGGGTAAAATTGCCGATGCCTACAGGTGTAGCCGGCGCGCCAAGCTGGACGCCGGCCGCGCCAAGTGCGCCGAGTGGCGTTGGACCAGACAGCGTGGCGTCGCCAGTCAACGTGATCGTTTCTACCGGCACGCGCACAAAGCCGGCGTTGATCAGACCAATAAACAAAATAAACAGACCAATGCCGACACTGATCGCGCGCTTCAGCGTCAGCGGCACGGCATTCAACACTGCCTCGCGAAAGCCGGTCAGCACCAACAGCGTGATCAGCAAGCCTTCGATAAAAATCACGCCCATCGCGGCTTGCCAGGGTAGTCCTCGGGTCGCGATCAGGTCGAACGCGACCACGGCGTTGAGGCCCAGGCCACTGGCAGCGGCGAATGGATAGTTGGTGTACAGCCCCATCGCAATGGTGGCGATGGCGGCGGCCAGGCAGGTGGCTGTCACCAACGCGCCAAACGCAGGCACAAGCGGTGGCTCTGCGCCCCGGTTGAGGGTCAGGATCGTCGGGTTAAGGAAGATGATATACGCCATCACGAAAAAGGTCGTGATGCCACCCAGAACTTCGGTGCGTAGATCGGTGTTGCGTTCGGCAAAGCGAAAGTGGCGCGCGAGCGCTGAGGTATCGGACCTGGCGCGAGGAGCGGTCGTACTCACGTAAGCCTCCAATAACAAACGAAACAACAAAACGGTAGGCGGGCGGCTGACTCGGCTTCTCTCCTTTGGCTCATGCAGCAAAAAACGCCCCGGCATCAACCAAGGCGTCATCACATTGCCGTCTGCGCGGACGGGAACGCAACATTGCGGGCGTGTTTGCGCCGCGGCTGATTATAGCATGGGTTATGGCCTGCCCAAAACAGCTGATCGTATCTGCCGTGCTTGGCTCTGTCCCGCCATTCTGCCCTGCGGCGTGGTATAATACGCGCACGGCAGCACACGGCTGCCGCTTCTTATGTACGAACGACTCGGCGGACGCCCTTCCCGCAAGCGGGTACGAGGCGAGGCCGAGTTTTTTTGATAGCGCTCAGCCCACAGCAAGGGTGCTGAACGCTGACAGCTGAGGGCTAGAGTATTTATGCAACGAAACGATATCCGAAACATCGCGATCATTGCGCACGTCGACCATGGCAAGACGACGCTGGTCGATGCGATGTTGAAGCAGAGCCATATATTTCGTGAAAATCAGCAGGTCGCGGAGCGCGTCATGGACTCGAACGCGCTTGAGCGGGAGCGAGGCATCACGATTTTGGCCAAAAACACGGCCATTACCTATAAAGATCTCAAGATCAACATCGTCGATACGCCCGGCCATGCCGATTTTGGTGGCGAGGTCGAGCGGGTGATGAACATGGTCGACGGCGTGCTGCTGCTGGTCGATGCGGTCGAAGGGCCGATGCCCCAGACCAAGTTTGTGCTGCGCCAGGCACTCCAGCGTGGTCTGCCGGCGATTGTGGTGGTTAACAAGATTGATCGCGCCAACGCCCGGCCCAACCATGTGATCAACGGTACCTTCGATCTGTTTATCGACCTGGGCGCCACCGAGGAGCAGGCTGAGTTTCCCATTGTGTACACCAGCGCCCTGAGTGGTACGGCGGGCTTGGACGCGGATCGGCTGACGCCGACGCTGGAGCCACTGTTTGAGAAGATTGTGTCGTATCTGCCCGGCCCGACGGTTGATTTGAATGGGCCAACCCAACTGCAGGCAACGCTGCTGGGCTACGACGACTACAAGGGCAAGATTGTGATCGGCCGGCTTAACAGCGGCACGATCCGTCGCAACCAGAACGTCGTCCGTATCCTGGCGGATGGCTCGATGCAGCCGCTGAAGGTGGTGCAGGTTTTTACCCACCAGGGCTTGCAGCGGGTTGAAGTCGAGGAAGCACAGGCCGGTGATATTGTTGCGCTGACCGGGCTTGGCGACGTAGGTATCGGCGAAACGATTGCCGATCCGAGCGATCCGCGTCCACTGCCGCCGATTACCGTTGAAGAGCCGACCGTGCGGATGACCTTTGGCGTCAACACCAGCCCGTTCGCGGGCCGTGAGGGCACTTTTGTCACGTCGCGCAAGATTCGCGAGCGGCTGTTGCAAGAGCAAGAGCGGGATGTGGCGCTGCGGGTCGTGGAGACCGATCAGGCAGATACGTTTCTGGTGGCTGGCCGTGGTGAGCTGCATCTAGGCATTTTGATCGAAAACATGCGCCGCGAGGGCTACGAGTTTCAGGTCAGCAAGCCCGAGGTGATCTTGAAAGAGATCGACGGCAAGCTGCACGAGCCGGTCGAGCTGGTCGACATCGAGGTCAGCGGCGCGTTCCAGGGCGTGGTGGTGGAGCTGTTGGGGCAGCGGCGCGGTCAAATGCGCGACATGAAGGTGCGCGAGGATGGCTCCGTGCATTACGTGTACCTGGTGCCGACACGCGGCCTGTTAGGCTTCCGCCAGCAGTTCCTGACCGCAACCCGCGGCGAGGGCTTGATGAACTCGCTGTTGGCCGGATACGAGCCCTACGCCGGCGAGCTGCAGACGCGGACCAATGGCTCGCTGATCGCCTGGGAGACCGGGCCGGCAACCACCTTTGGCCTGCACGGAGCGCAGGAGCGTGGCCAGCTCTTTATTGGCGCCGGTACGGATGTGTACGAGGGCATGGTGATCGGGCAGCATATTCGTGACACCGATCTTGAGGTGAATGTGTGCCGCAAGAAGCACCTAACCAACATGCGCAACTCGGGCAGTGAAGAAGCGCTGCGGCTGGAATCACCCCGCAACCTGTCGCTGGACGATGCGATTGAGTATCTGGCGGACGATGAGCTGCTCGAAGTGACGCCCGCGAGGTTCCGTCTGCGCAAGCGGCTGCTGTCCAAGCACGACCGCAGCCGGGTCGCTTCCGCCAACAAGCAGCGCGGCTAGCTCGTGGCGCGACGGCTCAGGTGTCGCGCTGCAGCTATCGGGAGGGCGGGAGTTAGTTGCGCATTCGCCCCACTCTTAACAACTGGAGCTGCGATCACACTGATCGCAGCTCCAGCTGCTTAACCGACTTAGTCAACCGATGCCAGCAACGGCACACACATCGTAAAGGTTGTGCCCTGCCCTTCCGTAGTTGTCACGGTGATCGTGCCGCCGTGGCGGGTCACAATTTCTTTGACGACATACAGCCCGATCCCGAATCCATTAATCGTCAGGCCTGTTGCATTGGGGGCGCGGTAAAAGCGCTGGAACAGATTGGGCAAAGCTTCCTCAGGGATGCCGATACCCTGATCCTGGATCGACAAACACGCAAGCTCATGTTCGGGGGCAAGACGGATCGTAATCAGCCCACCGGCTGGGCTATATTTAATCGCATTTCCCAACAAATTCCGCAGCACCTGCGCTAAGCGTTCTTTGTCACCAAGCACCATAATCGGATTATCCGCATCCTGAACGGTCACGGTATGTCGCACCAATGTGGGCTCGACCTCGGCGACCACGGCGTGCACCAACGTCGAAAGATCGAGCGGGAGCTGCTCGACGGCAAACTGTCCGCTATCCAGGCGCGAAATATCGAGCAAATCCGTGAGCATACCGTTGAGGCGCTCGGCCTGCGTTACAATGGCTTGCAGCGCACGTTGGTCTCGTTCCGGCAGATTGATCTCGCACGTTGCCCGTCTTTGGAGCAAATGCGCATAGCCTAACAAGCCTGCGAGCGGATTTTTTAGCTCGTGCGAGGCAATCGAGAGCAAGGCTTCGCGCTCACGAATCGCGTCTTGCGCTGCCCGATACAGTCGGGCTTGTTCCGCCTCGGCTTGCCGGCGGGCATCCAGCTCATGATCCCGCTCGATTTGTGTCGCGATAATACGTCCAAGCACGATCAGGAGGTGCGCTTGTTGGTCTGACAGCTCTTGCGGCTCCGGATCGACGGCACAGAGCGTTCCAAAAAACTGCCCGTCGTTAAGCATAATCGGCACGCCAATAAAACTGCCGACCGTGGGTGAGGCGGCCGTCGCCGAATGCATCCGAAAAGTAGGGTCCGTGCGTGTATCGTTGATCAGCAGAGGTGCAGGTTCGACCGAACCAGCGATCAGACTTCAAAATGTGTCCTCAAGTGGGAGCTCGATATTTGCAGGAATGTTGGAACCACCAGCGCGGTTATGCGCTGCAATCAAATGGTTACGGTTCTCCCCGGCAGTAATATGCGTGAGAAAACTGGTCCGTAAGCCGAGCTGGTCGGTGATAAACGACAAGATCGCCTCCACCAGCTCGGTGGTGGAGGCGTAGCTGCGGGCTGCAAGTGCAGAAAGCGAGCCAAGCTGGCGTCCTGGCTCACTCACGTTAATCTGCCTGGTATTTTCCGGCTCCATGTCTCGCGCCCACCCTTCCCCGTGATCGAACAAACCCGTGTGTCCTATCGCGTGATTATAACAGGATCTTATGGGGCTGGAGATGACTGTGACGGTCGTAGGTTTAGACGTGGTCACGGAGCGCAGCACAACGACGGTGCCGACGCAGAAGCCCAGTTAGAGTTGGCCTGATGCGGAATGCTCGCACTGCTACATATTAAGCGGGGAGCTGACCAGGCAGCTCCTCGCCTTGTGAACCCAATACGGCTTGTTACTCAGCGTTGTCGATCTGGGCGCGCTGCAGCTGGCCGTTGAAGTCGATATACAGCGATTTCCATTCGCTGAACACATCCAGTGCCTGCACGCCGCCTTCGCGATGACCATTGCCGGTGGCTTTGGTGCCGCCAAAGGGTAAATGTATTTCTGCGCCGATGGTGGGAGCATTCACATACACAATCCCGCTGTCGAGGTCCCGCATGGCCCGAAAGGCCTGATTGACGTCGCGCGTATAGATCGACGACGACAGACCATATTTGACGCCATTGGCCACACTGATGGCCTCGTCCAGACTATCAACCGGAATAATCGCCGTAACGGGGCCGAAAATCTCTTCTTGGGCGATCTGCATCGATGGCTTGACGTCGCCAAAGATCGTGGGCTGGTGGAAATAGCCGTGGCTGTAGCCCTCGGTAGTTAAGCGTTCGCCGCCGGCCACAACCACCGCGCCTTCCTGCTTGCCAATCTCCACATAGTCGCAGACGATTTTGTACTGGTCGGCGTTGATCGACGGGCCCATGCTCACCCGCTCATCAAGCCCATTACCGATGGTGATCCCGTCAGCTTTGGCGGCGAGCTTGCGGCCCAGCTCGGTGGCCACGGCGCGATGTGCAATCAGGCGTGACGACGCGGTACAGCGCTGGCCAGTTGTGCCGAACGCACCCCACAGGACGCCTTCGACCACCAAGTCGAGGTCGGCATCGTCCATCACAATAATACCGTTCTTTCCGCCCATCTCCAGCGACACATGCTTGAGTGTTTCGGCGGCTACTTTGGTCAGATGGTGCCCTACGGCGGTTGAGCCCGTAAACGAGACAACTTTCACGTCGGGATGACGAACGAGCGGCTCGCCGGCCTCGGGTCCGTAACCGGTGACGATATTGACAACGCCGGGCGGCAAGCCAGCGTCCAGCAAACATTGGACGAAGTTGTAGGTCGAAAGGGGCGCATCCTCGGCGGGTTTGATCACCACGGTGTTGCCTAAAATAAGGGCGGGCAGAATTTTCCAAGATGGAATCGCCATTGGGAAGTTCCATGGAGTGATCAGGCCGCACACGCCGAGCGGCACGCGCACACTCATCTGGAATTTGTTTGGCATCTCGGATGGCGTGGTTTGGCCGTACAGCCGCCGGCCCTCGCCGGCGATAAAGTACAGCATATCGATGGCTTCTTGCACATCTCCACGCGCCTCGGCGATCACCTTGCCCATCTCGCGCGTCATGTCGCGGGCGTACTGCTCCTTGCGCTGGCGGAGCAGCTCTGCCGCTTTGAACAAGATTTCGCCGCGCTTGGGCGCAGGCGTGAGGCGCCAAGCTTCGTAGGCATGCGCAGCGGCCTGCACTGCCGCGGCAATATCGTCGGCGCCGGAGCGTTGGAACCGGCCTACAATCTCGCGCGTATCGGCGGGATTCGTGCTTTCAAAGGTTTGGCCGGTAGTGCTCCTAACCCACTCGCCGCCAATTAAGTTATGGTATAGGGTAGGCTCGGACATCAGCGTCCTCCTTAGGGTTATGTGGATAAAGGTGTGGTCGTAGCTGCCAGATTATAGCATGGGTGATACTGCAGTCCCCCCTTGTCCA
>JADDQF010000156.1 GCA_016781505.1 bacterium
GTGTGCGTGATGGCAGGACAGGTAGGCCAAGTATGCTGTGGCAAAACGTCACAGCCGGTGCACACCCGCGCAAGAGCGATACACGATTCAATCGTGGCTCGACATTTGATGAACGTACAATGGATGGCTCGATGGCAAGCAGGGCACGAATTGGCCGTGCTTCGGCTGAATGTTCGCGGTCATCCCGCAGCGATCAGCACCACCGACGACTGACGCTCGACAAGGAGATGGCATGCAAGCACCAGCGATATACCCGCCGATCGAAGATTATGGGCTGATTGGGAACTGCCATAGCGCGGCGTTGATCAGCAGCGGCGGCTCGCTCGACTGGCTGTGTCTGCCCCGCTTCGACTCGCCGTCGCTGTTTGCGCGCGTGCTCGACCACCACAGGGGCGGCGGCTGGAGCATCAATCCCACCGGTCGATTTCAAGCCCAACATCGCTACCTTGACGACACCAACGTGCTGGAAACCACCTTTACCACCGCCCGCGGACGGGCACGGCTGCTCGACTTCATGCCGGTTGCGCCCACACCAGCAGGCGGAACGCCCACCGTGCCGTATGCGCTGGTGCGGATCATCGAGGGAGTGGCGGGGGAGAGCGAGATCGACTGCATCTGCACGCCACGCCCGGACTACGCGCGCCGTGCTCCATCGTTCGAGCTACGTGGCAACACGGTCGCCTTTGATGGCTTTTCGCTGAACGGACCAAGTCCTTGGCAGCTCGACGCTGCGACCGGCACCCTGACCTGTCGATTGTCGCTGCAGGACGGCGAACGTGCTGCTTTCACCTTGCAGGTCGAGGAAGGCGCGGCCACGGCAGCGGTGCAGGATCCGTTTGCTGCGCTCCAGGCAACGATTGATTTTTGGCGGCAATGGGCCGCCATGTGTACCTATGACGGGCCATACCGCCCGATGGTTGTGCGCAGCGCGCTCGCCTTGAAGCTATGTATCTACACGCCCACTGGCGCAATCGTCGCCGCCCCAACGACCTCGCTGCCTGAAGAGATTGGCGGCGTACGCAACTGGGACTACCGCTTTTCCTGGATTCGCGATGCCTCGTTTACGCTGTATGCGCTTCTGCTGGCCGGCTATGTCGACGAGGACGATCCTTTTTTTGCCTGGATCGTCCGAACGGTGCAGCTGGAAGGTACCGGCATCCATATTCTGTATCCAATCAGTCCGGATGGAACCGTCGAAGAACAAACGCTCGACCATCTGGAAGGCTATCGTGGCTCCGCTCCGGTGCGGATCGGGAATGGAGCCTGGAACCAGATCCAGCTCGACGTGTATGGTGAGGTGCTCGACGCGCTGCATTTCGCATGGAAAGTTGGCCGCTTCAATCCGGCCGACGTATGGGCGCACTTCCGGCCGCTCGTTGATTGGGTTGTCGACAACTGGCAGCAGCCCGACAGCGGCATTTGGGAGGTACGTGGGGGTTTACGCAACTTCGTCTACGGCAAAGTCATGTGCTGGGTCGCCCTTGACCGGGCAATTGCGATGGCGGAAGCGCTGGGGCTACCTGGCGATATTGAACGTTGGCGCTCGGAACGCGAGCGCATTCGTGAAACTGTGCTGGAGCACGGCTGGAGCGACACGCTGGGCGCGTTTAAGCAGTCTTTCGAGGATGACCAGCTGGATGCCTCGAATCTGCTGTTGCCGGTGGTCGGCTTTATCGAGGGCGACGATCCTCGTATGCTTGCAACCATCGACGCTACGCTTGAGCACCTGGTCGTCGACGACCTTTGCTACCGCTACCTTGACGCTCCCGAGGGCTTGTCCGGGGGCGAGGCTACGTTTGTGCTGTGTACCTTTTGGCTGATCGACGCGCTGATTTTGGCCGGTCGCGAGGACGAGGCACAGCAACTCTTCGAGCGCACCCTAAGCCGTGCAACCTCGCTCGGGTTGTATGCGGAGGAGATCGACCCGACTACGGGCGCGCATCTTGGCAACTTCCCGCAAGCGTTTTCTCACATCGGCCTGATCAACGCGGCAGTGTCGCTGGCCCACGCCGGAACAGTCGGGGTCCTGGACATGGACAACATCGCTTTGGCAGACGAGTGCACAACCGGGGTTAGTGGCGCCCGCCGCACCCGCCGAGCACGTGCAGCAGTGCAAGAGCGCAATGATGGCGCACCTTGACCTGTTGCCCAGGGTGGATGAATGGCAAGTTTCTGGAGCGCAGATACATGCGCTTATCCTAGGTGCGATAGGATCAGCAGATTAGCTTACGCCACGAAGTCAAACTGCGCCTTCTTCCCGAAGGAAGCAACGCAAGGTTCCGAGAAGGCGAATGGTGGACGCTACGCTTTTGTCTGGTTGTAAGCATATCGAATAAAAAAGTATTGCGTGTTCACCCCCTTAGCGCGCACCCCGAAAGCCATAGCGCAGTGTGTCGCATCCAATGAAGGATTAGCCTGTGCGCATGATCTTGTTTGCATCCTGCCAAGCCTTAACGTCGATCGCATAGCGCCGATGTTCTTCCGCCTCGCCGGTGGTGTCATCGTGCTCGATCCAGGTGGCGCTCAACGTCATTCCCACCTTTTCCATCACCCGAGCTGATGCGATGTTCATGCTGGCACATTCACCGAAGACTTGGCGAGCTTTTAGGGATTGAAACATATAGCTCAATGCCCCTTGCAACGCTTCGCTCATGAAACCGTGGCGCCACATGCTGGGGAGCAGGGCATCGCCAAAATCATAGTCACCTTGCGTCCCGTCAGTTGGTCTGCCCCAGCCGAGCCAACCGATCGCTTGGTTTTGATGCACAAGCGCCAGGTTGTACGCTTGGCGTGGGTGCAGGGCGTTGTGTTCCATGCCGTTGCGGACCCACTGCAGAGCTTCCGCAGGGGAATGCAGGCGCAGCCATGTTTGATACTGCGTCACCGTGCGCTCTTGGCTAAGAGCGTTAACAAGCGTCCAATCAGACTCGACAAGATCGCGCAAGACCAAACGAGCCGTATGAAGCATAAGCATCGGTATCGCTACTCCGTGTGATACCATCCTGCATGGATGTTTGCCAGCAGTGTACACAATGGCGTTGTAGTCACTGCAACGGGCAAACACCGTGAGCTGACAACGTTCGCGCGTGCACAGCTACGCCAATAATTCGCCTTCGGATGATCAAAGCCAGCACGTCCGCACGGACGTGCTGCGCTATCTTGAAACGTAATCGTGGGAAATGACAAGCTGAGGACGATTAGCCAGCGTTGCCCGCAACGCTTGGGACCCGCCGAATATTGGAAGTAGTTTCGCATGTCTTCCATGTCGCAATGCTTAAGCGTTGGCTGATTGCCAAGATAACTACCCTCCATTCGATACACCTCGATTCGTGTGTCGTCCACTTTATGTCAATATTCTTTCCGTAGCAGATTGCCCTGCGCCATATAATTGGGCTGTGTTGCGTCGTACATGACGAGGTGAGGAGCCAGCGCTATGCCTGCACGAACGTCGGCGGCAAGTCCAGCCATTTATCAACTCAAAGTCACGCTCTACGACAGCAAGCCGCCTATCTGGAGACGGATTCAGGTGCCGGCTACGGTGACCTTAGGGCAACTCCATCGTATTCTACAAGTTGTGATGGGCTGGACGGACTCCCATCTGCATCAATTTATCGTTGGGGATAGCTATTATGGCATTCCCGATCCGGATTGGGCCAGGGAAGTAAAACATGAGCAGCGGGCGAGGTTAAATCAGGTTGCACCCCAAGAAAAAGCCAAGCTGATCTATGAATACGACTTTGGAGATGACTGGCTGCACGATATTGTGGTCGAGAAAATATTCCCGCCCGAAGCAGGCAAACATTATCCTGTCTGTGTTAAAGGTAAGCGGGCGTGTCCACCGGAGGATTGTGGCGGCATCTGGGGATACGCCAGCTTTCTGGAAGCGATCAGCGATCCTAGCCATCCGGAACATGCCGAGATGCTCGAATGGGTCGGTGGTGCGTTCGATCCCGAAGCCTTTGACGTGGAGGAGGTCAACCGGCAGCTAGCCCTGCTACGCTGACGCTGCGTACTCGGTGCGACTGCGTGGCCGGAGAACGGATCGCTGAGGTTTATGCCTGTGAACAGGTGGAAAACATATGCAGTGGAACTGCCTAACATGCTAAATCGACGGCTTGTGATTGAGACGCAGGTATAGGCTCGGGCTGCGTTGGCTGGAGCGGTACGCCTAGCCCGGAGCAGGACCTGAGGGAGTCTTGATACCAGGTGCTTCCACGCTATCATCTTTGATACACCGCGCTATGCCCGGTGTGTTCGCCTCTTTTCGGCGAACATTCGATAGCTATGAGGCACCACATGCAAGACCTGACCACACTATCCGTTGGCCAAGAAACAGCTTCACCACCGTCACTCGCACCAGAACTTCACCGCCAGAACAACAGCGGCGCGCAGTGGTTCTTCTGGGTCGCCGCCTTGTCCGTCGTGAACACGCTAATTGGGCTGTCAGGCTCAGACTGGAGTTTTATTATTGGCCTTGGGATTACGCAAATGATTGACGGCGTTGTTGCTGTGCTAAAGCCGGAACTTGCAGCGGGCACGGCAACCATGCTGACCATCGTTGCCCTGTTGCTTGATCTCGTTATCACCGGCTTGTTTGTTTTGTTTGGCTGGCTGGCGAAAAAAGGCTATACGTGGAGCTTTATCGTCGGTATGGTCTTTTATGCGTTGGATGGTCTTATCTTCCTGCTCGTCGGCGATTGGCTAAGCATTGGCTTTCATGTGTTTGCGCTGTGGGGCATGTTTAGGGGGTTACAGGCGCTCCGCCAGTTCAAACAATTGGACCGAGCGTAGGATGAGGCAGTTATTCCGGCGATCAAGGGCTGCGGTCGGACAGCCGCCCTTTGTCCTCACCCGACAATGCTCTTGTGGCGATACCGACGACCGTGTCGCTAACACATCAGCCTGGTCTGAGCGGCAAGGTTGAACATGGCCGGTGTACTAGCTGCCTGACGCGTTCAAAAACCATTGGATCAAGCCATTGATCTCCTACCTGCGCAGCACAGCACTGTGAGCGTTGTGGTGGTGGGGCTTGTGCAACCTGCGACTCGTCGATTACGATAGTTGCACAGTCCGAACTCGCGTGATGGAGCAGCTCGTGAGACGAACAGCGCAACGATCGCCAGCATTTGTTATCGCGCTGGGCGGCTTTCCAGGAACCGGAAAAACAACTGTTGCCCGCCGCCTAGCAGCCGAACTCGGCGTACCACGGCTTGAAGCGGATACCCTTGGTCGCACGATACGGGCTTCACAAGCACTGATTAAGCATACCGTAGACGCTCAGTGGATCGCCTATGATGTGCTGTTTCGGCTTGCCGATGAGTTTCTCCAAACGAATGCGTCCGTCATTCTTGATATAAATCTCGGCTGGCCGTTTCAATGGCAGCAGCTCGATGTACTCAAGCAACGGCATCCCACAGCGCCGATCCTGCCAATCATGCTGCGCTGTTCCCGTGACATCTGCCTCGAACGCATCCGGGGCCGCTACACAGCAAACCCTGCCGATCATGATCCACCCGAAGTTTTTACGACCCAACCGTCCATTCTCCGTGTGTGGACCTTTCTGGAGCAGCTTGAGCGGCCTGATATGCAGTTTGTCGATGCGGCTAATGACCATGCAACGATGTATGCGGAGGTATTGCAGTACGTTACCCAACAGTTGAATAACCATAACCCCTGTTGAAGGACCGTTGGCATCAGGCAGGTGCTGTTGTCGAGGAAAAAGGAGGCGGCTGCCGCCGGTTGGAGCCGATAGCTGCCGCCTGCCAGAGAGGGCATCCTCCAAAGGAATCCAACGTCCCCTAGGGTGCGATGACTCATGTGAGCCAGCGTAGCTGCTACGTCGCAATCAGCACATCCGTGGCCTTGATCACCGCCCGCACCTCAACGCCTTCCTTCAGACCGAGCGCTTCCACCGAGGCACGGGTGATTGCCGCCACCACCGTCAAGCCCCCGCCAATATCGACAACCACCTCTGCCATCACCGCGCCAAGCCGTATAGCTGTGATCCGCCCTGTTAGTTGGTTACGCGCGCTTAATTCCATGCTGCTCCTCAATGTGTTCCACGATGCCCTTTGCGGCAAGCGGACTACGTCCTCAGCTCGCGCCAGCCGAGCTACTAGCTGCTGCAGACCTTGACGTGTTCGCTTGCACTCCCAGTCGCCGTATGATAGCACGCCATACTGACAGGGCATCTAGCAGTAGCTCTTATCAACTCTCGTTAAGCCTCGGCGCAAGCTCCCCACGATGCACCACTTCAACATAGACGGAATTTCAGGCGTTCAAATTTTGGTGCATTCAATCGCGACAGCCTAGCGCATATGCAGCACGTCCCGCATGGCTGCTTGCGCTTGCATTCCACCGCGCACCGTGTGTGGCAGTTAGCCCCGCGATCGGAGGATGCCTATGGCTTATCAGTAGGGCTCGGACCGCCGTTGGTTTGTCGTCAATGATCGACGAAATGATTGGTTCATTACCAAAGGACCGGACTTATGCGTAAGCTCGCACCGCTCGCCCTATCCGTCCTGCTTGTGGCCGTTATGCTCATAGGCATACCTGGCCAAACCCGCGCCTCTTCCCATCGTGAGGCGCCCTTTATCACCAACGACCCCCAGGCTGACAACACCGACGTCTTCGCCTTTGTCAGCCCCGACAAGCCCGACACTGTGACGTTGATCGCCAACTACATTCCATTCCAGGAACCGGCCGGCGGGCCGAACTTCCACAACTTCGGCGAGGACGTGTTGTATGAGATCAAGGTCAGCAACAACCAGGATGTCGAGCGAGACATCTCATTCCAGTTCTTTTTCCGCACCGAGATCCGCAACCCCAACACCTTTCTTTACAATACCGGCCCGATCGAGTCGCTGGACGATAACGACTGGAATATTCGCCAGTTTTATAATGTTCGGCGCTCCGTGTACGATAACCGGGCGAAACGCTTTACCGGCTCCACGGTGCTTGGCACCAACATCCCTGTAGCACCTGCCAACATCGGGCCGCGCTCTACGCCGAACTACAATACCCTGGCTGAAAGTGCTGTCCGTGAGCTGCCGGGAGGCTACAAGGTCTTTGCTGGGCCGCGCGACGATCCCTTCTTTGTTGACCTCGGCTCAGTGTTTGACCTGGCAGGGTTGCGACCGTTCAATCCGGCGCATGTGATTCCGTTGCCGGCGCAGGACGGCGTCGATGGGCTGCAAGGCTACAACGTCCACTCGATCGCTATTCAAATCCCCATCACCGCATTGACGCGTGATGGCAAGCTGCCGCAGGATGTTAACGATCCGGACGGCGTGATCGGGGTGTATGCCAGTGCCAAGCGCCGCAGCACGCGTGTGTTGCGCGAAAATGGCACCGTTGAAAACCGTGGGCCGTACGTCCAAATCTCGCGCCTGGCCAATCCACTGATCAACGAAGTGGTGATCCCAGTCGGCCGCAAAGATTACTGGAACTCTCAACGTCCACAGCGCGACCAGCAGTTTTTGCAATATTACACCAATCCCGAAGTCACCAAGCTCGAAAATCTGCTGTACCCGGTGCTGGACAACGCGGCTGAAACCGACCGCAACGACTTGGTGGCAATCCTGCTCACCGGTGTAAAAATTCCAGCCGGCAAAATCCCAGGCGTGGAAAACCTCAACTATACCGGCGAGATGAAAGCGGACCTACTCCGGCTCAATATGGCTATTCCACCTTCGACCACCACCAGTCGTCTGGGCGTGCTGGAAGGCGATTTAGCCGGCTTCCCGAACGGACGCCGTTTGGCGGATGATGTGACGGATATTGAGCTCCGCGCGCTGGCTGAAGGCTACGGTCCCGTGCTGAACGCGGTGCTGGGTCTGCCCAACCGGACGCCCAACAACACGTTAGGCGACGGCGTGGACCAGAATGATGTCGAATTCATGCCGATGTTCCCGTACGTTGCGCCACCCCATCAGGGCTACGAAAGCATCCCGCATCCCAATGCGGCGCGGAACGAGCGTGGTCGATAGCACAGTTGACTGCTGGCTGGGCTAAAACCCGGCCGGTGGGAGTGATACATGTGCATCACTCCCACCGGCCCCACAGCAAGTGCCCGTAGCAGCCAGATTTACCGCTCGACCATCGTACGGAGAAACCCCATGCACATAGTACGCTCCGCCGGTAACTTGCAACTCTGGGCCTTCGCGCTGTTGATTGTTGCCGGAGCCTTCACGATTGTGACGTATCCCCGCTCCGTGCCACCCCAGTTAGGATCGGTGCAGCCGGGCGACCAGCTGCAAGCCGCGGCGCAACAGAGTCGGGGAAACAAAACCGAGCAGATGATCTGGACGCTGCAAGAGCGGATCCGCAGGCGGCCCACGCATGTCGAGTCGTATGCCCTGCTCGGCGGGGCGTATCTCCAGCGCGCTCGCGAAACCGGCGATTCCAGCTTTTACAACCAGGCCGACGCTGTGTTGGACGAAGCGCTCAAACGTGATCCCCAGCATCTGGAAGCTTTGTTGGGCAAGGGCGCCCTGGCAATGGCCCGGCACGAGTTTCGTGAAGCGCTCGCACTTGGCGAGCAGGCGCGCCAGCTGCATCCCGACGTTCCACGCGTCTATGGAGTGATCGGCGACGCCCAGATCGAATTGGGGTTGTACGACGCAGCTGTGGAGACCATTCAAACCATGGTCGATCTGCGGCCCGACCTCGGCTCCTACAGCCGGGTCTCGTACCTGCGCGAGCTGCATGGCGATCTCCCAGGAGCAATCGAAGCGATGCAACAGGCCATCCGTGCGGGAGGCTCGACTGCGGAAAATAGTCAATGGGTGCGGGTACAGCTTGGTAACCTGTACTTTAACCACGGTGAGCTCGGCACAGCCGAAACACACTACGCGGCAGCCCTGGCCGGACTGCCCGACTATGTGCCAGCGCTGGCCGGTCTAGCTCGGGTTCGTGCCGCACAGCAGCGCTACGACGAAGCCATTAAGCTCCTCAACGCCGCAACGCAGCGCGTGCCGCTAGCCGAGTACGTGATTGCGCTGGGCGATGTGTATGCGCGGAGCGGCGACAAACAACAAGCAGAGCAACAATACGAGCTCGTGAAAGCCATTGACAAGCTGGCTGCGTCCAACGGCGTTAATACAGATCTGGAAACTGCGCTCTTTCTGGCCGACCACGATATCGAGCTCCAGGCCTCCCTGGCCAAAGCTCGTGCTGCCTATGCTGCCCGGCCAAGTATTCATAGTGCCGATGTGCTGGCTTGGACGCTCTTCAAGACGGGCGATTATGCCGCAGCCGAGCAGTACGCGGCGGAAGCGCTTAGGTTAGGAACCCAAGACCCGCTCAAGCTGTTTCATGCCGGCATGATCGCCACTGCCCGTGGACACGACGAACAAGCACGGACGTACCTGCTGCAAGCGCTGCAGCTTAATCCTCACTTCTCACTTCTGTACCAAGATCAGGCTGTTAGCCTGTTAAGGAAGTTGGGGGGGACGGTCCCGAGCGTAGGGAGCAAGTAAATGATGCAGGTTTTCACGTTCCAGCGGCTGACGATTGCCCTGCTTATGGCCAGCCTCGTGCTTCTGTTGGCGCCTCCCCGCGCCGCAGCAGCCCATCCGCTGGGCAACTTCACGGTCAACTTGTACAGCCGGCTCGAAGTTGGCGTGGATCGGCTTGACCTGTTCTATGTGGTCGATATGGCCGAGATTCCGACGTTTCAGCGCTTTGGAGGATCGCCGCCGAGTGGCCAAGCCCGGATCGACGCGCTGGCCCAAAGCGTTGCCACCCTACAGCAGGGGCTACAGCTGCGCGTTGATGGAC
>JADDQF010000039.1 GCA_016781505.1 bacterium
ATGTCGGCCTGTTTACGGAGGCATTGATTGGTCAAGCCCAGCCGACAACTGCGACAGGTCCCGCAAAAATCCATCAGAAAGATGACACCGGGTGTGCCCACGGGCGTATGCGTTCCCGGCCCCGTTGCAATCACGACGCCGGCCGCTTCATGGCCCGGCGTTACCGTTGAACCATGCTGCCACTGTCTCCGCTCCGAACCACAGAGCGCGTTCGCTTTAATTTGAATCAGGAGCTGCCCCGGCCCCGGCTCAGGCACGGGCTTTTCCACAAACTGAATGGTGCCTCGGCCCACAAACTGTGGAACGCGCATCGTTGCGGATGTAACGCGTGGTGTCATGCGTTGCGTCTCCCCGACTAAGCATTATCACATCAGACTACTATGCGTTGGAGCCTCCGTCCACCACGAGTTTCACGACCGTGATGAACTATGCGGCGGCGCAAGCTAAGAACAAGATCGCGATTGCCACTTCGATCGGCTACGCAAATCACCCGTTCGGAGGGCAGGTCAGCAATCATCGGCGTTCGTCCGATAAGTGATCGAGATCGTCAACTGGGGCACGGCAATCGCGTCCCGCTTGTAAAAGGATTTTGAGAAGATGAGTTTCATCCCAACCTGCCGTTCACAGCCAACGTCGTACGCCGGCTTTGTACTGGAGGTATTCCGCGCCAAACTTACGCTCAAGATACCGCTCCTCACGCTCGATCACACCCCGCTGCATCACAACCAAAACGAAGGGCAGCAACAGCGCGGTCCAGAGCGAGTTGGCTAGGAGGGTAATACCGGCGTAGAGCAGCGTGAAAGACACATAGATCGGGTTGCGGGTGTACTTGAACGGCCCCTCCACCACAATGGCCGTTGTCGGTTGATGAGGATCTAACGCCGTTTTGGCCCGGCGCATCGCCAGTGCGGCACTCCCAGCCGGCAGGAACGAAACAACGACCAGCGGCCAGCCTACATACTTGGCCCAGCTGCGGGGCAGGAATGTCACGGGCACAAGCTTTTGCAAGAACAAGCCAAGGCCAAGCGCGCCGGCGAAGATCAGGGGTGGCCGAGCCACCACACCGGCTGTGTCATGAGCAAGGTCATCCATAAGCAACACTCCTCCAGTAAGCAACTACCCACGCATCGAGCCAGGGCAACTCCACCGTGTCCCTGGCCGATGCTCCCCAACCGCTAGCCAAGGTTCTCGAAGATACCGGCCGCGCCCATACCACCGCCGACACACATCGTGACCAGGCCATACCGACCGTTGCGCCGCTTGAGCTCGTTCAGCAGTGTAACCGTGAGCTTGGCGCCCGAGCAGCCGAGTGGGTGGCCGAGCGCGATTGCACCGCCGTTGACGTTGACCTTGTCCATGTCGAGCTCAAGCTGCTGCGCAACCGCGAGGGACTGTGCCGCAAAGGCTTCGTTGAGCTCGATCAGGTCGATATCTTCGAGCGACAAGCCAGCCAGCTTGAGCGCCTTGGGAATCGCCGCTACCGGACCAATCCCCATCACTTCAGGCGGGACGCCGCCAACCGCATAGCAGACGAAGCGGGCCAGCGGCTTGAGGCCCAGCGCCTCGGCTTTTTCACGGCTCATCACCACCACCGCGGCCGCACCATCGCTGGTCGGAGATGAATTGCCGGCCGTGACCGACCCGCCAACCGCAAAGACCGGCTTGAGCTTGGCCAGGGTCTCCGCGGATGTATCGCGTCGCACACCCTCATCCAGGTCAAAGCTAAAGCGCTCGGTCTGCGGCTTGCCAGCATGGCCCACCGCGGTCCGCTCCACCTGCACGGACGTGACTTCATCCCGAAACTTGCCGCCGTCGATCGCCGCGGCGGCGTTTTGATGTGAGCGCAGCGCAAACGCATCCTGCTCCTCACGCCCGATGCCGTACTGCCGGGCTACGTTTTCAGCGGTCAATCCCATACCGATATACACTTCCGGATTGATCTCGGCTAAATGGGGGTTGGGCGCGTACACATGGCCGCTCATCGGCACCATGCTCATGCTCTCGGTGCCACCCGCCACCAGTACATCGCCCATACCCGCCATGATTTGCTGGGCCGCCAGCGCAATCGTTTGCAAGCCCGACGAACAGAAGCGATTAACCGTCTGCCCGGGCACCGTATGCGGCAGGCCAGCCCGAATCGCGGCGATCCGCGCCACGTTGAGGCCTTGCTCGGCCTCGGGCATGGCGCAGCCCAGGATCACATCCTCGATCTCGCCGACATCCAGCCCCTGCGCGCGCTCCACGGCCGCCTTCACCGCCACCGCCGCCAGATCATCCGGCCGCACCGTCCGTAAGCTTCCTTTATGCGCCCGGCCCACCGCCGTCCGCGCGCCACTCACAATCACTGCTTCTCGCATGTTAAGTACCCAAGCTGTAAGCTATCAGTCGTCAGCGTTCAGCCTTCAGCTGTTCGTACTGAATATTATTGGCAACTAATAGCTGAGCACTAATCCCGTAACGTTTCACCGGTCTCATCTTCGGCCGTCAGTCGTCAGCTGGTAGCCGTCAGCCTTCAGCCGTTAGCCGTCAGTCGTCAGCTGGTAGCCGTCAGTCGTCAGCTGTCAGCTGTTAGCCGTCAGGTGACAGCCTTTGGTTGCCAGTTTGAAGTACGCCTACCTGATTGCTGATTACTGATTGCTGATTGCTGATTACTGATTACTGATTGCTGATTGCTGATTGCTGATTGCTAATTCCGTAACGGTTTACCGGTCTGCAACATATGCGCGATCCGCTCCTGCGTCTTGGGCTCGGCCATCAGTGCAACAAACGCCTCGCGCTCAAGGTCAAGGATATACTGCTCACCGACCCACTGCGGCGCTGAAAGATCGCCACCACTGAGCACATGCGCCAGCGTACGGGCGATCAGCGCATCGTGCGGCGAGATAAAGCTGCCCCACTCCATCTGCTTGATTGCGGTCAGCATAGCCGCCTTGCCCCGGCGCCCAAGCACATAGATCGGCGTGTCTGACCGGTTGGGCGGTTGGTACCCCGCTTCGGCTAGCTCAAGCACCGCTTGTTTCGCCTCCCCGATCAGCAGCTCATCGTTCATCACGATCTGGTCGGAAGCAGACAGAAAGCCTAGCTCCCGCGCGTACGGGCCGCTCTCGCTAACCTTGGCAAACGCGATCGTCTCAAAAACCTTTTGCAGCAGCGGCAGCACATCGCCGCCATCCCCAACATGGGGCGCGACGACCCGGCGCAGCAGTTCCTTGCAGCCACCCTCCCCTGGGATCAAGCCGACACCGAATTCAACCAGGCCCATATACGTTTCAGCCGCCGCTACGCTCCGTGCTCCCGCCAGCGCGACCTCGGTTCCACCGCCGAGCACTCGTCGAAAAGGCGCCGTCACCACGGGCTTGGCGGCGAAGCGAAACGCCTGCAGCAAATCTTGGAGCTGCTTGGTCCCCTGCTCGATCAGCCCAAGCCGGCCCGCCTCCATCGCGCCGATAAACAGGCCGAGATTAGCGCCAACACAAAAATCAGGTCCTTGGTTTCCCACCACCAGTCCGCGCCACTCATCGCGTTCCAGCAGCTTAAGCGCGGCGTAGCCCAGCTCGACGATCTGCGGATCGATGGAATTCGCTTTGGAATGGAATTCGAGGCCCAGCACGCCGTCGCCAAGATCGAGCAGGCTCGCCGATTCATTACGCTTAAGCTCGCGCTCGCTGCCATGCAATTCCTTAAGCAAAATAGCAGCGGGAGGTCGTTCGAGCGGAATGTAGCTTCCCGATTGCTGATCATATACGCCGATCACCCGCCGGCCCACGCGCTGATAAAACGACGGGCAGCCATGCGCCAGCATCTCGTCGACCCAGGGCGCTACCGCAATATCTTTTTGCCGCATCAGCTCCGCCGTAGCCCGCACACCCAGCGCGTCCCACATCTCGAAGGGACCCATCTCGGCATTGAAGCCCCAGCGCATCGCGTTGTCGATCTCGCGGAGTGAGTCGGCTACTTCGGGCACACGCCGCGCCGCATAGGCCAGGATCGGCAGCGTTGTATTGATAAGGTAGTCGCCAGCGCGATCACCGGTGCCATGCCCAAAGATCGCCCGCAGCCGTTCGCCCAACTCAGGGAGCTTGCGCACCTGGCCCACCAGGTCAAAGCGCACCTTTTGCGGCGACTCGTACTCGCCCGTCTGCATGTTGAGTACATGGAACTCGGTGCCGCTCGCGCCCTTGGTCTTTTTGTAGAATCCGGCGCCGGTCTTGTTGCCAAGGGCCTTGGCCGCGACCAACCGCGTGATGACCTCCGGCAGCCGGAATGTTTCACGGCTCTCGTCTTCGGGCACGGCATGGTACAGATTGTTGGTCACATGCGCCAGCACGTCCAGGCCAACCAGATCGCCGAGCCGGAATGTCGCAGTTTTGGGATTACCAATCAATGGACCCGTCAACGCATCCACTTCCGCGATGGAGTAGCCGTGTTGGATCGCGTACAGCATACGGACCTGGCCGGCATAGGTGCCGATGCGGTTGGCGATGAAGTTGGGCCGATCTTTGGCGATCACCGTGCCTTTGCCGAGCTGCTTGCTACCCCACTGCCGCATAAACGCCACGACCTCGGGCTTGGTCTCCGGCGTTGGGATCAGCTCCAGCAGCTTAAGGTAGCGCGGCGGGTTGAAGAAGTGCGTGCCCAAAAAGTGCGCCCGAAACTCAGCGCTGCGTCCGGCTGCAATCTCCTTAATCGGTATGCCCGACGTGTTGCTCGACACAATCGCCTGCGGCTTGCGAAGCCCATCGATCCGTGCCATCAGCGCTTGCTTGGGCACGAGCTGCTCAACAATCACCTCGATAATCCAGTCGGCATCGCGCAGCTTGTCGAAGTCGTCCTCCAAGTTGCCGAGCGAGACAAGCTTGGCGGCATCGGTGGTAAACAACGCGGGCGGCTTGGCCTTAAGCTGTCGTTCCCACAAGCTCTTGACGACTCGATTGCGGACCTCGGGCGAGGCCAGCGTGAGGCCTTTGGCCGCGTCCTCAGGGTGCAGCTCGCGGGCCGGGATATCCAACAGCGTGACCGGCAAGCCGGTGCTGGCGACCAGCGCGGCAATGCCGCCGCCCATGGTGCCGGCACCGATCACCGCAACACGATTGATTTTAAAGGTCATGCAGTGCTCCTTTGCACACAACAAGCGCACACAGGTACCGCTAGGAGATCGTGGTTAACCGCTCGAATGAGGTCATCACCCGCTCAATCGACGCGACGTCAAACAGCGTGCCATACGCATCAAACACAACCGCACTGATCGTCATGCCACTCCTAGCCTAGGCATCCAGCGCCGCGATCAAGGCAACTTCGTGGGGCTGGACGGACCTATGCGAAGGCCTGAATACCTGTGATCTCGCGGCCAACAACCAGGGTATTGATCTCGTTCGAGCCTTCATAGGTGTAGACAGCTTCCATGTCTGCAAAGTGTCGCGCCATGTGATTTTCCAGCAGGACACCGTTGCCGCCCAGAATTTCACGACCTAAAGCAACGACCGAGCGTGCGCGTGCTGCGCTCTGCTGCTTGGCGAGTGAGGCCATTCCATCGGTCATCCTGCCTTCGTCGCGCAGCCGTGATAGCCGCCAGCACAGGAGCTGGATCGCCGTTACCTCGCCGAGCATGTGTACCAGCTTTTGCTGGATCAGCTGAAAGCTCGCGATCGGTCGCCCAAATTGCTTGCGCTTCATGGCGTAGTCACGCGCTAGCTCGAAGGCTGCCATGGCGTGACCGACGCCTTCCCAGGCGACGCCGTAGCGGGTATTCTTGAGGACGTTGGCGGTATCTTTGAATGAGAAGGCCTTGGCCAGACGGTTCCGCTCGGGAATTTCACAATTGGTCAGCGTAATATCGGCGTTGATCAGCGCACGCTTGGCGATCTTGCCTGCGATCGGCTTGGCCTCGAAACCAGGCGTGTCTCGCTCCACCAAAAAGCCGCCGACCTGGCCGCTCTCCTCGTCACGCGCCCAGATGATCGTCACATCGGCGAATGTGGCGTTGCCGATCCACCGCTTGGCGCCGTTGAGTATGTAGCGGTCGCCGACACGCTGCGCCGTGGTTTGGATATGTGAAGCATCCGAGCCGATGTAGGGCTCGGTCAAGCCAAACGCGCCGATCTTTTCCAGCTTGGCCAGCGCGGGCAACCACTGCTGACGCTGCTCTTCGGAGCCGCAGTAATAGATTGAGCTCATGGCGAGGCCGCTGGTGACGCCAAAAAAGGTGCAAACACTGCCATCACCACGCGACAGCTCCGCGCCGATCACGCCCGCCGCTACGCTCGACATACCGGGACACCCATACCCTTGAATCGAGCCACCGGCGATATTGAGCGCCGCCAGCTTGGGCACCAGCTCGTGGGGAAATTCTGCCCGTTCCCAGTACGGATTGATGATCGGAATAACCTCTTCATCACAAAACGCGCGTACGCGGTCGCGGTAGTCACGCTCCTCGTCGCTCAGCAGCTCGTCGAAGAGATAAAAATCTAGCGCCTGGGTGATCGCCTGCATCGCCATTGATACACTCCTTAATTTCTTGAATAACTTTCAATTTCGATTATAGCAGCCTTTCGGTGGACGTGCAACGGGGGCAACCGAAGGAGCTGGCCTTGCTGCTCCATAGGCTGATCAGTGTCCCAACAATCCCATACCGCATCGCGCATCCATAGCTGTGCGGTGCAACCGAATCACAGCTTTCGGGTATGATAGGCCATGCAAAGCCAACGCTGCGGTAGCGAAAGGACTCGGTATGCAAACACTCACAGTTGCCGATGTTATGAACTCGCGCGTCATCTCTATTTCTGATGAAGCGACGCTAGGGGAAGCGATCGATCAGCTGCGACAAAACAAAATCAGCGCGCTGGTTGTGGTTGACCATTCCGGGCATATGGTGGGGCTTATTTCTCAAACCGACCTTCTGCGCGCCTTGCAACAAAGCAAAGATAGCCCGTCTATGCTCGCGAGCGCCGTCAGCCAATATATGACGCGCGATGTTGTTTCGGTCGCGCCGCACAAAACGTTGGATTACGCGATGCGCACCCTGAACGACCACCATATTCACCGTTTGGTTGTGGTGGAAACCCATGACGGTGGCCGCTTTGTCACCGACCGCATGATGCCGGTCGGAATTTTGTCGCAAACCGATATCGTGCGCGCCCTGATCGGCAAGCTTGGCACAGCCCAAGAGATCGAGGCTACAACCAGCGCCTAAGCCCGGTGTCAGTGTAGCCGAGCTAGCGCCTCACGCTTACTTACACCACGGCCAGGGCAGGCGCGCTTGATAACGAAACCACCCCGAGACTTTAGCCTCGGGGTGGACGGCCCTGGTTGCTGGATAATGTAAGCTCGTTGTCTCACGTACCTGTGGGCGCAGGCGTGTTGGGATGCTTAAGGTAGATGTTGGGCCACGCTTCGAAGCGGGTAATAAACGGCCGGTCCGACACGACCACGCCGTCCTGCTTGACGATCCGCCGGATTTCGATGTCCATCCCGCCGCGGGCCACATCCGTCTGCTTGAAGGCACCGATCGGCTGCTCGGGATCGTCGATATAGACCGGCTTGGTCGGCGCTGCGGTCTCATTCGTGATTTTGGGCGCGGTGCGCTCCACCGTTCGGCCTGGCACCTTGGTGCCGTACAGCTCAAAGGTCACCGTGGCGTCGGCTTCATTGGCGTAACCCTGTACCAGCAGCCAGTTGCCGGTGTCGTTGACAAAGCGCAGGTCGGGCCCGCCACCGGTAAAGATGGTCGAGTCCATGCCGATTGTATCGTATTTCTCGTACCACGAGATGCGGAACCGATGGGGCGTCCAATCGGTGAAGGGCAGGCCCGCGTAGAAGGCCGCACGGAACAAGGTTGTCGAGTCCTGGCAAATACCACCGCCCGGCTCCTTTTGCGTCCGGTTGCCAACAATGGCATAGCCTTCCACAAAGCCATTGGCCGCATCGATACTGCCTACATTCTCGTTGAACGAGAATTCGCCATCGGGCGGCACGAGAATGCCGTGCAGCAGGTTAACCCCCGCCTTGATGTTCGTGATGCGATATTGGGCCGAGCCAGCAAAGTCGCTCTTGCCCGACGAGACCAGTTCCTTGATCCCTAGAGATTGGAGCGTTTCCGCCGTTACGCGTGGCTGCACTTCTTCAACCGGCAAGTCGAGCTCACGCGTGATCGTGGTGACGGCTCCATTGATCATCTCAACGGTACGCTTTACATCGAGCCGGTAGCCGATTCGGCCTTCGCGGAAAATTTGCAGGTTGCCGCCATTCCAGTTAACGCGCGGCTCCACCGAAGAGCGGCCAATTTTATCGGCCAGCTTGGTCGCCCATTTTTCGAGCTTGGCTTGATCCATCTGGGCATTGAGGGTGACTCCACCATCCGTCGGCACGCGCTGCAGCACCAGCATGTCGGCCATGGTTTGCTGATCGAGCTCAAAGGTCGTATCCTTGAACTTGAGCGTTAGCGGCGTGGAAAGCATCGCCTCGGTCGTGCGTCGCGCTTCGGCAATCGCCTCGGATGAAAGCTGCGGCCGGAGATCGCTGGTCCGCAGGGTAACAACTTGCGGCTCCAACGACTTCACCTGGCGCACAATCTCGGCGGCCGTCTCATCCAGCAGCACCATCCGGCCATCCGTGCTGGTGCGCGCTTGGACCTTGGCGTCAACAATTGACAAGATCGCCTCGCTCGGTGGCTGTTCGACTTCCACCGCCAGCCCTTGCAGGTACGCTTGCAACGTCTGGCCATCGATCGTGATGCGCAGTGGCAGGTCCAGGCCCCGCTGATAGATCGCCGCCACCTGCTGCAGGTTTTCGATCAGCCCATTGCTGCGCCCTGCGTTGTAAGCCTCGGCAATGGCGCGCTCGAGATTAACCTTTATGCCAAGCTCGGCGGGCGTTGGCTGCCATGTCTGCCCCTGGTAGTGGATGGTCACCGGCTGCTCCAAGAACGGGGCAAACGCAGCCTGCACCGCCTGCTCGGCCTCGGCCCGCGTTTTTTGGCTCAGGTTTACGCCCTGCAGCGCAACGTTGGGATAGATCCGCTCAGCGTATTGTCGATCCAACCAGGCCAGTCCGGCAATGCCCGCGCCGCCCAGCAACACCAACAGCATCAGCGGTACTTTCCACCACCAGCCACCGCCTGAGCGCCGCCGGCCGTAGCTCTGCCCATACCCGCCACGCTGGCTGGCGCGAGTGGGACGTACGGTGTGGGACTGCTCGCGAGGATACTGGTCGGCAGCTCCTGGCCGCGGCTGGGCGCGCATGGGAATAGTGGTCCCGGTGTAGGCATCGTCGTTGATTGGCGTGGCCATCGGACGTGACGGCTGTGTGCCGCGGCGCCGCTGCATGGGACCGTATTCGGGAAAATCTCGGTGAGGCATGAGCGGCCCTTTTCACTGACCGAAGGCGACAAGAATGGTCGACAGCACCAAAACCACGATCAAGACGACCGCGGCAATTTTGGCAATCCGATTCGCAGTACGGCTATCCATCATCTTTTCCTAGTTTGGCTAACGTACGCGATACGTTGATCGTAGCGGTAGTGTACCAACTCGGAAAGACTGGAGCAATACCTACACGATGGTAATTACTTGATTGGAAGCTTATATGCGGCCTGTTGCCGCGCACTTCGGTTGCGCTTTCAAGCACCAGCCTCGTGCATGGTCAACTGGTCTTTTCTGCTTTACCGAGTTGACTGGAGCTGCGGGAAGGGACATGTTCGGGGAACAGCGCCGAAACACCCAGTCCCTCGGCGCTAGCCGCCCCAGATGAAGTCGCGCCCAAGCTCCATCAACGCTGGATGGTGCTGGTCCCGTGACGATAGGATTGGATCGCGGACCGGCCAGTCAATCCCGACGGTTGGATCATTCCAAGCCATGCCGCGTTCATCCTGGGGCGCATAGTACGAGCTACATTTATAGCTAACATCGGCGGTGTCGCTCAGCACACAAAAGCCATGGGCAAACCCAACCGGAATGTACAGCTGTAAAAAATTGTCCGCCGACAGCTCCTGGCCAAACCACTGGCCGAAGGTTGGCGACCCCCAGCGAATATCGACGGCAACATCAAAGATCGCGCCGGACAGAACCCGCACCAGCTTAACTTGCCCAACACCCACCTGGTAGTGCAACCCGCGCACGGTTCCCCGCACGGAGCGTGAGTGGTTATCCTGCACAAATGCGGTGGTGATCCCGTGGGCTGCGAGCTCACGCGCAGAATAGCTTTCCACAAAAAAGCCGCGCTCATCCCGATGCACCTGTGGCTCAATCACGAGCACGCCAGCCAGCGGGGTGGTACGTACCTGTATCACAGCATCCTCAGCCTTCCCAACAACCAATATACGGCTGCGCATCCAACCCGTGGAGTGCATGATTCCCAGCCGGGCATATCATACCAGCAACTGCCTCCGGCGTGATCAGCTGGCTGCGCAACCGAATTTGTGCCATATTTCTGCCATTGTTTATGCTATACTCGGATAAATCCCTTTGTGTTAAAAGGCGAACGTGTGGAAATGACCGCTGTGATCGTGGGTCATCTTAGCCCGGATCTGGACTGTTTGTGTGCAATCTGGATGCTTCGACGCTGGAAAGGTCTCGACCATGCTGTGCTGCGCTTTGTTCCTTCCGGGCAAACCCTGAATGGAGCGCCGGCTGATAGCGACCCACAGATCATGCATGTCGATACCGGGCATGGGCGCTTCGACCACCATGGCGCCGCCGATCACAGCTTGTCTGCCACCGAGCTGGTGCGCCGGGCAGTGCAGGCCAATGAGCCGGTGCTGAAGCGGATCGCGCAGGCGGTCACGCAGCTGGACCATGCGCTCGCCGTGGGTGGCACAGCCCCCGATATTTGTGACCTGATCGAAGGCTACAACGCGTTGTACCCGCAGTCGCCCGAAGCTGTTGCCTTGGCCATGTTCGCCAATTTCGATGCATGGTACGCCCACGAGGCCAAACAGGTCCGGCTTGAAGAAGCATTTGTTCAACGGCTCGAGTTTGAAACGCCGTGGGGCCTGGGCATTGCCATGGAAAGCGACGACGGCGCCTCAGCCCGGCTCGCCTACGGCGCGGGCGCTGTGCTGTACGCGTACCGTGACGGCAAAGGCAACATGGGCATCGCCGCCAAGTCGCGCTCGGCGGTCAACCTCACGCCGGTGCTGCACGACCTCAAGCGGATCGACCTCGAGGCGGATTGGTTTTTGCATCCTTCCAAGCGCCTGCTGTTGTGTGGCACGCCTAAATCGCCACCCCGCGCACCCTCGAAGCTTTCGCTGGAACAGCTCGCGGGCGTGCTGCGCGGGGATCATTTGTTTTAATCGCTGTCCTGCGCTGGCAAGGACTGGCGTCGCAACATCCAGGGTTGGGCCTTCCCAGCTCAAGCGCACAGAACTCGGGTACAATGGTGCGCGTTTCTGCTGATTCACGTATGTTTGGGAACGAAGGAATACACATGACTGGAATCATCGATCTGCGCTCTGATACCGTGACACTGCCGTCGCCGGCAATGCGGCAAGCCATGGCCGCTGCGGAGCTGGGCGACGACGTGTATGGCGACGATCCAACCGTTAATCGGTTGCAAGCGTTGGCTGCGCAGCTGCTCGGCAAGGAGGCCGGGCTGTTTGTGGCGAGCGGCACGATGGGCAACCTTGTGGCGTTGTTAGCCCACGCCCCACGCGGAGCAAAAGTCATCCTGGGCGATGAGGCACATATTTTCCACTACGAGCAAGGCGGGGCGGCGGTTGTGGGTGGTTTGGTATACCAGACCCTGCCCACTAATCCCCATGGCGATTTGCCGCTCGACCGCATTCGAGCCGCAATTGAGCATCATGACGATGCGCACATCGCGCCGCCCGGCGTGGTGTGTTTGGAAAACACGCATAATCGCTGTGGCGGCACGGTGCTCCCATTAGACTATCTACAGCAGGTCCGGCAGCTGACCACGGAGCACAACGTACCGCTCCATCTTGACGGCGCTCGCCTGCCCAACGCCGCGGTCGCATTAGGCGTGTCAATGCAGCAGATCGCCGCGCCGTTTGATTCCGTGCAGCTCGACTTGTCTAAAGGATTAGCCGCCCCCGTAGGTGGCGTGGTGGTAGGCAGCACAGCATTTATCAAGCGCGCGCACCGAGCCCGCAAGCTGTTGGGCGGTGGGATGCGCCAGGCCGGCGTGATCGCCGCGGCAGGCATTGTGGCGCTGGAACAGATGGTCGAGCGACTGGCCGAAGATCATCGGCATGCGCGGCTGCTGGCCGAGGGCTTGGCCGCGCTGCCCGACATCCTGATCGACCTTGCCACCGTGCAAACCAACCTGGTTTTCTTCCGGCTCCATGCCGAACGCTGGTCGCCCGCGGCCTTTGTCCATGCGCTGCGCGAGCACAACATTCTGTTGGGCGCTTCCAGCGACGGCCGGCTGCGCTTTGCCACCCATTATGGCGTTACGCGCGCCGATATCGACCGGACCCTGCACGCCTGCAAGCAGGTGCTGAGCGCCCAGCCCTAAACCCTGCTATACCAAGACTGACGGTGAGCTGCGCTTGCCTGGCGGCAGCGGCACGTCGTAAAGTATTTGCCCCCGTTTCACGACTGCTGTATCATAGGTGGCCATGCGTGCACTGATCACCGGCATCAATGGCTTCGTCGGAGGCCACCTAGCTGAACACCTGCTGGCGACAACCGAATGGCAGCTTTGGGGCATCGTCCGTGAAATGGAGCTTAAGCTCGACGCTCTGCGTGGCCGGGTAACGCCGTTAAGCGTGGACCTGATGGATGCCGCTGCGGTGCACAATGCTCTGGATCAGGTGCAGCCCGAGATTGTGTTTCATCTGGCAGCCCAAGCGCATCCACCAACATCTTTTCGCGATCCGGCCGGCACGTTGACCGCCAACATCCTGATGCAGCTCAACATCTTTGAAGCGATCAGAACGCTTGGGTTAGCGCCCACGATCTTGGTGGTGGGGACCGGCGAGGAGTACGGTGCGGTCCAGCCACATGAGCTGCCCGTCACGGAAGCAGCGGCGCTGCGTCCGGTCAGCCCGTATGCCGTCAGCAAAGTTACCCAAGACATGCTGGCATATCAGTATCATGTCGCGCATCAGCTTAAAACGATCCGGGTGCGGCCGTTCAACCACACCGGCCCACGGCAAGAAGAGCGCTATGTCGCAACCGAGTTTGCGCAGCAAATTGCCCGGATTGAGGCCGGCCGCCAACCACCGGTTGTGCGTGTCGGCAATCTAGAAGCGCAGCGTGATTTTACCGATGTGCGGGACATTGCCCGAGCGTACCAGCTGGCCGTAGAATATGGCGAGCCGGGCGCGGTGTATAACATCGGGTCAAATCGCCCAACCGCCATCGCCACGATCTTGAGCATATTGGTGGGCTTGAGCCAGGTGCCGATCGAGGTTCAACACGATCCCGAGCGGATGCGCCCGGCCGATGTGCCCGTCATTGTGTGCGACGCAACGCGGTTTCGCCAGCAAACCGGGTGGGAGCCACGTATTCCGCTTGAGCAAACACTGCGCGATATCCTTGACGATTTGCGGGCGCGGGTAGCCCAAGAGCCGTAGCGGTCAGGGCGCTAACCCGGAGCTGATAGGATTTGTATGTACGCACTGATTATGGCCGGCGGCACAGGCACGCGTTTATGGCCGCGCAGCCGGGTCGCAACACCGAAACAATTTTTGCCGCTTTTGGGCCAGCGCACTATGCTGCAAGAAACCGCCGACCGCATTTTGCCCCTTGTTCGGCCGGAGCAGATCATCGTGGTCACGGGTCAGCGCTATATCGATCTGGTAGCCGAACAGCTGCCTGATGTGCCAAGGGAGCAGCTGATTGGCGAGCCAAGCGGCAGAGGATCGGCGCCGGCAATTGGCCTGGGTGCGCTGGCCATGCTCCCCCATGAGCCTCAGGCCACCATGGTGGTGCTCTCCTCAGACCACCAAATTCGCAAGGCCGATGTGTTTCGTGCTGCGCTCCAAGCGGCCGAAGAGCTAGCCCAGCAGGGCTATCTTGTCACCCTGGGCATTCAGCCGACGGAGCCCCAAACGGGCTATGGCTATATCCAGCGCCGGGCGCCACTTGGCCAATTCAACGGCTTTGCGGCGTACGAGGTCGAGCGGTTCGTGGAAAAGCCCCAGCGGGCCACGGCCGAAGCATACGTTCAGTCGGGGCAGTATAGCTGGAATGCCGGCATCTTCGTGTGGCGAGTCGACACGATCATGGCTGCGTTTGCCGAGCATCTGCCGCAGCTCCACGAGGAGCTTGGCGCGATCGAGCGGGCGGGTGGGCCCAGCAATCCTGCGGCCTTCGGCGCTGTGTGGGACGGCATCGAAAACATCACCATCGACTACGGCATCATGGAGCGGGCCCGGCGAATTGCGGTGATTCCGGTCGACATCGGCTGGAGCGACGTTGGAGATTGGGATAGTTTGGCAGAGCTAGCCGCTGAAGATCAAGGGCAGCTTGTGCAGGGCCAGCATGTGGGCATCGACACGGCGAACACGCTGATCTACGGCAACTCCGACCGGCTGATCGCGACGATTGGGCTCGACAATTTCCTGGTCGTCGATACGGGAGACGCCCTGCTGGTCGCCCCGCGCGACCGCGCGCAGGATGTTAAGCGCATTGTGGATGAGCTCAAACGGCAGGGGCGGACAGACCTACTCTAGGTCCACACACTCCAAAGGTCATACCGCAGCATGAGCCATACAAAACGCCTTGACGCCCAGCAGTCCCCGGTTGAGCAGCTGCCGCCTAGTTTGCAGGCCGTTGTGCTGGTCGGGGGCCAAGGCACCCGCCTCCGGCCGTTGACGCTGACCACACCCAAGCCGCTGGTACCGCTCGCCAATCGGGCGGTGATCGAACATATTGTGCGCTGGCTGGAGCGATATGCGATCACCGAAATTTTTTTGGCGACCCAATATCAGGCGGCGGCGTTTGACCACTGGCTGCGCCGCTGGCAAGGCACGCCGGTGCACGCCGTGGCAGAGCCGGCGCCGCGAGGTACAGCCGGCGCGGTTGCGCACCTCGCCGAGCGGCTGCACGGCACGACGATTGTGGTCAACGGCGACAATCTGCAGGATCTGGATCTTGCGGCACTGCTGGCAGCGCATCGGGCCCATGCCGGAGTGGCGACGATTGCGACGGATCGCGTGGCTGACCCGACTGGCCGCGGTGTGGTCGTCAGCGACCACGCGGGCCATGTTACGGAGTTTCAAGAAAAGCCAGCACCCGGCACCGCCCGTGCCAATACAGTCAACACCGGCGTGTATGTGCTTGAGCCAGCCGCACTGGCGATGATCCCGCGCGATACGTTTTGCAACTTCGAGCAGCAGGTCTTTCCGCAGCTGATCGCGGCGGAGGCCGGCTTGTTCGCCTTCCAGTCGGCGCATACCTGGATCGATACGGGCACGCCCGACGGGTATCTGCGGGCGCAAGCGGCTGTTTTGGGCAGTGGAGCTTCCCAGCCGGCCGGCAGGCCGGTTGCGGGGCGGGACACGGGCAATGAGCTGTGGCAAGCAGACGCGGTGAATGTGGACAGTGCGGCACAGCTCAGCGGAGGCGTCGCGCTTGGTTTTGGCACGATGATTGCCTCACATGTAAGAATCAACGCCAGCAGCATCGGTCGTGAATGCCATATCTTGCCTCAGGCTCTGGTTGAGCGGAGCGCCATCTGGGATGGCTGTATGATCGAGCAAGGCGCAGCAATATATGACAGCATTATCGGCTTCAACTGTTATATTGGGGCAGAGGCACGGCTTGACGGAGCGGTCGTTGGGGATGGATGTATCATACGATCAGGCGCTGAGGTACCGGCCGGAACACGGCTGCAACCCCGTTCAACATATCCCGGTTAACCTCGGCCATTGCCGGCCAACCCGCTTGAACCGCTGCGAACCAGCAATGGAGGAGGCCTAAACGCTATGCCTACACCGATTAAATTTGGCACCGATGGCTGGCGCGCCGTGATCGGCGAAGACTATACGTTCGCCAATGTACGGATTGTGACCCAAGCTGTCGCGGATTATCTCAAACACGAAAATCTAGCCAGTCGCGGCTTAGTGGTCGGTTTTGATACCCGTTTCGGCTCGGAGCGCTTCGCCATTGCAGCGGCCGAGGTGCTGGCCGCCAACAATATTCATGTGTATCTGACGCAAAAAGCCACACCCACTCCGGTGATCTCGTATGCAATTTTGGACAAAAAAGCCGGCGGCGCGGCGATCATCACGGCAAGTCATAATCCAGGCACCGACAACGGGTATAAGTACAAGCCAGCATATGCCGGCTCGGCGTCGCCCCAAATTGTGAGCAGGCTGGAAGCGAATCTCGAAGCAACGCCGGTGCAACGGCTGGAGCTCAAGGATGCCGAGCGGCAAGGCTTGGTCGAGCGCTTTGATGGCACGCCCGTGTATATCCGCCAGGTGAGTGGCCTGGTCGATCTGGAACAGATTCGCCGGGCCGGACTCACCATTGTTGTTGACGCAATGTATGGCGCGGGCGCTGGATATTATCCCCAGATGCTTGAAGACGGCTCGACGCGCATCATTCCGATCAACCATGAGCGCAACCCGATCTTTCCGGGCATACGCGCACCCGAGCCGATCGACGCGAACTTGGCGCGGCTGAAAAAGGTGGTCAAGGAAGGTGGCGCCGATATTGGCATCGCGTTCGATGGCGACGCGGATCGCGTGGGGCTGGTCGACGAAAAAGGGCGCTTTGTTAACCAACTGCAGGTCTTTGGCCTGCTGGCCTATTATCTGCTCGAAGTGCGCGGCTGGCGCGGCCCCATCGTTAAGTCACTGTCAACCACGTCGATGGTGGATCGCCTGGGCGAACTGTACAAAGTACCGATCTTTCAAACGCCGGTGGGCTTTAAGCACATCGGGCCCAAGATGATCGACGAAAAAGCGATCATGGGCGGGGAAGAGTCGGGCGGCTTTGCTTTTGCAAACCATATTCCTGAGCGCGATGGGATCTTGGCCGGTCTGTTTCTGATTGACTTTATGCTCAAACAGAATAAAACACCTTCTGAGCTGCTCCAAAGCTTGTTTGACAAAGTCGGCGGGCACTACTACGACCGGCTTGACATGACCTATCCCGCTGCCCAACGCCCCCACATCATGCAGCGCGTCGCGGACGCCCGGCCGGAATCGCTGGTGGGACAGCGCGTCATAAACATTTCCACCGAGGGCGGTTACAAATACACCCTTGAAGACGGCTCCTGGCTGTTGGTGCGCTTTTCCGGCACGGAGCCGCTGCTGCGCGTGTACACCGAAACCCGCTCACAAGACGCGGTGCAGCCCCTGCTGGCCGAGGGCCGCGCCCTGACCGGTATCTAGTCCACACGACGCGCGGTACTGGCAAGCAACGAGAGCGCTGCCGAGCGATGAACTCTGCTCCCTTTGTCGTACCGACATGCACAAGAGCGCAGATGCGGTCCACAACTGATCGTGGAGGCTCAGACTGGTGTCTGAGGTTGGGCAGCATCCTTCGAACCAGCCGGACTATCAAAACTTGGCATGGGATGGCATGGACAATCGTGGCATTTTTGATTGACAGCTGGCAGCCTGTCTGCTATACTGCGATCGCCTTGCCGGGAGGTGTGGCCGAGTGGTTGAAGGCACCTGTCTTGAAAACAGGCAAGCTAACGCTTCGTGGGTTCGAATCCCACCGCCTCCTCCACTACAGCAGAGATTAACAACCGAACTTTGGAGGAATGCGAGAGTGGTTAATCGAGCGGTTTGCTAAACCGTGACCGCGTGAGCGGTCCCTGGGTTCGAATCCCAGTTCCTCCGCCACAAAAAGCGTCGCCATAGCGGCGCTTTTTTTGTTGCCTCCGCGGTCTGCCGCTCGCTGCCGATCGCCTGCGTCCGGCGCCAGAAGAGATCAGGAGCGCAGCTCCTGGTGCTGCGCTCCTGATCTGTTGCGGCTACAAGACGAATTGGTCGTATGCTACGCGCTGACCGAGACCAACTTGCGGCTCCGCCAGCGCTGCCACGTTTCGCGCAGCACGCGCACTCCATGCCAGGCTGCAAACAGCAGCGGCGGCACAATGATCATGACCGCCCGGTAGCGCTGCCACCACACCGGATCGGGCAGCGTGGGGAAGAAGACGTAGGTCAGTGGCGCCAGCAGCGAAAAAAGAACTGCTGTTCGGCCGGTTACGCGCCAATCCAGCAGCGCCGCCAGCGCAACCAACCAGGTTACGTACCAGGGCCAGAACCAGACGGCTCCGATTGCGCAGTACACAAAAAAGATCCAGGCTCCCGCCAGCAGTGCCATGCGCAGGTTGCGGGTAACAGCAGCGCCGACCAGACAGGCCGCGCCAAGCAGTACCAGCGCAGCCAGCCGAATCTTCCCGTTGAGCCAATCCCGATTCACCTTGGCCAGCGTTTGTTCCGCGCGTATGCGTGCCCGATCACGAATAAACTGGCTGCGCTGCTTGCTCCACAGCTCATTCGTGCCCGGCTGGCGGAGGGTGCTGCTGGTGATCGACCGAGAAGCAGCGGTGTTATACAGCCCAATCGCATCCACCAAGGCCGGATTCGGCCAGCGATTTCGCCGCCACATTTCGCGCTGAATGTCATTCGAGATGACCTCGCCGAGTGAGTTGATCAGCCGTTGCTGGGGCGGGGCGTCGAACAAGATCTTGAGGGTAGCCTTGCCTTCCCAGTACGGTCGATATAAGCCGACGCACAAGACCGCAACGATGGCGGCGCCGGCCATGGTTTTGCGCGCGCGGTCCCGCCAAGAAGGCGCCTGCCACAGCAGCGCCAGCCCATACAACGGCAGCAACGGCAACGCAATCCATTTCGTCAACACGGCGAGGGTAAACGCGGCGATGGTCCAATACCAGAAGCCGCGCAGATGCAACCATACGCCCAGCAGAATAAAGGTGATCATCAGCACGTCGTTATGGGCGTTGCCCACAAACTCGATCAGCGTCAGTGGATTCAGCAGATACAGTGCGCTGCCCCAGGCACGCTGTTCGGGACGCCAGCGGGTTAGGATCGTCCACAGTAGCCAGCCATTAACGAAGTGCAGTGTCAGCGCCAACAATTTGTAGGCCAGCAGATAGGTAATGACGTGCGGCTTGATGCTGTTAACAATGATTGTCAGCAGGATGGACGGATAGATCCAGCCGGGACCGTACACGGACGCAACCTGTTTCCAGTTGACCCAGCGGTAGAGCGGGTCAGACCGAAAGCGCGACGGCGGATCAATAAATGGATTACCGCCATGCACCACCGCTACTCGTCCAAACGAAATATTGCTATACACATCGCCGGAAAGCAGATTCGGCAGCGCAACCAGCGGAACACTGGCCAGCACAACCAGTCCCAGCAGCACCTGCAGGCGCGGCTGTCGTTCAACGGGCAATGAACGCAGCCAGCGCAACAGCAGCACATAGATCAGGCTGACCAGCGCCAAGCTGGTCAACAAATAAAATGGATGCAGCGCCGCCAGATCGGAGCGGCGGGCGGCCAGCACGCGCTCCTCCGACAATACGCTGCGATAAAACCATTCCCAGTACCAGGGTAACGGCTCAAGCACCTGCCCCGGTGCCCACGCCAAGCTTTTCAGATGCATGACGACAAAAAAGCCGCCATAGGCTAATGTATGGAGCAGCCCGAGCACAAGCAGCACCCAGTTGCGTTCAACCAGCGCTGCAATGCCCACTCTAAGGCGTGGAAATGCCCACGCCCGCGCACTTTGTCCGAAAGACACCCCAACCTCCAACATGCTTGAACCGGCGCACATTATACCATCTGCGCTTCGGTACGCTCCGGTTCAGCGTGTTATAATGGGGTAAGCAGGTTCCCCGGCCTTGAGCAAAGTTCTTGCCAAGACTGTGTACGTATTTTTGGGAGATATAGATTTTCATGGCGAACCCATTCACCAGTTTGATGGGCGCGTTTAGTCGTGACCTTGGGATCGATCTCGGCACAGCCAACACCTTGGTATATGCGCGCGGCAAAGGCATCATTATCTCGGAGCCTTCCGTGGTCGCTATGGACCGGCGCACCAAACGCGTGCAAGCGGTTGGCGCCGAAGCTAAGGCGATGGTCGGCAAGACGCCCAGCAGCATCATAGCGGTGCGGCCGCTCAAAGACGGCGTGATCGCCGACTTCGATGTTGTGGAAAAGATGCTGAAATATTTTATCGACAAGGCGGCCTCACCCCGTCCACGGGTGGTCGTGGGCGTGCCCTCCGGAGTAACCGAAGTCGAGAAACGAGCTGCCAAGGACGCCGCCGAAAACGCGGGCGCGCGGCAGGCCTTTGTGGTCGAAGAACCGATGGCCGCTGCGATTGGCGCGGGACTGCCCGTGGAAGAGCCGATCGGCTCGATGATCGTTGACATCGGCGGTGGCACGACCGAAGTTGCCGTGATTTCGCTGGGCGGCATCGTGGTTAACCATTCGTTACGCATCGCCGGCGACGAAATCGATGAGGCCGTGATCCAGTTCGCCCGCCGCGAATACAATCTCCTGATCGGTGAGCGCATGGCGGAAAAAGCCAAGATCGCGGCAGGCTCGGCCTATCCCCTGGACGAAGAAATTACCGTTGTTTTGCGTGGCCGCGATCTGTTGACCGGACTGCCCAAAGCGATTGAAGTTTCGAGCGTGGAGCTGCGGGACGGGATGTCGGGACCGGTTTCTTCGATTGTGGAGCAGGTGCGCATGGCGCTGGAAGAAACGCCGCCCGAGCTGGTAGCCGATGTCATGGAACAAGGCATTATGCTGGCTGGCGGCGGCGCGCTGCTGCATGGTCTGGTACAACGGATCGGCGCCGAAACCAAAATGCCTGTGCATATCGCCGACGATCCCCTCAGTTGCGTTGCGCGCGGCGCGGGACGCATGGTTGAAGAGTTCAGCAATACCAAGTATCGCCAAATCTTGGAGCGCAGCCAAAACAATGGTCGTCTCCGGGTTGTTGAAAGCCGGTTTGGACGTCGATAATTTCCCGGCAACGGACTGACCAGCGGTATCTTCGGCTACGGGGGCAGCGTTTTCTCGATCATGCGCACAACATTCGACGCACCTAACCAGCGCCGGTCCGAGCCGCTCAGCCGCCGCCGCTTCAGCCTGATTTTGCTCCTGCTCTGCGGCGCGCTCGCCTTGATCGCGCTGGATCAGCAGGGCTGGCTTGATCCGGTCAAAAGTCGAGCCCAGAGCGTACTCCTGCCGCTAACCCGGCCGCTGACCCAGGCGCGCATCGCCGCTGGCAATGCCGTGAGCAACCTCGCCGGCCGGGGCGCGCTGCAAGCACAGCTCGAGGCTTACGAGCGGACCATCAGCGCCCTGCGGGAAGAAAACATCCGGCTTAAAGCGAGCGAGCACAAAGTTAAGCAGCTCGAGCAGCAGCTGCAGATTCAGCAAACCTACGGCTGGAAAACGTTGGATGCGGCAGTGGTGCTCGGCAGCTCGGATACCGGTCGGCGGATTATGCGCGTCAACCGCGGCAAGGTTGATGGCGTGGCGGTCGGCATGGCCATCGTGGCCAAGGAGGGTGGTAGTCCGGCCGCGCTGATCGGTGTTGTGGACAAAGTATATGCCCAGACGGCGGATGTGCTGCTGATCATTGATTATGGCTCGACGATCAGCGCTCGCACAGCCGGCACGGAAATTCCTGCCGATGGTTTGGTCGTCGGGCAATGGCAAGTAGGCAGTCGCTTACAGCTCACCGGCGTTAGTCGGGACGTGCCGCTGCAAGCCGGCCAATACGTGGTCACGGCCGGGCTGAGCAAAGCGCTCGCAACCGATACACCCATCGCACAGGTTCCACCGGATGTCCCGATTGGCACGATTCTGATGACGGACGAAGCTGGCCATAGTCAATCGGCGGAGATCCAGCCGTTTGTTGACCCGGATCGCGTGCGCAATGTGTGGGTGATTACGGGCCTTAAACAATGAGTCGTGTTGCCGAACAATCGGTGAGCGTGCTGTGAACTTGCCAACAACTTCAACAGATTAAACTGGAGCCATGCACGAGCAGCGTCCCAAAATCGAACAGCGCGCTCTGCGGCAGCTCGGGCTTGCGGGCCTGTTGCTGAGCAGCGCACTGCTGCAGACGGCGCTAGCGCCCACACTTTGGCGCTTCAGGGTCGACTGGGTACTGCTGATCGTTTTGAGCTGGACGCTGTTGCGGGGTTTGCTGCCTGGCCTACGATGGGCCATCTATGGCGGCTTGTCGCTCGACCTGCTGGGAGCGCTGCCCGTCGGCAGCCATCTGCTGGCTCTGCTGCTGTGTGTGTGCGGTGTTGCGCTCGTTACCGAGCCATTAGACCGGAGCCAGCCCTTGCTCGTCCTGGCGGTGATGCTGGGCGGCGCGCTGCTGTACCGCGTAACACTCACGCTGATCCTGTACGGCGTGGGGCAGACTATCCCGTGGGCGCAGTATCCGCTCGTGGTGATCGTGCCGACAGCGCTCCTTGATACCATCATCGCGATCCCCGTATGGGGGCTGATCCGGCGCTTCGAGCAGCGCGGCCAGCCCGCCTTTGCAACAGAGCTGATCTAGCCATGGTTTTCAACCGCCTCGTCATATTCCGCCTGGTGATCCTGCTGGTCTTCACCAGTCTGGTGTATCAACTCTGGGTGCTGCAGTTCCGCGAAGGCGATGTGTGGTCCGACAATGCTCGCGGCAACTATACGCGGCGGGTGTATGAACGACCGCTCCGGGGCGAAATCTACGCCAGTGACGGCAAGACCGTTCTGGCGGAAAGCCAACCCAGCTATACCATCGCCATTTTGCCCAGTCAACTTCCACCGCCAGGCTGGGCCGAGCGGGAACGCATGTTTGCATGGTTGGACGATCTGCTGCAGTTCCAAAGCACGCTTACGGTTACACCAACCGAACAGCTCACCTACGAGCCGCGCCTGCAGCAAGATATCGAGCAGTTAACCGGTCCATTCGCCACGCCGGAGCCGCTGCTGAACACAACCTTCACCATTACCATGCCGGTCGGTGCATCGCTGGAGGCGCTGGCGCTGAGCCGCACCTACACCGATACCCTTATTTTTCAATCGCCGATCGAGCGCATCATCGCCAGTGCCGGCTTGCCCGCCTATGAAACCGTGCCGCTGACCACCACGCGTAATCTGGAGATTGGCCGCATCATCGAGGAAAACAAATCGATCTCGCCCGGGCTGCCCGGCGTGCAAGTTGAACCGAACTACCAGCGCCATTATCCCCGCAGCGGCGAGGTGTTGTCGCTATCTCATCTGTTAGGCTACGTCGGGTCGGTTGATCGTTGTGACATTATGCGCCAAAATCCGTATGGCTTGTGGCCGGCCTATATTTTGCGTGACATTCAGGCAAACAAAGACGAGCTGTTGGAAGCGTGCTACCTGACGGCCGAGGAGCTGGACAAGCTGATCAAGGATGACCAGCGACCGCTGCAGTATTTGCTGACCGACCGCATCGGGAAGGATGGGCTGGAGCGAACCTACGAGCGCGACTTGCGGGGCCAGCTGGGCCAAAAGCAGGTTGAGGTTGATGTGGCCGAGCGGCTGGTAGCGCAGCCGAGCGAGATCGAAGAAACCAAAGTGGGCAACAACTTGGTGCTGACGATCGACTATGAGCTGCAAAAACAGACCGAGCAGATTTTACGAAAATGGATCGGCGAGGCGGATCGCCGCCGCCAAAACTATCCCCGGCTCAAGGGCCAGCCGGATCGCCGTCAGTATTTTCCAATCGAGGCCGGCGTGGCTGTCGCCATGGAAGTCAAGACCGGGCGGATTTTGTCGATGGTCTCCTGGCCCGCCTACGACAACAACCTCTTCAACCGGCGGCGCACGGAAGAAGAGGTCAAAGTCATCTTCAACCCCGCGTATCCAAAGCAGGCGCCGGCTATCAATCAAGCGATTCAAGGGCGCTTTCCGCCAGGCTCGACCTGGAAGCAGTTTTCGGCCGCGGCGGCACTGCAAAACGGCGTGATCGGTCCCGACAGCAAAATTCGCGATCCGGGCCATATCGACGTTAAGAACAGCTACTTCGAAAATGATCCGCGCAAGGATATTCGTTATCCGAACTCGATCAGGCGCGATAACGGCTGGGTCGACGTGCGGAAAGCCTTGGAAGTATCGTCGAACGTCTTTTTCCAATCGGTGATCGGCGGCACCAAATATATTCGTAACTTGGCCGACGGCGAAAAGATCGATGGGCTGGACGAGACGGGTGAAAAGCTGGCCGACATGGCCTTTGCGTTCGGCTTTGGGCAGGTGACCGGCATTCCGCTCCCAGGTGAAATCTCTGGGACCGTGCCTTCACGCTCGTGGAAAAAGGGCCTGCCCGGCGCGAAGGGCCAGGAAGCGTGGACGATCGGCGAAACCTACAACACTGCGATTGGCCAGGGTGACTTGCTGGTAACGCCGCTCCAGCTGACGGTGGCTTCGGCGGCGATTGCGAATGGTGGAACGCTGTACCAGCCGCAGTTGGTCAAGGAGATTACTGACGCGAATGGCCAGTTTGTGCGCGAGATTCAGCCGATTGTGCGGGGAACGCTGCCGGTCGATGAGCATTACCTGCAAGTGATTCGCGAAGGCATGCGGCAGTCGGTGGTTGGCCCGCAAAGCATCGACAAGTGCGCCGCGCCCGAGGTATCGGGGCTGCAAATTGCCGGCAAGACGGGTACCGCGGAGTATTTGGAGCGGCTCGACCCCAACAAACCCCCGACCGAAGACAACATCCGCAAGCGCTCGCACGCGTGGTTTGCCGGCTTTGCACCCTACGATAATCCCGAAATTGAAGTGGTGGTCTTGGTTGAAGGCGCGGGTGATATGAACGACGGCTCGGCGACGATCGCGATACCGGCCGTGACCGAAATCATGCAGGCCTATTACAAGGTGACGCCGCCAATCGATCCGGCCATGCCCATTCCGCCGTACAACTTGCCCTGCCACTAATAAGTGGGCGGAGCAAGGCCCGCGCCAGGGGCTACTAGCTAATCTGTGGCGGCAGGCGTTGTGCGCCGTTGCGCGACCCTTGGCCCAAGGGGCTCGTCTGCGCAACGTGCGACCAAGCTCTCTGCTGAAGCCACGCGCTGCGCAACACCAGTCCGAGCTAACGACACTAAGCTGTAACCTTGCGCATTTGACTCTTCACGTATAATCGGTGACAACCATGAGCGCACCAATTGCAATCAAGGGCAACAAAGAAGGGCTGCGGCTCATGCTCGCCGAGGATGCCCCGTGGGACGAGGTCATGGCCGCACTCCGAAGCCAGCTCGAGCGTGGCACCGAGTTCTTCCATGGCGCCGAGCTGACGATCGATGTCGGCGACCGCGCGGTGCAGGACGGCGAGCTGAGTGGGCTGCTCGCGTTGATGCATGAGCATGGCTTACAGCCAAGCGCATTGGCCACGAACTCGCGTGAAGGCCGGAGCGCGGGTCGCTCGGCCGGCATCGCGACTCGGCCAACCAATCGGCATGTGCCAACACCCCAGCCGAGCGGCGAGACCGACGCGGCGTTGATGGTCGCGCGGACCCTGCGCTCCGGCCAGGTGCTGCGCCATCACGCCCACGTCACGATTGTTGGCGACGTTAATCCGGGCGCCGAAGTGATCGCCGGAGGCAGCGTGCTCGTTTGGGGCCGGCTGCGCGGCACCGTGCACGCCGGCGCACTCGGTGATAGCAGCGCGTTTGTGTGTGCGTTGGAGTTGATGCCGTCGCTGCTGCGCATCGCCGATACCATGGCGCGGCAGCCGGACCAGCGGCCCGCCGGACCGGAAACAGCCCGCATCAAGGATGGACAGATCGAAGTCGAACAATGGGAAGCCGGCAAAACCAGAGCTTAGCGGTCGGCACAGCTGGATAGTAGCGCTTCCCGCGTGTAGCCGCGCCGTTCATATTTTCAGTCCGTTGCAAGGAGTGTACGATGGCCCGAGTGATCACCATTACATCAGGCAAAGGTGGCGTCGGCAAGACCACCACCACCGCCAACCTGGGAACTGCCCTTGCTATGCAGGGCCAGCGGGTCGTCGCCGTTGACGCCGATATCGGGTTGCGCAACCTGGACGTCGTTATGGGCCTCGAAAACCGGATTGTGTACGATTTGGTGGATGTGGTCGAGGGTCGCTGCCGATTGCGGCAGGCCCTGATCAAAGATAAACGCTTTCCCGAGCTCTTTTTGTTGCCCGCCGCCCAGACCCGGGACAAGGATGCCGTCAGCCCCGAAGACATGATCGAGCTGTGCAACAGCCTGCGGCGCGAGTTTGATTTCGTGTTGGTGGACTCGCCCGCCGGCATCGAGGGCGGATTTCGCAACGCAATCGCCGGCGCCGACGAGGTATTGATCGTGACCACGCCGGAGGTTTCGGCGGTGCGTGACGCCGACCGGATTGTGGGCCTGGTCGAAGCTTTTGAAAAAGGCCATCCCCGACTGATTCTTAACCGCATCCGGCCCCAGATGGTTAATCGGGGCGAGATGATGAGCAAAGAGGACGTGGTCGAAATTTTGGCGATCGATTTGATCGGGGTAGTGCCAGACGACGAGGTAATTGTGACCTCGACCAACCGCGGCGAGGTGGCAGTGATGCAGAAAGGCTCGCAGGCGGGGCGCGCGTACACGGATATTGCCCGACGCTTGCTGGGCGAGGATGTCCCGATGCTAGTGCTGACCGACGATCAAAGCTTGCTCGACAAATTCATGGGCGCGCTTGGCTTACGACCACGGCGCACAGTGCGTTAATCGGCCACTGATTGCAAAGCCTGCTTGAGGACGATCTGCAAACAAACCGTCATCTGAAGGATGTTGTATGGGGTTTTTGGATAATCTGCTGGGCCGAAAACGCGAAACCAGCTCCACGATCGCCAAAGAGCGCCTGCTCACGGTGCTCGTCCACGACCGCGTGAAGCTCACGCCCGACGACATGGAAGCCATGCGTGCCGAGATCATCGCCGTCATCTCCAAGTATGTTGATATTGCCGATCCGGAAGCGATCGACGTGTCGCTGCTGCGGGGCGAAGAAAGTGATCATCTCAAAGCAGACATTCCCGTACGTCGTACCCGTAACTAAGGCAAAGTATGTACCAGACGCGGATCATCTTTCCGACTTGGGCCAAAGTCGCCACCGTTGCAATCGTGATTGTGCTATCGATCCTGCTGCTGCGGACTGTGGGCGGTTTACTCAATCCGTTTATCTGGGCGATCATCACCGCCTATCTGTTCAACCCCCTGGTAACGGCGTTGCACAACCGGACGCGCATCGGCCGGCTCTGGTGGGTATTGCTGTTGTACGTGATCGCTGGATTTACGCTGTACCTGGCAGTCAATACCTTGGTGCCGCGCTTAGCCACGCAGTATGGCGAGCTCGTACAAGCGCTGCCCAACTTTGCCACACGTGTCGAAGAATGGCTCGCCAACAACGGCACCATCACGCTTGGCGGCACGACATTTGATCTCCGGCCGGGCGAGGTGGAGATCGAGAATTTTTTTGCCGAAATTGGCCGTGAGCTGCCCGCCACAGTGCCGGAGCTGGTGTTCGGCGTATTTGAGCGGATCGTGCTGCTGCTGGTTTATATTGTGGTCACGTTTTATCTGCTGCTGCAGGCAGAAAGCATCACCGAAAGCATCTATAGCCTGGTACCTGCACCCCAGCGCGCGGAAATCCGGGAGCTTGGCCGTTCGATTGACCGGGTCCTGGGCGCGTACATTCGCAGTCAGCTGGTACTGATCGCAATCATGGCAGTGCTGACCTATATTCCGCTCTCGATCCTGGGCGTCCAATACGCGCTGGTGCTGGCCATTGCAACCGGCTTTTTGGAGATTATTCCGTTTGTCGGGCCATGGACTGCCGCCAGCTCGGCGATGCTCGTGGCGCTGCTCCAATCGACGAATACGTTCGGCTGGCACAGCGGCGTGCTGGCGCTGGTCGTCGGCGCGATTTATACCATTTTGCGGCAGGCGGAAGACCATCTGATCATTCCAAATTTGGTTGGGCGGATCGTTAAGCTGCATCCCGTGATTGTGATCTTTTCGATCTTGGCCGGCGCGGCGATCGGCGGAGCACTGGGACTGCTGATGGCCGTGCCCATCGCGGCGACGATCAAGATTATTCTGGCCTATCTGTACTCCAAGCTGGTGGATTCGCCCACGCCGTTGGAAGCCGTGAATGCCCAAGAGCACCACATGTTGGACGATCCGCCCGCGCCGGTTGCTGCACCCCGCGGCCACGGCGATTTAACCGAGCAGCTCAGCGCTCCACCTAAAGCACCACAGCAGCGTCCAGGATCAGCGGATGGACATTCGTCAAGCTAGTCCGGATGATCTTGAACGGTGCCAGGCACTGTCACCACGCGTCCGGAACACACATGTTTGGCAATTGCGCCTGGTCCATGATCCGATGACGCCCCAGGCAACCGACGAGCTCGGCGGCACACTCCACCGTTCACGCTTGCCGCGCTCGATTGTGGTCGGCCCGGCCAGCGGCGAGTCGCTCCAAGACCTATGGTCGCGGGCGGCTGATGTTCTGGTTGCCGAAGATGGGCCAGATGTTGTGGGGTATGTGATCCTGAACGCCAGCGAACACGGGCCGCAGGTGGAGATTGCGCGGCTGGTTGTTGCGCCAGCCGCCCGGCAAAACCGCGTCGGCAGCCGGATGCTGAGCGCGGCCGCGCAGTGGGGGATGGCCTATCAGCGCCCAACGCTTGTCGGGCATTGCTCAACCCGCAACGACGTGGCCGCGCGCTTTTATCAGCGGTGGGGCTTTCGCTTTGCCGGATACAGTGAAGCTTTTTATCCCCGCGGCGAGATCGCGCTCTTTTTTTACCGAGCGCTATAGGCAACAGGCAACAGCTGTCAGCCGTCAGCCGTCAGCTGTCAGGTTTCAGCTGTCAGCCGTCAGCCGTCAGCTTAGGAACTAGCACCCATGTCTGGGGACTATTCCCACTCGATCGTGGCCGGCGGCTTCGATGTGATGTCATACACAACGCGGTTAACGCCCTGCACTTCATTCACGATCCGGTTGGCCGCGCGCTGCAGCAGCTCGGCCGGCAGCTTAGCCCAATCGGCCGTCATAAAATCTTCGGTGGTTACGGCCCGCAGGGCGATCGCCTCCGCATAGGTGCGGTAGTCGCCCATCACACCGACGCTCTGCACCGGCAGCAGCACCGCAAACGCTTGTTGCACATCGCGGTACAGCCCGAACCGCTGCAGCTCCTGCTGAAAGATTGCGTCGGCGCGGCGTAACGTTTCGGCGCGCTCGTGCGTCACAGGGCCAAGGATTCGGACGGCCAGGCCCGGACCGGGGAAGGGATGGCGCCAAACCCACGCTTCGGGTAAGCCCAGCTCCAGGCCGACTGCGCGCACCTCATCCTTGAACAAATAGCGCAGTGGCTCGACCAGCTGCAGCTGCATATCCGCGGGCAGGCCACCTACATTATGATGCGTTTTGATCTTGGCGGCGACATTGCGATCCGCTGCCGTACTCTCGATCACATCGGGATATAGCGTGCCCTGGGCTAAAAACTGCACATTGCCGAGCGCTTGAGCTTCCCGCTCAAAGATGCGGACGAATTTTTCCCCAATGATCTTGCGTTTCGCTTCCGGATCGGCCACTCCTTCGAGCGCATCCAAGAAATCTTCAGCGGCATTCACGGCCACCAGCGGAATATGCAGGTGGTTGCGGAAAGTCTCGATCACCTGCTCGGCCTCACCCAGCCGCAACAGCCCGGTATCCACAAAAATACAGGTCAGCTGCTCGCCCACCGCCTTGCCGATCAGCGCCGCCGCCACGGCCGAGTCGACTCCGCCGCTGAGGCCGCAGATTACTCGGCCAGCCCCAACCTGAGCCCGAATACGCGCGATCGCCTGCTCAGCAATTGCCTCAGGCGTCCAGCCACCAACGCAGCCACACACCCGATACGCAAAATTACGAATCAGCTCGCGGCCGTGCGCCGTATGCACCACCTCGGGATGGAACTGGAGGCCGTACCAGCGCCGCTGTTCATCGCCCATCGCGGCGTAGGGTGAGTTGGGCGAGTGCGCGATGGGCTGAAAGCCACTGGGCAAGCGCGTCAGCTTATCGCCGTGACTCATCCAGACCCGTTGCTGCAGACCCAGGGCGGCGAACAACGGCGACTCCGGATGCGCCACCGTGATATCCGCCGGGCCATATTCGCGCTCCGTTGATGCTTCCACGCTGCCGTCAAGCGCGTGCGCCATGGCCTGCATACCGTAACAAATCCCCAGCACCGGCAAGTCGCCATTCCGAACCCAGGTTGGCAGCTGGGGCGCGCCGGGAGCATACACACTTGCGGGTCCACCGGACAGCACGACGCCTTTGGGCTGAAGGGCGGCAGCCTGCGTCCCATCGGCATGAAACGGCAGGAGTTCGCTATACACACCAGCCTCGCGCAGCCGCCGCACAATCAACTGGCTATACTGCGAGCCAAAATCAAGCACAATAATCGCTTCATCGGGCATATATCACCATAAGCTCATTCATCAGCAGCACCAGAAAGCGCCGTCCGCAGTGTAGCACGCGGGCTGGTGACCGACAACAAATGGCGCTTACTTGACACAGATTGCGCGGTCTCCTAGGATATGTCACAGATAACGGCTGGCGGCGACCACAGTAGCTGTCCCCTTCTCAGGCGTTGGTGAGTCGTGCTCCTGTATGTGGCGCACATGGTAGTCGTCGGCAATGTGCAGTGGGCAGTTCGAGCAACAACCGTTGGCGCGGGTACAGGCGCTGCAACGTTCCAGTCCCCAGCAGACGGCGGAAGTTCTGCCCGGCTGACGAGCAGGTGTACGCGCTGAACCTGACTGCGGCCGGCTGCTACGCCGATAGGTTGCCCACATGTTGTGTGTTATGGTTACATGGTTGGGAGTAGCGTGTGCTGACTGATGTCTTAGTTCTAGGCATCGGGCGCGTCCGCAACAACTACAGTGTTGCAGGCATGACCACCGAGCCGGACCCAATCACCGGGCGACGTTGGGTGCGCCCGATCAAGCTTGGCCTGCCGTTGACCCGGGATGACCTCCACTATCAAGACGGGGCGCCGATCCGCCTGGGCGACGTGGTGCAAGTTGACGTTGTTGAGCCCCAACCGCAACCACCGCACATCGAAAATGTCGTGGTTAACTGGGACGCGGGCGTGCTCTTTATTCGCGATCTGACCGAGGCCCGCCGCGCAGCCTTTTTCCCGAAGCATGTGGATCCCGAGCCACTTGCCGTTCTGGGTCGGCAGCCGCGCCGTTCATTATGTCTTCTCAAACCGGACAGTGTCGAAGCGGTGTTTAGCTATGACGTCGAGACCGAGCGCTTTGAGGCACGCCTGATGCCCCGCATTGGCGGATTGTATAGCGAGGACGGCATTCCCGTCTTTGATCCCTTCTGGCTGCAATGGGGCCGTGATTATCTCGGCGACAAAGAGTTCGACCAGATCGACAGCGACGATCTCCGCCGTATGTTGGGCGAAATGTATCTGACGTTGGCCCTCAATGCCCGTAGCCGCGTGCAAATCATTGGCGTCCACACCGTGCCCAACTACGCGCTCAACGTCGACGAAACGACGTTGTAGCCGCGCATGAAGACTCCATCGCACAAAGTAACGGCAACTGGCGGCAAACGAGGCTAGCGGTACGTAGCTTGCAAGTCCTGACGATATACCGAGCTCGGCCGAACGGAGGTGGGCTGCGGTTACGTCCATTGGAACTATGTGCATTCAAAGGAGATTGCGATGAGCGACGCATCAAATCATGAGAACACAGGAGCAACCAATCCGCGCTTCGACCATTTGGATAACATGGAGCGCGTCTACGCGCCCGAGCAGGTGCCGAATAACGCGATCCCGGAGCATGAAGTTGATGCTGACAAGGGCACGGATGCGTCCACCGGAGCAGGTGACGCCGGCCCGCTTGGCGGTGGAACGTCCGACGCAACGCGCGGCAACAGCTAGGTTCTGCTGACGGTACCCACTGCAGTGCCAGCTGCATGGGTCCGGCGGCCAGGTGTTGATCCGGTGCGGTGTTCACGACCCAGCTTCGCGGCGCAATTGTGTCAGCTGACACAATTGCGCCGCGAGCGGCATACATTCGGTAATTTGAGTTTTCCCCGTTAGCGGGACGGCAAGGCGTGACCGTCCCGCTGCTTGTTGTCTGGCGTGCGCCAGCGTCAGGTTATACTGGAGATGCAAGCAAGTAGCAATGCGCGTAGTTGCGCGGATACGCGAAGGTTAGAGCATTATTATGACAAATCGTGCTTCTCCCAGGCCATCACCCGACCGCCCATCACCCCGCCCACCGTCAATCGCGATTGCATTTCGGACGTTTGCCCGTACGCTGCGCCACGGCTATGACAATCTTGGCACGCTCGTGCTGGTAAGCCTATGCTGGTACGTTGGCGCGCTGCTGATCGTGCCGCTCGGGGCGGTAACAGCCGGGCTGCACCGCGTTGTGTTGCCGATGACGGAAGAGCGTGTGCCACAATGGCGCGCATTTTTTGCCAACCTGCGCAGCGATTTCCGCTGGAGCTCGGCGCTGATCGTAACGTTGCTTGGCGGCATCCTGCTGCTGCAAGCCAACATCAACTTTTATGCAGGATCTCCAAACCAGATCGTGCGCTGGCTGTCCATTCCATTCAGCACCTTGATGCTGGTCTGGCTGGGCTCCAACCTGTATGCGTTTCCGCTTGCACTGCGCCAGGAAGATCGCCGTCTGCGCACAACGCTGCGTAACGCCATTGTGCTCGTGATTTCGAATGCACCCGGCGTGCTGGTGTCGATGGTACTCCTCGTGCTACTGGTGGTTCTGCTCGTCGTGCTGCCGCCGCTGTTTCTGGTATTGCCGGGCGTGGTAGCAC
>JADDQF010000004.1 GCA_016781505.1 bacterium
ACATGGCCGTGCGCCAGCCCTGCGCGGTTGTCAGCGCGATCAAGCCCGGCAAAAAGATGAGTTGCCCGGCAGATGAGGCCGCGCCGAACAGCCCCACCATCAGCCCGCGATGCTGCTTGAACCAGCGGTTGGCGACCGTCGCGCCCAGCACCGTAGCGACCGAGCCGGTCCCTATGCCGGTGATCAAGCCCCAGAAAAGGTGCAGCTGCCAGAGCGAGCGCAACATCACTAATGGTCCTAGTCCCAGCGCGACCAAGGCTAGTCCGGCCACCATCACCCGGCGCGGCCCCCAACGGTCGATCAGGTTGCCGGCTAGCGGGCCGCCCAGGCCAAACGCGAACAAGCTAATCGCGACCGCAAACGAAATATCGCCACGGCTCCAGCCAAACTCGGCCTCCAGCGGCTTGATAAACACGGCGGGCGCGGTACGCACACCCGCCGCGACAAGCAACACGGTAAAGGTCAGCGCGGAAACGACCCATGCGTAGTGCACACGCATACGGTGGTCCGTATGCAGCACTTGCTCCGCGCCAGCCTCCAGCGGCATTACGCCTGCGCGCTCGCGTTGCTTCCGCCACAGCGCCATGGTATCGTCCTTTCGCCTGCCTTTGAGGGCTAGGCTATGTTGAGTGCCGCGTCGGGCATCATTCCCAGGTCAAAGCAGCGTCGCCAAACTGGGAAGTACAACGTTTGCTCAAAGTGTACCGGCTAAACCACCACTTGTGTACTAGCTAATGCTTCCCCCGCTTCAGGGGTGCCGGGAGCTCACCACGGATCGATGCGTCTACCAATTCTATCGGATGCACCACCGGCATTGCATGGCCGGCGCGCTGCAGTCCATTCGAGATTTGCAGCAGACAGCCGGGATTGCTGGTGACCAGAATGTCCGCGCCGGTCGCCAAAACATGCTGAACCTTCCGGTCAGCGAGCTCCTGGGCTGGCTTAGGCTCGACCAGATTGTAGATGCCCGCCGATCCGCAGCAGATCGCCGCCTCAGGGATTTCGCGAATTTCAATCCCGGGGATAGCGCCCAGGACCTTCCGTGGCTCAGCGCGCACGCCCTGGGCGTGTTGCAGATGGCAGGCATCGTGATAGGCTACTGTGAGCGGAACAGCGTGCCGAGGTGCCTGGGGCTCGAGCTCAGCCAAAATTTCGGAAATGTCTTTGCATTTGGCCGCGAATACGCGGGCGCGTTCGGCGTAGGCGGGATCGTCGCGGAGCAGATAAGCATACTCCTTCAGCGTCGAGCCGCAGCCGGCGGCATTGATGACCAGGGTATCAATGTCAAGCGGCTCCCACAGATCGATGGTGCGGCGCGCCAGGGCTAATGCGTCGGCTTCCTGCCCGGCGTGCACCATCAGCGCGCCACAACACGTCTGCTCCGGCGGGGCAACAACGTCACAGCCCTCGGCGGCCAGCACGCGCGCTGTAGCGGCGTTAATATCGCCAAAAAAGACGCGTTGGACACACCCCAGCAGCAATCCCACCCGGCGTCGGCGCCTGCCTTGAGCGGGAGTGCGCCTGGGCACAGCATTGCGTAGTGCGCGTACCGAAACCGGCGGCAGCAGCGCCTCCATGGCCTTGATCCGCGCTGGCAATACGTTCAATATGCCGGAGCGCTGCACAACAGCGCGCACTCCCGACGTTTGGTACAGCCAGAGTGGCAGGGCCAGCAGCCGGAGCCGATTGGGATGCGGAAATAGCTCGAACAGCATCCGCCGGAACAGTTTATCCGGCAATGACCGCGGGTAGTTGCGCTCGATTTGTGACCGCGTGGCTTCGATCAGCTTGTCGTATTGCACGCCCGATGGACAAGCGGTCAAACAGGCCATGCAGCCCAAACATCGATCAAAATGCTGGATATACGTCTCGTTGAGCTGTGCCTGCCCCTGGTTGCCGATATTCATCAGGTAGATCCGGCCACGCGGCGAGTCCATCTCCTCGCCCCAGAGCACGTACGTCGGACAGGTTGGCAGGCAAAAGCCACAATGGACACAGTCGTCGATCAGCTCGGGCGCGGGCGGGTGGTAAGCATCGAAAACGCCATGCCGATGCTCGCCTGGCTTCGCGGCTGCTCCCGCTTCAAGGCTGACGGTGGTGGACGGAGTCGTTTGCGCCATTGATGATCCTCGCGTTACATTCTGAGCGTTTGCAATCATTGTCCCTAGTGCAGGCTAACACCAAGGGTTTCCCGTTAGAAGCCCACGAACCGGCCCGGATTGAGCATATGTTGGGGATCGAAGTGATCTTTCACCCGTCGCATCAGGGCAGGAGCCTTCGTCGGCCCCCAAACATCGATCTGCTGCTTGACGCCCAAAGGAGCATCAAGCACAACGACCGTTCCGCCCAGCGTGGTTATTTCGGCTCGGATAATTGTCAATGCCGCCAGCAAAGCTTGGTCGTTAGCGCCGTGCAACCGCAGCGAGCCCACGCCGACCGCCTGTGCGACCAGCTCCCAATCAAGCCGTAGCGGTCGTGCTACCCGCTCAACCGCCTTGACCATAGCAGCAATGTCGCTGGGCAGGACGCTGGTTTTGCAGATCAAGGTTGCTTGACTGCGCTGCCACATGCGCCGCAGGCCGGGCCATAGGTCGTGGGTGGTGAGGGTTTGAGAAATACTGGTAGCCTCGCATATTTGCCGTAGCTGCTCCAGCTGCGCCTCAAGCGCGGCCCGCATCCCTTCAAAACGAATCCATACCTCCGGCGCTTGGTTGACGGCTACGTGGCACTGCAGGCCGGTTGGCACGAGCGTCGAGTCTAAAACCCGCACCATCAGGTCGTTGGCGCTTTGGATCGATGCGGGCGCCACCCGCAGAATGGTCGTCTCCGCTGGCAGGGGGTAAAGCCGAAACGTGGCGTCGACGATGATGCCGAGCGTGCCGAGCGCGCCCGTCATCAGCTTGGGCAGATCATAGCCCGCGACGTTTTTGACGACCTTGCCGCCGCTCTTGGCCAGGGTGCCATCTGGCAGCGCAACCGTGATGCCAAGTATCAGGTCGCGCAACGTCCCAAAACGTACCCGCAGCGCACCGCTGTCATTTGTCGCCAGGATTCCGCCAATCGTCGCGGCGTCCAGCCAGAGCGGGTCCAGCACCAGATGCTGGCCGTGCTGCGCGAGCTGGTGTTGGAATGCACTTACGGTGCAGCCGGCCTGAACCGTTGCCGTCATATCGCTCCAGGCATGCTCCAGCACCTCGTTCAGCCGCCGGGTTGACACCACCAGATCGAGCCGCTCGGGGCGGTTGCCCCAGCCCAGCTTTGTGCCGCCCCCGCGAGGCGCAATTGCCAGTCCGGCAGCGTTAGCCAGGCGCAGCACCCGCGCCACTTCATCGCCGCTGCCGGGACTAACTACAAGCTGCGGCTGCACACCGTCGACCATGTCCGCGCTCGTAGCCGGCTGGACATACTCCGCCCCGACGATGCCGCCTAGCTCGCTTTGGAGTGTTTGGATATGGTCAATCATCGACAATTCCATTGGCTAGCTCGCCTGTCGTAGGGCGTTGTACGGCAACTACGCCCTACGGCAGGTGGAAGATCAAAAGAGCTCGGCGATACCGGCGGTTTCCAGTGGATGTGGCTCGTAGCGGCCCGGCTTCTCGGCGCAAAGGCGCGGCCGTGGAAAGACCTTGTCGGGATTTGCAATATGCTGCGGGTCGAAGGCACAGCGAACGAGCTGCATCGTGTCAAGATCCGGCTCCGCAAACATTTGTGACATAAACTGCTGTTTTTCGCGGCCAACACCATGCTCGCCCGTGATCGAGCCGCCCGCCTGCACACATAGTTTTAGGATGTTGAACGCCAGTTGCTCGGCAACATGCTCCTGGCCACTGATGCTGCGGTCGTAAAGGACCAGTGGATGCAGGTTGCCGTCGCCGGCATGGAACACATTGGCCACGCGCAAACCAGCGGCGGCGCTCAGCTGCTCGATCTCCCGCAACACTCGCGGCAATGCGGTTCGTGGGATCACTCCGTCCTGCACAATATAGTCCGGCGAGATACGACCCATCGCGGCAAAGGCTGCTTTGCGCCCTTTCCAAACCACGGCTCGCTCGGCCTCGGATTGGGCCAGCCGCTGCTCCCACGCACCACATTCGGCGCAGATCGCCTTAACCCGCTCCATCAGCAGCGCAACTTCGGCGGCCGGGCCATCCAACTCCACCAGCAGCAGGGCATCTGCCTCCGGATAGCCGGCTTGAACCGCGCCTTCGGCAGCGTCGCGGCTGAGGCGATCCATCATCTCGATGGCGGCCGGCAGAATACCCGCGGTGATGATCGCGCTGACGGCCGCCCCCGCCTCGTCAGTGGAGTTAAAGGCTGCCAAGAGCGTTTGCACCGTTGCCGGCCGCTTCACAATCCGCAAAGTGATTTCGGTCGCGATACCGAGCGTGCCCTCCGAACCGACAAACACACCCGCGAGGTCATAGCCGGGCTGGTCGAGGACCGCTCCGCCAAGCTCCACCAGCTCGCCGTTGGGTAGCACAACTTTGAGGCCCAGCACATGGTTAACGGTAAAGCCATACTTGAGACAATGCGCGCCGCCCGAATTTTCCGCGACGTTGCCGCCGATCGTGCAGACCGATTGCGAGGACGGATCGGGGGCGTAAAAATAGCCGTACGGCGCGACATGCTGCGTGACATGCAGGTTGATCACTCCCGGCTCGACGACCACTCGTTGATTCGGGATATCTACCGCCAGGATGCGATTGAGCCGGGCGAGGCTGATTACGATGCTGCCTGGAACCGGGAGCGCGCCACCGCTCAGACCCGTGCCGGAGCCGCGCGCAACAAACGGAATACGTTCCCGATGACAAATACGGACGACGTGCTGCACTTGTTCGCCGGTCCGTGGCAGCACTACCGCCGCGGGCATGACCCGAAAATTTGTCAAGCCGTCGCACTCGTACGTCCGCAGCTGCTCGGCTGCGCTGATCAGGCCGTCATGGCCGACGATGGCCGCAAGTTCGTCCAAAATTTGGCGCTGCATGCGCTTCCTCGCTTGCTGTTACCCTTGACGTGCGCTGAAGGGTTGTCCGCGCGCAATCCCATCGCCGAAGCCACCAGCAGCGGGCTTTCCCAGCCCGGCCTTGCTGTGACCGACCGGTTTAGGAGGTCAAAATGCAGTATATGGTCCGCATGGACCGCTTGTCAAACCGCGCGATCAGCGCGTCTCGAGCTGCTCTTGTGCTCAGGCAGGGCCTTGAGCGCGATAAAGTAGGCCCTAGCGCTCCTGAAATTCGGCCGCAATGTGCACCGTCTGCAGATGAATTGCCACGGTGTCTGCAACATCCCGGGCATAACCACCGGCCATCGTTACTGCCACTGGAAGGCCTGCGCTGCGGCAAGCATCGAAGACCATTCGGTCGCGCTCCGCCAAACCCGCTTTGCTGACAGCGAGCCGGCCCAGCAGATCGTCGGCATATGGATCGGCGCCGGCAACGTAGATAGCGAGGTCCGCATGAGCCACCGCTATTGATTGGCGTAGTCCGCTTGCCAACGCGGTCAGGTACGTGTCGTCGTCGGCGCCGTCGTCGAGACCGATGTCCAGATCGCTGTGTTGCTTGTGAAACGGATAGTTCTTGGCGCCATGGATCGAAAATGTAAAGATTGAGGCATCATCTTGGAGTATCGCCGCCGTGCCATCGCCCTGGTGGACATCACAATCGAGAATCACGACCCGCGTCACGCGGTCCTCGGCTTGCATTGCCCGCGCGGCAATGGCTCCATCGTTGTACACACAATAGCCGGCTCCATGCTCGCGAAACGCGTGGTGCGTTCCACCCGCCAGATTGACCGCGCAGCCTCCGTCGAGTGCGGCCCGGCAGGCGGCCAGTGTTGCACCCGCAACCAGCCGCTCCCGTGCGCCAAGCTTGGGCGACCAAGGAAACCCGATTTTGCGCAGCGCTTGGGCCGACAACGTTCCGTCGTCAACCTGCTGACGATAGGCTGCCGCGTGTGCGCGATCGATCTCGCGATCGGTTGCCGGCTGCGGCTCTCGCACAGTGGCTTGTGGGATGATCGAGCCTTCCCGTACCTGCTCGGACAGCAGAGCGTATTTTTGCATCGGAAAGCGATGCTGGAGCGGCAGTGGCAGCACAAACCGTTCGTCATAAAATATCTGCATCGTGTCGATTAACAGGTATAAGGGATGATACTGGATGACATAAAAATACGGCGATTTCGCTGACGAGTGCTTAAAATAGACATAACTTTGGCAGAGTTCAATCTCGTGATGGAACACGGGTACGTAGGGAATGCCTACGTACCCGTGCCGCAGCAAGTCATCCGTTGTGACGTGGTTAGTCTTGGCTAATCCAGGCCGGTTTGCGGTGCCAGCTCGGCATTTCTCCAGCGGCGCTCGCGTCGACGTTCAACGTGACCGTGTTGTTGGTGACATTGGCCACGGCGCTACACGGAATGTACAGCGTTTCACGGCCGAGGAACCCGCGATGCACCTCAAAACAGCTCTCCTCGGTACCCGGCGTGATGCTGCCGACACTGGCTCCAAACCAAACCTGCGCGATTTTGCCAAGCTTTGAGCCGTCGGAGGTATGCACCTCCATGCCTTCGTGGAGTTGTGTGCTCATGTCCGCCATGGCAATCCTCCTTTGTTGGGCATAGTTATGGATACCTAAACAGCAGTTTAAGCAGCAGACGGCGTGCCACGAACCTACGGCACCGCGGACAACGCAGGTTGACGTTTCGCCACATGGACGCCTGGCCTACGCTCCACAATAGTGGACAATGCTGTGTGCCGGCTTAGCCGCGAATAAACGCTAGCAGCTCGTCCCGCTTCTGCTCCATCGTCGCCCTGGACAACGCTTCCAAATTCAAACGCAGGAGCGGCTCGGTATTTGAAGCGCGCACGTTGAAGTGCCAATCGTCGTACGAGACGGAAATGCCGTCGATGTACTCGACCTTGCCGTCGGCGTAGCGCTCGGCCAACTGCTCCAGCTTGGCTTGGGCATCCGGAACTGTGGAGTTGATTTCACCCGACACAAAGTATTTGGCTTCCAGCGGCGCCAACAGCTCGCTCAGCTTTTTGCCGGTGGCGGACAGCATCTCCAGGATCAGCAGCGATGGAATCATACCGGAGTCGGCGTACATGAAATCGCGGAAGTAGTAATGCCCGGTTACTTCGCCGGCAAAGAGCGCGTTTTCGTCGGCCATGCGCTGTTTGATGAAGGCATGTCCAACGCGCTCGATCAGCGGCGTTCCTCCGGCTGCCCGAACCGTATCCGGCACGCCCCACGATGCGCGCACATCATAAACAATCTTCTCGCCCGGCTGTTTACGCAGCAAATACTCGCCCATCAGCGCGGTCATGAAATCGCCAGGTATGAACTCGCCGCGGTCGTCGATCACAAAAAAGCGGTCGCCGTCGCCGTCAAATGCAAAGCCGATGTCCGCACCCTCGGCCAGCACCCGGGCTTGCAGCTCGGCCCGATTTTCGGGCTGGAGCGGGTCCAGCCCATGGTTGGGCAGGTTGCCGTCCGGCTCGAAGTACATCGGAGTCAGGTTAACCGGCAGCCGCTCGTACAGCTTGGCGAGCGCCGGCCCGACCACCCCGTTGCCCGTGTCCACAACCACATGCAACGGCTTGAGCGCGGATACATCGACCAGCTTAAGCAGCGTCGCGATAAACTCATCCATCAAGTCGACCTCGCGCATGTCGCCGCGGCGGCCTGCCGGCTCGAACTGCCCCGCTTGCACCAGCTTGCGCAAGTCTTGGAGCCCAGCATCACCGCTGAGCAGGTAGGGCATGCGCCTCACCATCTTGAAGCCGTTGTAGGCTTTGGGATTGTGGGAGGCTGTGACCATCATGCCGGGCAGGTTGTACTTGCCGCAGGCATAGTAGTACTGGTCGGTACTGACCATGCCGATATTGATAACATCGGCGCCCTGAGCCCGGATGCCATCCGTTACCGCGGCAAAGATTTGTGGCCCGGATGTGCGCATATCACGGCCGACCACAACGGTGTCTGTTCCGAGAAAGGTCACAAATGCCTGACCGACCGCATAAGCAATTTCTTCGTTGAGCTCGGAAGGGTAGATGCCGCGTATGTCGTACGCTTTGAAAATCTTCGGGTCAACATTCATCGATCTGGGTGCTCCTTAGGCTGTGCTTGGCAAAGTCGCAGGCTGCTCTATCTGTTTATAACGTTGTAACAATGAGCAGAGTTGCTGGCTGTGTGAATTGTTGCCGGGATGGACGGCAGTGTACGGTATCGGGTTGGGCAGGATCTAGTCACTAAGGCACGTAGCAGCGCAGCAGCGTAGCCGACGGCTCGGCCACAAGGCGGTATTGACCTGTGGCTGCGGGCAACACCAGCGATTGCCCGCGCGCCAAGCGAAACTGATCCGCACCCGCTGTGATCACGGCCGCTCCATCAATCGTTGTGAAGATCTCGAAGCTGCCGCCGTCGGTCGTGGCTTCAAGGGGCTGGTCAAAGCTCCAACGCTCCATCGCGAAGTACGGGCATTGGATCAGCAGTTCACGGCCGTCGCCGAGCGGATGGGGCTGGACTTTCGCCGTCGGGGCGGCGTGATAGTCGATCACGTCCAGCGCGCGATCCACATGCAGCTCGCGCAAGTTGCCCTGCTGGTCGCGTCGATCATAGTCGTACACACGATAGGTCAGATCGGACTTCTGTTGAATTTCAAACAACAAGATCCCGGCGTTGATCGCGTGAACCGTGCCGGCCGGGACAAAAATCGTATCGCCAGCCGCCACCGGTACGCGCTGCAACAGTTCGTCAAGCGTGCCCCTTTCAATGGCCGCGGCACAGGCTTCCCGGGTGCGGTCCTGCTTGAAGCCGTAGATCACTTCCGCTCCCGGTTCGGCCCGCAAAATGTGCCATGCTTCGGTCTTGCCATGAAACCCGGTTGCTGCTTCAACGGTGTGGGCATACTCGTCGTCGGGATGCACCTGCACGGATAGGTCGTCGGCTGCGTCGATGAACTTTGCAAGCAGGGGAAAATCTGCGCCATACTGCGCAAAGCTGCGAGCGCCAACCAAGGCAGAGCCGTGCTCCGCGACGAGCTCAGCCAATGTGCGACCGGCAAAGGGCCCGTCCACAACCCGATTGTGCTCATACACTTGCCAGGACTCCGCAAGATTGGCCGGGGCATCCGCCAAATGGAGCCATGGTCCAAGGGTATTACCACCCCATAGCCGGCTGTCGAGCCGACGCTCAAGCGCTAAAGGCGGAAGTTTGTGCATATACATGTTGCAACCCAGAGCCAGCTTGGCCTGCGCTGCTTCCTCCTTGTTGTACGTTCAACATTGATGTGATGGTAGCATATCCACCAAGCACTCTTTGCATGTATTGGAATACGCCGAACTGACAACCGGAGAGGGCTCGTTCATTAATCGGCATTGATACGCGTCCGAGCCTGCCATAGGGCGCATCCCGATCCGTACTAGAACAATGAGTCGCCACAGCCTGGACCCTCCGCTATAACAGCAGCTAGCTGTTGTCTGCTAGACTGAAGCTGCATGTCCTCCTCCGTACAACACATTCGTCGAGGCTAAGCGACGCTGGTGTGTGGCAACAGACTTCGCAAGCATTGCTCAGCTATGGTACGCCCGCGTGCGACGTACCCGTGATGTTCTCGCGTGCTTCCTTTGATCCCGGCATTGACTACCGTACAGAAAATGCGTTCTAAAACATGATAC
>JADDQF010000139.1 GCA_016781505.1 bacterium
AAGCATACGGCGATTCTCACCGTTTGATTGGTACTCATAATTGGGGCAGGTCAATATCAGCAGCCAATGGAAGCGCTGAGCTTGCCGCGCAAGTACCGCACGATGCTGGCTCCTTCTAGCGCGCTGCAACTAATTACCGATCCCCGTACCGTTCGTGAAACCCTGCGGCGCTGCTTCGACCATCTACAGCCCGGTGGCCCGTTCGTCACGCCGTTTGCCTTTGATTGGCGCCCCGGCGATCCGCTCGATACCGGTTGGGAGCTGTTGTTTGAGAAGGTGCGGCCAGAGGATGGCGCGACGGTGCACCACTGGACGCGCGAATGGCGCGAGCCCGAACACCAGCTGTGGCACGCCGAAAGTCGTTTTGAAGTGGAGCGGGACGGAAACGTGCTGGCTACCGAATATCAATCCCGCTCCGCCGAAGGCCGTTGGTACACCCAGGATCAGGTTGTGCAGCTGTTTCGCGAGGTGGGCGTTAGCGACGTTCTCCTGCTGCATGAGTTTACGCACGAGCCGGCCCGCTCCGATGATCGGCTGTTTACTGCTGTGGGCGTGAAAGCGTAAGCGCGCAAGCCTCGGTCAGTCAGCGATGATCACGCGCCGTCCAGTTTCAGCCGACTCAATCGCCGCAAAGACCATTGCCAAGCTCTTGATGTTGTCGTGGCATTCGCCCATGGGCGTGTTGCCAGTTCGTAGTGCGTGCACAAAATCCCGGAGTGAGCCGGCAATTCCGCTCGGCATGTCCGCCTCAACCTGCGCAACACATGGCTCCATTGGATGGAAAAAGCCTTCGGTACCCGTCACGACTTCCGCGGTGGGCGGGTTGTGACCATCCCAGGCTGCAGTACCCCGCGGTCCGACAATCCGCCATTCCGCCTCCCAGGAGGTTGGCTGGCCTTCGCTGCACCAGCTGCCGCGGTAGATGTAGCGCAGCCCGCCCGTCATCTCAAAGATCGCCGTAGCGCTTGCCGCACCAGCGTACCAGCTCCACTCGGGATTCCAGGCCTCACAGTACACTGCTACCGGATCGGAGCCGCTGAGGTAGCGCGCGGCGTCAAAGGTGTGAATGGCCATGTCCAGCAGGAGTGGGTGAGCCATCGCTTCCCGAAAGCCGCCGAAGTGGGGTCCGAGGAAAAAATCGGAGGTGAGGATGCCGGGCGTTCCGATCTGCTCGACCACAAGCCTCCGCAGGGCATGTAACTGCGCATGGTAGCGCCGGCTTTGACTGACCATGTACAGCTTGCCTGCGCGTTCGGAGGCTGCAACCATTTCACGCGCGCGGTGCATGCTGTCCGCCATGGGCTTCTCACCAAGCACGGGCAATCCTGCCCCAAGTGCCCGCAGCGTGACATCGTAGTGGGCCTCGGGGATGGTGACGTCTACCACAAAGTCGGGTTGGAGCTCCGCGATGGCAGGCACGATATCAACATAAATGGGGAGGTCGCCGAGGTTTAATGCTGCGACGGCCTGCTCGGCCACCTCACGCCGTAGATCGACCCAGCCCACCAGTTTGACCGCATCATAAGCAAGCAGATTAGTGGCCCAGGCGCGGCCCATACCACCCGCGCCAACCAGAAGTGCCTTAAGCTGGTCCATAAACACAATGACGTTGCTCCCCACGCAGCGGTGCCCAGGAGCACGCGCATCCTCCGGTACGCTGATTAGCGGATTGTAGCCGATAGCAGTACGGCCTATGTCCACGACATTGTCGCCGCGGACCCTAATTCATGCCGCACAAGGCAATGCCTTGGATGAATTGCCGTTGAAAGATCAAGAACATAACCGGCACCATATCGTCGCTACCACTGCACCAGCCATCAGCAGATCCCATACCGTCCGGTTCGTGACCACGAAGCGGGCTAGTCCGAATGGGCGTGGGCGCATTTCCACGCTGCTGATAATGGTTGGCGGTAAGAGGAACTGCTTCACGTGAGGAGATTACGGACGAGGTCGCTGCCGAGCGCACCGAGGTTGCTGAAGCTCTACGGGAGGCGCTTGAAGGCCTGATTGTCGCAGATGTCAGGATCAATAATCCCGAAGTTTTCTATCTGCATCGCGTCAAGGATGGCCAGGATGTCTACTTCCTGATCAATCCAACCTTTAGCGCCCAAACAGCCGAGGTGACGCTCGCCGGCGACGTCCAGCCGCTGTTGTGGAATCCGTCGACCGGCACCGAGCGTCCAATTGTTCCTTCGCGGTTTGATCGCGCCACGACCCGCTTCAAGCTCGATCTGCCGCCAGTCGGCTCGACCTTTGTTCTCGCCGCAGTGCCGGTGGCTGGTCACAAGGTCGAGCGGATCGTTGATACCAACGTGATCGTGGATCGGATCGGCGACGACGAGATCAGCGGCTACGCACGTACAAGCGATGCACATATCGTGCTGCTTCAGGATGGCACCGAGCGAACGATCAAGGCAACCGCAGCTAAGCCCTCGGATACGCTGGTGTTGGATGGCGACTGGGAGTTTGCCGCCGAAGATGCCAATGCGCTGGTGATCGGCGAGTGGCTGACAACGCCGGCGCAGGAAGGTGTGGCGCTGGAAGCGTATAATGCTGCCGATGCGGATACCGATGGCTGGCAGCAAATAGTGCCGGGAGCCTGGTCTTATCAGCTCCCGACCGAGCCGGCACAGCCCTACCCGATCGACGTTTGGTATCGCGTTCGCTTTGCGGCTGAGTACGTGCCCGATTCGTTAAGCCTGATCGTCGATGGCTTCGCGGGCGCGAGCTGGCAGCTCTACGTCAACGGTCAAGCGGTCACGGCAACGCCAACCCGCAGTGCTTTCGACAGCCAGATGCAAGCAGTGGAGCTTGGCAACCTCGTGCGTGAAGGCACCAATGTGGTCGCGCTCTGCCTGACGGTCGCCAACGCCACGGATGGTCTGCTGGATCTGGTCAAAATCACCGGTAACTTCAGTCTGCGACAAACAAATAACGGCGAGTACAGCATCACCGCACCACGTACGGAGCTGCAGCCGGCGCCGTGGACCAGCCAGGGCTATCCCTTCTTCTCGGGCCGCGGTGTGTATCGCCGCCGGATCGAGCTGCCGCCCGAGTTCGATGGACAGCGTATTTTTGTCGAGCCTGAGCTCGCCGATGATGTGCTGGAGGTCGTGGTCAACGGGCAGCGGGCTGGTAGCGGCTGTGGACGCCCTATGCGGTCGAGATTACCGATCTCGTGGAGCCAGGCGAAAATGAGCTTGAGCTGCGGGTTGCCAATACGTTGGTAAACGTGCTGGAGGCGGTTGCGCGACCCTCGGGTCTGACTGGCGCTCCCCAGCTCGTTCCATACCGCCGCTTCACATTTCAGCTGCGCGAGGAGCTTTCACCCACGGTGAATGCATGAGGCCGCGAAGTGAACGTGACCGGGCATGGCAAAAATTGTCGCTATGCCCCACACCTGCTGGGAGGGCATGATGGAACTGCCAATCGAACCGCTTACAACGCAAGCATTTGCCCCATTCGGCCAGGTGATTAAGGAGCCGAACGGGCTGCCGAGCGCAACCGGGCCTGGCTGGCAATGGTGGGGCGAAACAGCTCTGCTCGCAGCCGATCAGCGGCCCTACGGCATCGGCTACCTTGCGCTTGAACCGGCTGATCTATGCTTCAACTGGGCCGAGCGCCATATGCGGAGCGGGGAGCTACTCATTCCCACTAGCGGCGATTGTTTGGTCTATGTTGGGCCGCCGGATCATCCCGAGCAGCCCGACCTGCTCCCGCCGCTCGAGCAATTCCGCGTCTTTCGGGTGCGGCAGGGCGAAGGCGTGTTGCTGCATCCCGGAGTGTGGCATGGCGCGCCACTCGCCATCGACCGCCCGCTTAATGTCGTTGTGTTGTTGCTCCAGCATAGCGGTGCCGTCGATACCAGTGTTGTGCGCTTTGGCGACACGCCGGTTACGATTCAGCTCTCGTCGCAGATCCGTAGCTAGTTGCTCGATACTCCATCGGCCGTCGGCGCATGTCGTACAGCCGCATGGCAGGAGAATACCAAGATGCCAGTTGTAGATCGCCGTGAATTTGGTGGCCGCTTCAACGTCAAAGAGAACGGCCAGCGCTTAGCGAACTACCGTTATCTGGAAGTCCAACTGATGGAGATGATCGGCGGCTGGTCCCATACCACGCCGCAGCTTGCGTTCAAGGCCATCTTTGGCTATCACGTCTACGATCATGTGCAGGCGGCCGACCTCCTGGGTGAGCGGCTTGAACAGCTGCGCTCCGACCGTGACCGTGAGGAGCCCGCCACCGACGACTTCGCTCGGCTGTGCGAACATGTGTGGAAGCTCGAGTCCACGATCGAGCGCCTGGTTGCCGTCTACCGCGTGCTTGAGCCGCATCTGGTGAGTACGTACGTCTACCACGCCGATGCCACCGATCCGCTGACCGATACGCTCACCGTGCGGCTGCTGCGCCAGCTGGCGGCATTTGGACAATCCCATATTGCCTGGGGCCAGGCCGTGCTTGAAGCGTTGACCCAATCGCCCGCGGATCGCAAGCGTGCGTTGGAGGTCCAGGCCGATATCGAGGGGCAGCTTGTGGCGATTGCGCCGGTTGGGGCAAATTTGCCGGAGGCTCAGCGCGATGCCCTGGTGAATCATCCAGGTATGAAGATTCACGCATCGGCAGCGGAGGTCTTTGCGAGCGAGGGATTGGGCCAGCAGCAGGTGTGGATCGATCAGGAGGCCGATCTTGGGCTGCATGTGCAACGGCTTGACGCCGCGGCAGCGGTTCATATCGTAAACTATGCCTACGACAGCGTACAGGATCGAGTGGTGCCGGTGGAAGGCGTCGAGCTAGCGATCCGATTGTCGCAGCGGTACGCCGCAGCCTCGGTCTTTGTGCCGGGAGCTCAGCCCCAGCGGATCGAGGTAGACGGTGCTGATACGATTCATCGTGTGCGGCTTGACCACCTGGGAGTCTACACGATTGTGCAGTTCCATGACGACGGTGTGGTGCAAGCCGGGTAACGAACGAACGGCGTGGACGGGCGGCCCCGACGGGGGCCTTTTGGGCCAAGGGTTGGGCTAGCCAAGACAAAGCTTGTCGCCGCAGGGTGACAACCAGGCCGCGCAGGCGGCCTTCGCACTCGCGTAGCCGGGGGCTTCACCCGCAAGCGGGTACCCGCCTCGGCGATTTATACATAAGAAATGGATGCATATGCGTAAGCTACGGGTCGCGATCATCGGGTGCGGGCATATCGCTCAATGGATGCACATTCCTTATCTGCGTGAGCTTGACGACCGTTACGACATTGTTGCCGCCTGTGATCTGTCGGCGCAGACGCTGCAGCGCGTGGCCGACTTCTTCCAGATTCCGGCGCGCTACACCGACCATGAACAATTGCTGCGTGAAATCCAGCCCGACGTCTGCTTGATTGCCACGCACGATCATTACGAGCAAGCGCTGGCAGCCGTCGAGGCTGGGGCGCATATTTTGGTCGAAAAGCCGATGTGCTGGCTGTTGAGCGAAGCGGAACATCTCACGCGGCGGGCCGCCGAGCTGGGCCGCATCGTGCAGGTGGGCTATCACAAGCGCTACGATCCGAACTACGAGCGCGGCCTTGAGCTGATGCAGGCGGCCGACCAGCGGCGCTTGCTGTATCTGCGCTGTGTGATCGGACCCAATCAGCGCTACGTCGACGATTTCTGGCCCGGCTGGCGCTATCAGGATCTGCCGCCCGCGCCGTCGGTGGCGGATAAAATTCGTGAAGATCTGGGCGACGTGCCTCCGGCGTACATCAGCGCGTATATGCTGATGGGCGGACTTTCCACGCACACCTTCAGCATCTTTCGCGGGCTGTACCCCGAAGTGCCGGAGGTGCATGGCTTTCACATGACGGCCGACGGGCGCGGCTATTCCGCGCTGCTGCAGACGAGCGACGGCCTCGCCGTGACGATGGATACCGGGCTGATCGACGTCAAGACCTTTGACGAGGAGATGGCCCTGTTTGCCCACAATCATATCGTCAAAATCAACTTCCCCTCGCCGTACCTCAAAAACGCTGCGACCGATGTGCTGCTGCAGTCGATGAACGGCAACGAGCGGATCGATCAGCGCTTTCTGGCGTCCAACGAGGAGGCCTATAAGCGCGAGTGGGTAGCGCTCTACCACTCCGTTGTCGATGGTGCGCCGGTGCGAACGCCCGCCACGGAAGGGGTGATGGATGTGCAGCTTATGCGCCGCCTGCTTGAGGCAGCGCGTCCCCCGCGCTAACCCCGGCCTGTCGTGCAGCAAGCTAATGAGCGTGAACGTGCGCTCGGGAGAAACATAGCAGCCATGAAATATAGCCAATTGATCGCGCCGCGAACCTCGGAGATCGTCGAGCAGCCGACGCCGGAGCCGGGCTACGGCGAGGTGTTGGTCGAGGTCAAGGTCTGCGGCGTTTGTGCATCAGAGGTCCATCCGTGGATGGACCCGCGGCCGGATTACCCGTATCGGATGGGCCACGAGCCGGCCGGCATTGTACGGGCGGTTGGGCCCGGTGTGACGCGCTTCCAGCCCGGCGACCGGGTGACCGGGCTGCTGCTGCCGTCCTACAGCGACTATGGGATCGCCAGGCAAGAAAGTTTGCTGCCGCTCCCCGACGAGCTGCCGTTTGAGTTCGCCCTCGGCGAGCCGTTAGCATGCATGGTCAATGGACAGCGGCGCACGCCGGTCGAGCTGGCGGATCGGGTGGCGCTGGTTGGCCTCGGCTTTATGGGCCTCGGGCTGCTGCAATTGCTGAAGCTGCGGGGGCCACGCGAGATCATTGCCATCGATCCGCGGGAAGATGCGCGAGCTTTGGCGCTGCAACTGGGCGCCGACATTGCCTATCATCCCGACGAGGTCCCCCAAGAGCTTTTTCTGACCTCTTGGACAGAGTGGGAAAAGCCGCTGGGCGTCGACGTAGCGATCGAGGCCTCAGGGACCCAGGCCGGTCTCACCCTGGCAGGTAAGCTGGTCAAAGCGCACGGCATCTTGTCGATCCTGGGCTTTCATCAGGGTGAGCTGCGGCAAGTCGACGTCGAGATGTGGAACTGGAAGGCCATTGACGTGGTGAACGCGCATGTGCGCCGGCACGCGGACTTGATGGAAAGCATGCGGATCGGTCTGGAGCTGATCGCGGCCAACAAATTTTCGTTCGCGCCGCTGGTGACGCATCGCTTCGGGCTCCATGAGCTCGACCAGGCATTTACCGCGTTGCTGGAAAAGCCCCAAGGCTTCGTGAAATCGGTTGTGCTTATCTAAAAGGGAGGACGAGGCCATGACAGCGTCTCCGAACAGCATACGTGACATGCTGCATCAGCCGATCCTGTTGGGTCCGAATCGGGTGTACCGCTTTTACCAGGGCGGCAAGCTGATCGACCAGCTGCGCAATGCGTCCAATCCGCAGGATACCGATTATCCGGAAGATTGGGTCGGCTCGATCACGCCCGCCAACAATCCGGGCACCGGCCATCCACCAGGCGAAGGATTGTCCGCGGTAACGCTGCCATCCGGCGAGCAAACCACGCTGCGGGCGCTCGTGGAGCAGTTTCCCCAGGAGGCGTTTGGGGCGGAACACGTAGCCCGCTACGGCACCAGCAGTGGGTTGCTGGTCAAGCTGCTCGACTCCAGCATCCGGCTGCCGATCCACTGCCACCCCACCCGTTCGTTCGCGCGGCAGCACTTTGACTCGATCTTCGGCAAGACCGAGGCCTGGATCATCATGGAGACACGTGAGCTGCCAGGGGTCGAGCCGTACATCATGCTGGGCTTTAAGGAAGGCGTCCACAAGCAGACCTTTCGGCGGCAGGTTGAGCGTCAGGAGATCGCCGACATGAAGGCTGGGCTGCATCGGGTGCCGGTCAAGCCTGGCGATGTGTTCTACGTCAAGGCAGGGCTGCCCCACGCGATCGGTGAAGGCGTCTTTCTGGTTGAGCTGCAGGAGCCGACCGATTACTCAATCGTGGCCGAGTGGGAAGGCTTCCCGATCGATCCGGAGGACGCCCATATTGGGCTGGGTTGGGATACCGCCATTGATTGCTTTGATTTTACGCACTACCAGCCCCAGCAGCTGCTCGACGAGTACCAAATGCAACCGCAGCTGCTGCGGCAGGAACGCGGCGGCGAAGAATGGCAGCTACTGGGTGGCAAGACGGCGCCCTATTTCAGCGGCACGCGTCTGGTTGCCCATAGCGATATATCGGCAGAGGGCAACGGTTTCTATATTGGCGTTGTGACGCGCGGCGCTGGTGTGCTGTCGGGGGAGTTTGGCGATCTGCGGCTCCAGCGAGGGGACAGCTTTGTCTGCTGCGCCGCGCTGGCCGAGCACAGTTTTGCGAGCGCGGGCGATGAACCGTTTGAGATTGTGCGCTGCTTGCCGCCGGTTCCGAGCGGGCCAGAGAGCGCCTGAGCGAAGTGCGTAGGCCTGCTCGTGGCACCAGCCGTACCCTCCTAATCAGGTAGTTGATATCGCCGCTCCATTCGTTACTCATCACAGCAGGCATTCATCAAGAAAGTAAACAAGACGCGCTATGCCAACCAAAATTCTGCTTGACACCGATATAGGGACCGATATCGATGATGCCGTCTGCCTCGCCTACCTGTTGTCTCAGCCAGCGTGTGATCTGATAGGCATCACCACCGTGACCGGCGAACCGGAAAAGCGGGCCATGATTGCCAGCGCGATTTGCCGAGCCGCCGGCAAAGAGGTCCCAATTTACCCCGGGGTTGAGCAGCCACTGCTGGTGCCACAATATCAGCCTGAGGCTCGCCAGGCGGTCGCGCTTGACCGCTGGCCGCACGATACCGCCTTTCCCCGTGGCCAAGCCATCGACTTTATGCGCCGGACGATTCGCGCACATCCAGGCGAGATTACGCTGCTGACGGTTGGGCCACTGACCAACATTGGTCTGCTCTTCGCGGTTGATCCCGAAATTCCACGGCTCCTCAAGGGGCTGGTCATGATGTGCGGGCTGTTGAGCAATCGTGTAGCTGGGGTGGGGCCGCGGGAATGGAACGCGTATGGCGACCCCCACGCCACCGCGATCGTCTACGGCGCGCCGGTCGCGCTCCATCGCTCGCTAGGCATCGACATTACGGCGCAGGTCTATATGCCGGCAGCCGAGGTCCGTGAGCGCTTTCGTGCGCCAATTCTACAGCCAGTGCTTGATTTTGCGGCGGTATGGTTCGATGAATGGCCCGGCATCTCGTTTCACGATCCGCTGGCGGCCGTAACAATCTTCAACGAAGATGTATGTCGTTTTGCACAGGGCACGGTAGACGTCGAGCTGTCGGGAAACAAAGTAGCAGGCATGACGCACTGGACGCCCGGTGAACCACGGCATGAGGTCGCCGTCGCGGTCGATCCTGCACGCTTCTTCGAGCACTTCTTTTCCGCTGTGAGCTAGTTGGTAGCAAATTCGCTTGCCCCACCACGTACGACAGCGCGACAACGTGCTGCAGTCCACGCTCCAAAACTCTTGGACTAGCCGTTGAAACCGTCGGCTAGCCCAAGCGCCGGTACACCTCCCGCGCTTGGGCTTGCTTAAGCTTGGCTAAGCCTGCAGGGCTGCCAAAATCTCGTCGGCATGGCCTTCGGGCTTGACCTGCGGCCAGATCTGCTTGATCGTG
>JADDQF010000052.1 GCA_016781505.1 bacterium
TGCGCTGAGCGGCGCAGAATTACGATTCGCCAGCAGGATCTGGGCGAAGCCAGGAGCTATCCCGCGGCGGTGTGCGCCGGGCTGCCCGAGGCCGAGCATCGATCGTCGACGTATTTGAACCATCGCCTCGAACGGGACCACGAACAGCTGAAAGGTCGGGTCCGGCCGATGCGCCGGTTCAAGCAGGTTGCCAGTGCGCACAATTGCTGCCGTGGCCACACCGTGATCCGCAACCTCATGCGGGGGTTCGCAAACCTGACGGCAGCGGTTCCTCATCGTCTACGCCTCGCACGCGCCTGGACAGTCCTCGCGACCAGCCTCTAATGCACGTGATGAGTTAAGGGCAGTCCGCCATATATCGAGACCTCCCACCAATCCCCGACTCAGCATAACCCAACGAAACCCCCTGGCCTGTTATGGCGTGTTGCTGCCGAGACTGACGCAGGTCTGAATGCGGTTCGTGGAGGGCCGTCCGGTGAGTAACGTCACGACGCGTTCTTGGCGTGGGTCTGCGCGCGGTTGGCGGCGCTGGGCAAAACGGCGTGGCTGCTGATTTGGGACAACGCCTCGTGGCATGTCCGCCATGAGGTGCGGACGTGGATTCAGAACCATAACCAACGGGTGAAGCGGGACGGTGGCGTGCGAAGCATCAGTTGCCGACTGCCCGTTAAAAGCCCGTGGCTGAACCCGATTGAATCGTACTGGGTGCATGGGAAACGGCGCGTGGTCGAGCCAGCCCGACTGCTTACCGCTGACGAACTCGCTGAACGCGTCTGTGCCGCATTTGGCTGTGTCCATGAACCCCATTTGTCTATTCCCGATCAGGTCTCTTGATCATGCACTAGCACTGCTCTCTCCACCTGAAACAAGCCATGATAATCATGAATTTTCGCTACTAGACGACGTCAGGTACAGCGCCGTGTTGGCCGTTAACAGCGAAATATTCGTTTCTCTGTTAAGTCAGTGCGTCAAATCCCAGTGCAAACTCGATGGCGGCGCGCACATCCCGCATTTTCGCTCCTGACAAATGTGTAATAAATGTTCCGATATTTGCCTGCTGTACTGTCTGAATGTTGTCAAAATTAGCCGCGCAATCATTGAACAGGCCGTCCGCCACGGAGAGTATGACTTCTGATGGAATACCACGAATAGTTGACGTAATAGGGGCAATCGTAATCCCGGTCAGGAACTGAAGTGCTGAATTGCGGGTAAGCACTAACACTGGACGGCGTTTATCAGGGGCTCGAAAGGTGTACCAGTAGACATCACCCTGCTTCATTCCACACCCCAATGCTGCTCGTCGGTCCATACGTCAAATTCATCCGGTGTTATCGGATGCTGGGCATAGCCTTGTGCGTGTTGTTGTTCCTGTTTCCGAATATCGTGCTGGCGCAGGGCTGCTTCCAGTGCCTCACGAATAAAGGCGGAACGAGTCGTTTGTAGCTCTGCAATCGTGCGATCGACTTCCATTAGTAATGGTTCATCAATCGTCATTTGGATCGTCTTCATACCTACCCCTCTCACTATGTGGATAAACATGTATAGTCTAATCCACATAGTGAGCGAGGTCAAGAACGAACAAGCAAGGACGTATCATGCAACATTGAGAGTGGAGAAAAACGGCCAACACCTGAACTCAGTGGCGCTCCAAGACAACAGCCCGAGCTTTCCTACGCGAACGGAACATGAATACAGCAAGATCACAAATAACGATCAGGCGGCGGGGCTGTGTCCGCACCATAATCTGCTTGCCGTTGGGTACAGGGCCACTCCTCAGCAGCAAGCAGTGGGCCGCTCCGACGTGACGCTAGTGGGCCAGTGCCGGCGCTGATGCAGGGTCTGCTTCTGCATCCGGTGGGCTGGAGCGGCGCAGAAACAACGCGAGGACAAGCCCCAGCAGGGCGATTCCACACGCGACAGCGAAAGCACCATGCAGGCCACTTGTCAGCGCTGCCTGCCGCACAGCGGGATCGGACGAATTGGCGGCGCTGCGTAGGTACGCCTCCGTGCCGGTCGCCATGATCGTACGAGCAGTGCCGTGCCCACTGCTCCGGCGACTTGCTGCAGGGTGCTGAAGATCGCGCTGCCATGCGCGTGGAGCGAGCGGGGCAGCTGATTCAACCCTGTTGCAAAGATGGGCGTGAACAGCAGCGCCAGACCGGTATTGAACGCGATGTGCAGCGCCAAGAGGATCCCGACCGTCGTTGCAGCGGTAAGCGTTGTGAAACGCCACAACGCGACGACCAGCAACGCTGCGCCCGTGGTTGCGAGCGCAAGCGGGCCATAGCGATCAAAGATGCGGCCCACGAATGGCGCGGCCACCCCCATCAAAACACCCCCTGGCAGCAGAAACAGCCCGGTCTGCAGCGGCGTGAATTGGCGGATCGTTTGGAGGTAGATCGGTAGCAGGATCGCCGAAGCGAACAGTGCCATCATGACGACCATGATCAGCACCACACTCAGCGAAAACATGCGGTAGCGAAAAGCGCGCAAATTCAGCAGCGGAGCCGGCAGCGTCATTTGCCGCCAGCCAAAGACCAACAGGCTGAGTACGCCGACCACAAGTGGCACCAGAACATAACTGCTGGTCCAGCCGCCGCCCTCACCCGCGCTGCTGAAACCGTACACCACGCCGCCGAAGCCGAGCGCGGCCAGTACCACGGATAGGAGATCAAGCGAGGCGCTGCGCGTTTCGCCAACGTTGACGAGGTAGCGGGCACCGTACACCAGCACGCCAACGGCGATCGGCAGCACAAAGAAGAACAGGTAGCGCCACGACAGCGACTCCACGATCAGGCCGGAGATCGTCGGCCCCAAAGCAGGCGCAACCGAGATCACAATGCTGACGGTGCCCATCACGGAGCCGCGCCGCTCGATCGGGATCAGCGCGAGAATCGTAGTGGTCAGCAGCGGCAGCATGATCGCCGTGCCGGAGGCCTGGCAGACGCGGCCGAGCAGCAGCACGGCAAAGTTCGGGGCGCAGCCGGCCACCAGCGTGCCCAGCGAGAAAACGCCCATTGCCGCTAGATACAGTGTGCGGGTGGTCAGGCGCTGCATCAAAAAGCCCGTCGTCGGGATCACCACCGCCATCACCAGCATAAACGCCGTGGCCAGCCATTGCGCTGTGCTTGCGCTGATCTGCAGCTCCGCCATCAGCTTGGGCAGTGCCACGTTCATGATCGTCTCGTTAAGGATCACCACGAACGCTGCCACCAGCAGCGTCAGAATAATGCTCATGTCACGCCGTGATGTTTCCTGGGCAACGTTCGGGATTGCTATCGTAGTGTTAGAAAGCATAACGTTTTTTGCTCCTGAAGCAGACTTATTCTCCAACAGTCGACTCCGAGGGACGGCTCTTGCCTAGTGGAATCTCCGGTAGCCACACCACGATTACCAGCAGCGCAACCGCCGACAACGGAATTGCAAACAGGTAGATGCGGGTGACGCTGGTGGCATACGCTGTTTTCACGGCGCTTGTAACCTCCTGGCCGATACCCACTGCCTCTGCGCGCACCGCCTGCTCGGCAGTGTCGATTGCGCTGTGGGCCAATGCCAACGCGGCCGGATCGCTGCCGGCATTGCCGGCGACGATCTCCTTGACCTCGGGCAGGGTTTCTGAACTGCTCAGCAGTTGGGCGCGCGCCACAGCGTTCCCGTTCAGTGTGGCCTCGAGCAAGCTGCGCTGCTGTTCAAATGGCGCGACGGCAGCAGCTGCTAGCTGAGCGCCAAGGTCCACCGGCTCACCACTCGCTCCCTCCCCTGCCGTAGCGCTGCTTTGGAACTGGGCTGGATCGAGCGCCAACCGTACCGCGGGAGACACTTGTTGGCTGAGCTGGGCAAAGTTCTGCTGCAGCTGCGCCGTGAGCGTGGTCGTCAAAATTACGCCAAAGACCGCACCACCGAGCGCTTGCCCGAATTGTTGAAAGAACTGCCGGTTGGCCGTTACGGCGCCAATTTGCTGGGGCTGCGCCGCGTTTTGCATCGCGAGGTTCAGCAGCGGCATAGCTGGTCCTAACCCAACCCCCATCAGAAAGACTCGCCACGCTACGTTCCACACACTGGTGTCGGGCGTAAGCCGGGACATCAGCACAAAGCCGACGATCATCAAGGCAAAGCCGCCCACAATAAACGGCTTGTAGCGGCCAAGCCGCTGTACGAGCAGCGAGCTGACGTTGCTCGCCAGAACGAAGCCAGCCATCAGCGGAATCTGCGCAATACCCGCCTCAGTCGCCGTTAGGTCGAGTACATTGACCAGGAACAGCGACAAGAACAACACCGCGCCAAAGAAGGCAGCACCGCTCAGCAGCGCCGCGACGACCCCGACCGCAAATGTGCGGTTGCGGAACAGCGCCAACGACAGCACCGGCGATGGGACGCGTAGCTCGACCAGCAAAAACAGCACAGTGCAGATCGCCGCGACTGCGAAGTAGCCGAGAATCAAAGGCGACGACCACGGATGAACAGTTTTGTCCAGCGTCAGGCCGAGCAGCAGCGGCACGACCGCGCCGATCAGCAGCAGGGTGCCAAGCCAATCGATCCGCGCACGTAAGCCGCTGGCCATACGGGGCATTTTGGTCCACACGAACCACAGCGCAATCACGCCTAGCGGCACGTTGACGTAAAACACCCAGTGCCAAGATATCTGGTCAGTCAGCAAACCACCCAGGAACGGGCCAACCACGCTGGCCAAGCCAAAGACCGCCGGAAACAATCCCATATAGCGCGGCCGTTCGGCCGCAGCAAACAAATCGGCGGGCGTAGCAAAGGCGGTTGACGTGATCGCCGCAGCGCCAATCCCCTGCACGACGCGAAAGACAATTAGCTGCAGCATGCTTTGGGCAATGCCGCATAGGCCCGATCCCAGGAGAAACACAACAATGCCCCACAGCAGAACAATCTTGCGGCCATACAGGTCCGACAGCTTGCCGTAAATCGGCACCATGGCGGTGCTGGCCAGCAGGTACCCGGTCGAAACCCAACTCACCAAGCTCAATCCATTGAAGTCGCGCACAATCGCCGGCAGAGCCGTCGCAACAATTGTCTGGTCAAGCGCCGCAAGAAACAAGCTCAGCAGGACGGCCCCCAGAACAAGGAGCTTGGTCGCGTGTGGCAATGTTGCCGCGTAGTCAACCGGTTGCTGGGGCAGCTGCTTTGTTGATACATCCGTGACTGCCATACATTCTCTCCTTCTCGGCCGCGGATTGCCGGATGCGCTGAGGCCAGCTGTGCACCAAACTACGACTAACATAAAAATGCCTACCCTTCTCCTGAGCGATTCCGTGATACAAGCGGTGTTGTTCCGCCCGTACCCTCGTCGCTGAGGTACAGGGTAGGCCCGATTATCGCGCCGGCAGCGGCGTTAGTCCGCCGCGGTTTCCACTATAACTGTTGGAAGCTGCGTTTTTGACAGCTCGTCCGTGATTGACCGTAACAGCGTGATCGTCTGCGTCACCAATGGGGGTGGTAATTGGAGCAGTTGCTGAGCCATTGTTTCGGCCCGCGCTGCCTGTAGCCCTGCAAGCACTGCCTGGCCCTTCGGCGTGAGCTGCACCAGCTTGTGCCGCCGGTCCTTTGCGTTCTCAACGCGGGTGACGTATTCCAGACAGACCAACTTGTCTACTAGCAGGCTTGCATTCGCCAATGTGTAGTTCAGGCGCACACCAATCTCCCCAATCGAACTTGCTCCTTGGCGCTCGACCAGCGCAAGCACGGCAAGCAAGGGCAGTGTAAGCTCGGCTTGCCGCACAAACCGCAACAACGTGTCGGTGTCACAGTGCAGCACTTGCGCAACAAAAACGCTCAGCACCTCGCTAAGCTCCTCGTGCGCTGTATCGGTACCCGCTTGATGGTTCATAACACTCAATACTCAAGAAGCCTTAACTAAATATAACTGTACCCAGATATGTGAAAAATGTCAAACCTGAATATGCAAACCGAATTAAGCGCTGTCTCCGAAGATACATATTTGGCTACTGCCTTCGCCGATCCAACACTATCTTGTTTGGTGCAGCCCTGTGTAGCTCCCTGGGCTTGTCCGAATGTATTGACATGCTCATGGTTTAGCGCTAAACTATGAGCATGTCAAAAATGGATCGCGTGCGAGGACAAAGTTTACGTCGGCCGGGGGTGTTAGCCTGGATCAGGCTGGCGCGGGTGTTTCAAAAGATCAGCACGCGCTCAGAACGGTTCTTTCGCCTGCATGGATTGAACACGGCTTATTTTGATATCCTGGCCAAAGTGGGCGCCGCCGAAGGCATCACGCAACAAGAGCTGGCCGCCGCGCTGCTTGTTACGAAGGGGAATATCTCGCAGCTGCTCACGAAGTTGGAGGAGGCGGGGTTAGTCCGGCGTCGTCAGGAGGGCCGCTCAAACTGTTTGTCACTCACGGAACGTGGGCAGACGCTCTTTCAGGCGCTGGTGCCGCAGGAGGAATGTTTAATTGCCGATTTGCTGGCTCCACTTTCGAATGACGAGCAGCACGAGCTGCTTCGTTTACTGCGCAAACTGGATCATGCGCTTAAGCCATAATTTTTTTTGCGATAATAGTTTAGAACTAAACTAAAGCGAGGATCGTTGGGACCAGTGAATGCTTGGTACGTATGCTGGGAAGGCAGGCCTGCCGTAACTGTTCGGAGGTGCAGGGCAAAAACAAGGCCGGTTATCTAGGCCTGTGAAGCCCCAGATGTCTCGCTGTACGTGAAATCAAAGCTACTCGGGCGTCATCGGTATGCCTGTGTGGTTGTAAACATACTTGTCTGCAGGTGAGGAAGAAAATACGATGCAACAACTGATCGGCGTCCACCATGTCAGCGCGCTCAGCGCTCATATTGAACGGACACATACTTTTTATACGCAAGTGCTTGGACTACGGCCGGTCATCAAGACGGTGAATCAGGATGCTCCCAGCATGTACCATCTGTTCTACGGCGACGGGATCGGCGGTCCTGGCTCCGACATGACGGTGTTTGATATGCCGAACGCTGTTCGCGAACGCCGCGGCAACAACAGCATCTCGCGCACAACCTTTCGTGCAGGCGGCGCAGACACGCTGGAATATTGGGCTGAGCACTTGGGCCAGCATGGCATTCCCCACAATGGTATCTTGGAGCACGACGGACGGCGCGTGCTCGCCTTTGACGATCCCGAGGGAACGCAACTGGAGCTAGTCGACGATGGCGGCATAGGTACAGCCTATCCTTGGGACGAGAGCCCAGTACCGGCCGCGTACCAGATCCGCGGACTGGGCTACATCGTGATCACGGTCCCGGTGCTCGCTCCCACCGACCGCTTTCTGACCGAAGCGCTCGGCCTCCGCCGCGACCACGCCTACGCCTCGGCCGAAGATCAGCGGTGCAACGTTCATGTCTACACCATGGGCAATGGCGGAGCGCACGCCGAGGTGCACGTGGTCGTCCGAGACGATCTGCCGCGCGCTCGATACGGTGCGGGTGGTGTACATCATGTCGCGCTGCGCGTCCCTGAGGGTGAACAGATCGACCGTTGGGTTGAACGGCTTGACGCACATGGCTTCCGCAACTCAGGCGTGGTTGATCGGCACTACTTTGCCTCGACGTATGTGCGCGAGCCGAATGGCGTGCTCTTCGAGCTGGCTACGGATGGACCAGGTTTTGCGGTAGACCAGCCACTTGACGGCGAACGACTATCACTGCCGCCCTTTTTGGAAGGGCGGCGCGCAGAAATTGAAGCGCAGCTTAAACCACTGACAACGGTACCGGCCGAACGACCGGTACCGTAAGGGAGGAACTAATGGACCTTTTGGGTATTCATCATCTGACAGCGGTCTCGGCGCAGATCCGTGAGAATAAGCGCTTTTACACCCAGACGCTTGGCCTGCGGCTTGTCAAGCGCAGCGTTAATCAAGACGACGTCAGCGCCTACCACCTGTTCTACGCCGACGCCAAGGGGACACCCGGCACAGACCTCACCTTTTTCGATTGGCCAGTCCCGCGAGAACGACGGGGCACGCGCTCGATCACGCGCACCCATCTGCGGGTAGCCGGGCTTGAAGCACTGCAGTGGTGGGCTCAGCACTTTCGAGAAACCGGGGTGACTGCCAACGAAATCGGGGAGCGCGATGGCCGTTTGATGCTCGATTTCGAGGATGGGGAAGGCCAGCGCCTCACGCTGATCGATGATGGTGGCGTTGGCGCTGCCTTTCCATGGGAGCCGAGCCCCGTTCCCGCCTCGTATCAGATCCGCGGTTTAGGCCCGATCATGCTGAGCGTGCCCGCGCTACACCCGACTGACACCATCCTGCAGCGAGTAATGAACATGCGACCGGTGCGTGAGTACGCGCATCCAGAACATGCTGGGGACACCGTGCATGTGTATGAGATGGGACCAGGTGGTGTTCACGCCGAGCTGCATGTTGCCGTTCAACCCCATCTGCCTGTTGTACAGCCAGGTTCCGGTGGCGTCCATCACGTCGCGTTCCGCACACCGACCTTTGAAGAGTACGACGGCTGGGCCGACCACTTGAATAGACTGAGTGTCCCAAACAGCGGCAAGGTGGATCGGTACTGGTTTCGCAGCCTGTACTTCCGCGAGCCGAACGGCATTCTGTTCGAGATTGCCTCGGATGGCCCGGGCTTCGCAGTGGACGAGGACGAGGCCACGCTCGGCGAGAAGGTCGTGCTGGCACCTTTTCTGGAGCCACGGCGGGAAGCCATTGTGGCGAACCTGAAGCCAATCGACTAACATCCGGTATATGTTGTGTTTCGACGCTAAGCAACGTTAGGTGGCGCTGGGTGTCCCATTGCCCTACACGATACCCGACGAGCACTACAGGGCAAGACTACGGCGCTGAGTCCCCTACGGTGGCCGGTAAAAGCGCGCTAACATTGGCGTATAATGTTTGAAGCTGGATAGGCAGCGGTGAAGGGCTCGGTAATGTACGGGTGAGACTGATCGTCTCATGCTGGATTGCATTACCCGGTTGCCCTGGTAGCGAACTGGTCGTCGGCGCGGCCACTTTCATGGTGGCCGCGCACTTTCGTTGTTTTGGATTGCGAGCCAGCAGGATCGGTTGTGGTGACGCTGAGAGCCTGGCCTGTGCATCGAGCGGCGCTGTTTATGAATGGTATGCGACTCATACCATCTTAACATTTTTTGAATATGAATTTGGTATCCTTGCGGACTATGCGCGGCCACCTCGCCGCAGCTTGGCCTTGCATACGTCCTTTTATTAGGCAGTTCGGGTGCCGGGCGTGGGGTTGGCCATGGCCCAAGCCGGCAGCTATGTACGGTAAACCGCTTGTGTTTGAGGAAAACTTTCATCATGTCGCGCGATCTGTCCTCGCCGCTTAGCTCGCCCGCTCAGGACGGCGAAGCGCGCCTCCCGTATATGCCAGGCCTTGACGGCCTGCGAGCGCTTGCGGTCATCGCCGTGCTGCTCTACCACGCCGGCCTGCCGATCCAGGGTGGCTTTCTGGGCGTTGAAGTCTTTTTCGTAATCAGCGGCTTTTTGATTACGGCGCTGCTCCACGCTGAGTGGACCACCCACAAGCGGATCGATTTGCCTGGGTTCTGGCTGCGACGAGCACGCCGTCTGCTGCCCGCGCTCCTGTTTACCCTGCTCGGGACCGTGCTGATTGCCGCCTTGTTACTGGGGGGGGAGCGCAGCAACCTGGGCGCCGATCTGCTGGCCGGCCTTGGCTACGTGATGAACTGGCACCTGATCGCCAGCGGTCAGTCCTATTTCGATCCGCTTGTGCGTCCCTCGCTGCTGCAGCACCTGTGGTCGCTCGCGGTGGAAGAACAGTTTTACCTGCTGTGGCCCCTTATCTTCGTGGCTGGCATTCGTGTGCTGCGCCGCCGTGGCTTGTTGCTGCTAATTCTAGCCGCTGCCGTGGGGAGTTTGGCGCTGATGGCCGCTCTTTACCGTCCGGGCAGCGATCCATCGCGGGTGTACTATGGTACCGATACGCGGGCTGGTGGTCTGCTGATCGGCGCTGCGCTGGCGCTATTGTGGACGCCAAAAAGCACTCCCGTTGCACATCCGGGTTGGTGGCGATGGCTCCTAAACGGCGGCGGGATCTTGGCGTTAGGCGCGCTGCTTGTCAGCTTTGTTGCCGTATCCGAACGGCATTCGCTGCTGTATCGTGGTGGCTTTGCGCTGATCGACCTTCTGAGCGTGGTGCTGATTCTCGCCGCAACGTATCCTGGCACCCGTTTGTTGCCGCAGCTCTTGGGGAGCTGGCCTTTACGGGTCATCGGTCTACGGTCGTATGGACTGTACCTGTGGCATTGGCCTATCTTCATGGTGACGCGCCCGTATCTTGACCTGCCGCTCGCCGGGCTGCCGCTGTTTGGTCTGCGTTTGTTGATCGTGGCTGCGTTGGTCGAAGTGTCGTATCGCTGCATCGAGCTGCCGGTGCGGCGCGGCTTTATCGAACGCATGTGGCGGCGCAGGGCGAGTGGGAAAGGGCAGCCCTTGCTGGGTTGGCCGCGTCCGGCTATGGCGCCTGTTGCCGTCCGCTGGCTGGGACTGCTGGTTCCGATGCTGGTGCTGCTGACTGCTGGCGCGGCATCGCTGCGCCTTGACATGCCCAGGACTGGAACAGGGCGGACAGCTGCGCCGCCACCAGGGAGCCGTAGCCAAGGTGAGTCAGGCCCAACGTCCGTTTCAAGGTTGGAACCGCTATCCGTGCCAGCGCGAACGCCAACCGTGGTCGGTGACAAGCCCGCAAGCCTGTCGAGCAATCTCGATGCGTCGGGATCGACAGAGCTGGGCGGTGAGCCAACGCCGATACCGACTGCGGCGGGCAGTGCGGCAACGTCGGTTTCAACTCCGTCGCCCACACCAACACCCGAACGACCCCAACCACTTGATCCGGCGCTGATCGCTCAGCTGCAGGCTGTGCTGGACAACACGCTGGCTGACGGCACGATCCCCGGTGGGGTATTGTCCGTCAGTATTCCGGGGTACGAGCCATGGAGCGGCGCGAGCGGTCTAGCCAATTCTGAGCAGGGTCGGTCGATGGAGCCAGCTACCCTGATCCATCTTTCAAGTATTACCAAGATGTACACTGCGGTGGTGGTGCTGCAGCTCGTGGAAGAAGGGCAGATCGATCTGGACGCGCCGATCGGGACGTACCTGCCGGAGATTGTGCCTCTGGCTAATCGGACAACGGTGCGGCAGCTGCTGAGCCATACCTCCGGCATCTTTGATTACCTTGAAGACTCCCGCTTCTTTCTTGAAGCCTACCAGAATCCGGAACGGACCTACACAAGCGCTGAGCTGGTCGAAATGGTAGCGCCGTTTGGCGCGGCGTTCGAGCCGGGAACTGCGGGCGCTTGGAAATACTCCAGCACCAACTATGTCATCCTGGGCATGCTGGTGGAACAGGTTACCGGCCGGCCCATGGCGGAGCAGATGCGCCAGCGCATTTTTGAGCCGCTAGGGCTTGAGCATTCGTTTTTTGCGCCATACCAACCGGTGCAAGGCACGGTAGCGCAGGGCTATATCGGCACATCTGACCGAGTGGATGTGTCGATGACCTTTGTGTTTGCTACGGGCAACATCGTAGCTACCGCCGGCGATCTGCGTCAGTTTGTTGATGCGCTCTTTGCCGGCCGACTGCTCAATGCACAATCAATGGCGCTGATGACCAGCGTCGTAGACACCGGGGGAGCGTATGATATGCCCGAGCTGCACTATGGCTTGGGCCTGATGCAGGCGAACCTGGCGGTGGGCCCTGGACCAAACGGCGAGGAGCGCCCGGAGGCTTTGAGCGCTGTCCTCGGACATATCGGCGGCATCGCTGGTTCGCGCTCAGCGGTGTGGCATGTGCCGGCAAGCGGGATCACGATCGCGCTGGGCATGAACCAGGCTAACATCGATCCGAATGTGCTGGCCCGTGACACGTTGGAGGCGATTTTGACCTGGCAGGGCCAGTAGCTGCTCCGGTAGTGTTGAAGCGAAGAACACGTACCGGGTTGTTTCTAGCTTCATAGCTGGTAGCACTTTGTGGTGGCTTCCCGCGTCGGCTACTGACCCTGCACCCACACCCGCCATTCCGCTTCCAAATCGGCAAACGACTTGCCGTACACCTGTGCGTAGTCCGCCGAGCCAGCCGCGCGACCGTGGCCACTCGCATACACCGCGGCTAGCGCCTCCTGTCCATATTGTTGCTCAAGAAACGCCACAAACGATGCCCAGTGGTCATAGATGGTGTTGCGCGTGGTTGTGCGGCAATTCCGGCCGAGGTCAACGGTTAAGGGCAAAATGGCGTTTTGGCGTACCTGTTCCCGCATCCGTGCTTGCCAGCGTGGCTCGCCGCCATCCGGCGTGCGCGCAAAATCGTCGCTCGCCACCATCGCCCAACCTTCCAGCAGGATCACGTCGGCGCTTTGCTGCACGCGATCCCCGAACCGTTCGCGCTGCAACTGATGGACAAGCTCGTGCGCCATGAGTGCTTGCAAACGGTCGAGGTCGGTGTTGGGCCCATAAAACAGCTGGATCTGCCGCTTCCCGGAAAAGGTTAGGCCCCGGATCGCGCAGGCACCACGCTGCGGCGGCAGTATGTCCACTCGCTCGCGCCCGTTAAAAGGCGTTCCAAAACGTTCGGCAACCACGGCCAGCGTTGGCTCCAGGCGTGCGATAAACTCCAGTGCCTCTTTGCGATGGAGCGAGCCTCGAGCCAACGTAACCATGAAGTGCTCGGTACGACGGACAAGCCTGGGCGCTCCACGCGCACCTTGCGGTAGGGAAGCGTGTCCAACTGCGGGTAGGGCAATGACGAGGCTCAGCACCACAGCGACGAATGCACGCACAGGATAGGGCATCACCTTCTCCTTTGGACGGGAACAGCGTTGGCCGTAGCATATCACCACAGCTTGTGCAGAACGGCAATGGCAAGCTCAATGCAGGCTGATTATAGATACTTGACCGATCCCGTATGGCCGCTGTAAAACCCCGCAGTGGGATGATCATGTCAAGGTAGTGTGTTTTATCTTTACATAATCAAAGACATATTGATTACCATCTTGCTGCCGGCTTCTGCTCATCTACTCCCATCAATGGTCACGATCGAGCCATCGGGTCGATAGGTGAGCTCGGTGACCTTGGGGCTTCTCAAGTGTGTCCGTCCGCCGGAAAGCGAGGCGTCGTGGTAGAACAGATACCACTTTTCCTGGAACTTGACGATCGAATGGTGGGTGGTCCATCCGACGACCGGAGTTAGTAGCACCCCGCCATAGGTGAACGGGCCGTACGGATTGTCGCCTACCGCATATACGAGCAGGTGCGTGTCGCCCGTGGAGTACGAAAGATAGTATTTGCCGTTGTACGAGTGCAGCCAGACCGCTTCGAAAAATCGGCGGGCGTGATCCGTCGCCAAGATCGGGTTACCCTGCTGATCCAGGATGCGAATCTCGCGAACTGGCTCGGCAAAGCCGCGCATATCGTCGCGCAGCCGAGCTATGCGCGGACCAAGCGCCGGTTGGTCCGCATCCGGCTCCGGCGCGACATTGGGATTGTATGTGCCACTTTGCCAGCGCTGCAGCTGTCCACCCCACAGCCCACCAAAACACAGATAGAATTGACCGTCATGGTCTTCAAAAGCGCAAGGATCGATGCTGAAGCTCCCTTCGATTGGTTCCGGCTCGGCAGTGAACGGTCCGCTCGGCGAAGGACTGGTGGCGACGCCAATTCTGAAAATGTCTTGCTTATCTTTGGCTGGGAAATACAGGTAGTAGGTGCCGGCTTTGTACGCGGCGTCGTTGGACCACAATTGTCTCGCAGCCCAGGGGATGCCGTCGATATGTAACGCCACACCATGATCCGTTACCTCACCTCCGACCCGGTCCAGCGAGAGCACGTGGTAGTCATGCATGTCGAAGTGGTCGCCCTCGTCGGTCTGGGGTGCGCCCGTGTCGATATCATGTGACGGGTAGATGTAGAGCTTGCCGTCAAACACGTGCGCGCGCGGGTCGCCGAAGTACAGATGCGAGACCAAAGGTTGGGCTGTTGTCATTGGGTACCTTCTTTCGTGCCGATTGCTCCCAGCATTGGTAAACCGAAGTATAATCGGCTTGCGGCTGCGGGCAAACGCCTGTGGTATTCACTCCGGCATTAAGGGCGTGTGAAACAGCCGTTGCCATCGGGTTGCTGCACGTGCTCCACTGATCAATTTCGGCAACCAGCGTTACCTCCCCGCATTCTGCCGCCCATTGTGGTCCCGTGCTTGCTAAGGATGCGCAGGCGGTGTTGTATTTGGTGCCACGGAAGAATAGGATACGCTATCTTGAAAATGCCGATTCACATGCTCCGAACCGTGCCGGGATCGGTGTGGCTGAGCTGCAGCTACTTTTGGTATCTTGCCGCCATCGGCTGCCTTGGCCCCTATATCGGCTTGTACTATCGCCTGCTCCAGCTCAACGGCATACAGATCGGGTTCTTGGTAGCAATCCCACCACTCGGAATCGCCGTGCTGGCACCACTTTGGGGCGGTTTTGCCGACACGTATAGTGCCCACCGGCTGGTGCTGCGCGCAACATTGCTGATTGCAGCACTGTCGGCCTTGTTGATCGCATGGACCACGAGCTTTGTGCCGCTGCTGCTGTTAACGGTCCTGCTTGCGAGCTGTTTGGCTGCTATTCCCGCGCTCCTGGACTCGTATGCAGTAACGATCAGCGAACGGAGCGGCCTGTCCTATGGGCAATTTCGGGTCTGGGGCACGATTGGTTTTATTGTCGGGGTCTGGTTCGTCGGCTGGCAGATGGGCCAGAACATTTCGCACTTCTTTCTGCTGGCCTATACTGCGACCCTGCTGATAACCTGCGGCGCGACCTTCGGCCTGCCCCCACTACGGCGCTCGTCAACGCAGCCGATGTGGGAATGTGTTTCGGAGATCCTGCATGATCGATCCGTCACGCTGGTGCTGCTGACAAGCTTTTTGGTTATTGGCAATGCTACCATGATGGGCAGCTATTTCGGCATTTATCTAACCGAGATTGGCGGCTCGATTAGGTTAGTGGGCACGGCGGCGGTGCTGGCGGCGGTCAGCGAAGTGCCGATCATGCTGTTTGGCCGACGATTCATCGAGCGCTTTTCAAGCCGTAAGATCTTGATCTTTGCGGTGGCCATGTACACCATTCGTTTGCTGCTGTACAGCCTTCCCCCTGCAGCAGCCTGGGTGGTCTGGGTGCAACTGTTGCACGGCATGTCGTTTGGGCTGTATCTGATGGCCTCGGTGACATTGGTGCATCAACTGGCAGGACGGGAGCGCGCGGCGACTGCCCAAGGATTGCTTAGCTCCTCGTCACAGGGGTTTGGCGCAATCACCGGGGCGCTGATTGGCGGCGTGCTTTTAGATCAAATGGGTGCAGTGGGCATTATGCGCGTGGCAAGCGTTGGCATGTTTGTGGCGCTGGCAATCTGTCTTTGGGGTGGGCAGATCGTGATGGCGCGACGGGCTGCGACGAATTCTGTGCTCAAGCCCAGCCAAGAGCAGCGCTGACCCACCTTGATGATGCGGTGTTCCGATTGAGCTGTCTTCGGCGGCACAAATGGAGACAGTACCTATAAATATGGCCGTACAACCTACAAAGTGTACGCGAGCTACAAGACGGCAGTCGTCCCTGCATCATTTGTTGCATCGGATACCACCAACCCGCGCTTGCTCACCGATGCCCAATTCGCCGCTCAGTAAGCGGCGATCTTGCACTGGTTGCCTGTAATGCCCTTGCGACACCCCCGGCAGCAACAACCCCACGATCATGCATGATCGTGGGGCTGCGTAACGTATCTTCACGTTGGTGATGGAAGACCACGGAGCGCCAGAGGGCAGCTGTTTGTGACGCTGTGCATGTTTCCGCAGCAACAGGAGGGCCTAGGCCGACCGCTCCGCCAAGCGTGACAACCAGTCCTGCCTGTTTGAAGCGTAGTTGTTCGGTATGGTCAGTACGGCTGCTCGCGCTGTGGTGGGCTGTCGTAGCCCAGCCTTCCGATCATTCTTCGGCCGCAGCTGCGAGTGCGCCAAAGGTTGGCTTAAGGGCTGGATACAGCTCCCGGTAAACGCCATGCAATTCGTCGTAATGCCGCAGCCGCTGTGCATTTGGTTCGACGGTATCACGTGTGGCAACTCCCGCGGCGACGGCTGCGCGCACATCAGGATACACCCCGGCCCCCACGCCTGCCAACAGCGCCGCGCCGAACGCTGGTCCTTCCTCCACGGCCATCGTGGTGATTGGGCTGCCAAGAATGTCGGCCTGCAGCTGCCGCCATAGCTTGGAGCGTGCGCCACCTCCGATGGCACGTACCTCGTCAAGGTTAAGGCCAAGCTCGCGCATGATCGCTAGCCCATCGCGCAGGCTGAAAACCACACCTTCCAACACTGCCCGCACCATATGCCCGAGCCCATGGCGAAGTGTCAGGCCAACAAACGCCCCACTCGCCAATGGGTCACGATGAGGAGTTCGTTCGCCGGATAAGTAGGGCAGGAAGATGAGACCTTCCGCTCCCGGTGGTGTTTGTTCAGCTAATCCCACCAGCTGGTCGTAGCTCAGATCGGGCAGCAGTCCACGCAGCGTATTCCTGAGCCATTGAAACGCGCCGCCCGCGCTGAGCGTGACGGCCATCAGGTGGTAGGCGTCGGGAACGGTGTGACAGAACGTATGCAAGCGCCCTTCCGGATCAAGGCGAATCGCATCGCTGTGGGCGAACAACACGCCACTGGTACCCAACGACGAGCTGATCACACCATCACGAATAATGCCGGTGCCAATCGCCGCCGCCGCATTATCACCACCGCCGGCGATCACCGGGAGGCCTGTCGGCAGCCCAAGCTCCTCCGCGGCTGCGCGTGTGAGGCGGCCGGTTACCTCAGGGCCTTCATACACTCGGGGCAGCCACTCACGGGGAATTTCCAGCGCTTGGACGATCTCATCCGACCAGTCGCGCCGTGTCAGATCGAGGAGCAGAGTTCCGGCCGCGTCCGAGGCATCGCTGGCGTATTCGCCGGTCAGCTGGAGCCGGATAAAATCTTTGGGTAACAACACCCGGCGCACGCGGGCGTAATGGTGCGGCTCATGCTCGCGCAGCCACAGCACCTTGGGTGCTTGAAAGCCTGCCAACGCCGGATTGCCGGCGATGGAGATCAGCCGTTCAGCTCCAACGCGTTGGGTGATTTCGACGCATTGTGGACCTGTCCGTCCATCATTCCATAACATGGCAGGACGAATAACCGCGTCGCGCTCATCCAAGAACACGGCGCCGTGCATCTGGCCCGTCAGTCCGATCCCTGCGATAGCGTCAGCCGGGATGCCAGCCGAAGACACAACCCGTTGGATCGCCGCTCGACTGCCCCGCCACCAGTCAGCCGGATCTTGCTCACTCCACAGTGGGCGTGGATTAGACAAGCCGTATTCTTCCGTGGCTGTGGTGCTGACCTGTCCATCAGCCGCGACAAGGACAGCTTTCGCGCCACTGGTTCCCACATCTAAGCCGAGCAAGTAGCTCATATGCTCTCCCTTTCCTGCCTCCCAGCACGAGGGTGGCTGCTTCCTGTAAAACGCAGCTAACAACACTGCAGCTTCGGCCCCGCTTGTGCCGCATGACGAGGCTTGAAGGTGCTAGCTCCACTGCTTAGCGCACGCCGTGCAACAGCTCGACGGTCAAACTGGCATGCATTGAGCTCCTACGCGTTAGCCGGGCTGTACACAAAGGGCGGCTGATCGCCGGCCTGAATCTCTGCTGCCAGTGCCTGGATTTCGGCATCCGCGTTCCGTTGCCGAGCCTTTTCCCGCAGATTCAGATACGCCCGCATAACTTGATGGCTGTACAAACATGATCTAATCGTCAATGGCGTTAGCCGCGATCACATCCCGATACATGTAGCCGCTGTCTTTGATCGTCCGTTGCTGCGTGGCGTAGTCAACATATATGATGCCGAAGCGGCGGGTATAGCCCCAGGCCCACTCAAAGTTGTCCATCAGCGACCACGCGAAATAGCCTTTGAGTGGCGACCCGGCCGCTATCGCCCGTTGGGCCGCCGCAAGATGCTGCCGGTAGTAGTTGGCGCGCTCGGGATCACGGACCCGCCCATCTGCCGGCGGCTCGTCGGGATAAGCCGCGCCGTTTTCGGTGATGTACAGCGGCCCGGTCGGATAGTCACGCGGCACTCGCAGCAGCTGATCATAAAGCGCTTCGGGATACACCAGCCAGTCCATGGCCGTGTATTCACCCTCGCGCCGGGTGCTGCCGACGCGGAGCACGCCGCCGTCTTGATTGTCGTGAATAAAGGTCGGAGTATAGTAGTTAAGGCCCAGAAAATCGGTGGGCGCGGCGATGGTATCAAAGTCGGCGGCTTCAAACGCCGGCACGCGGTCGCCGTAAAGCTCGAGCATATCCTGGGGATAGCCCCGGCCGTAGAGCGGATCCAGAAACCAGCGATTGAAGTAGCCGTCGTAGCGCACTGCAGCCGCCTGGTCTGCAGAGCTGTCGCTGGCCGGATACACCTGCGACAGGTTAAGTGTGATGCCAACCTGTGCGCCCGGGCTATTGCGCCGAACGATTGGTACGGCCTGACCGTGTGCCAGCAACAGCGTATGTACGGCGGCTAAAGCTTCCTCGAAGCTTTTGTGCCCCGGCGCGTGCTCGCCAATATGGTAGCTCAGGAACGAGCTGCACCACGGCTCGTTAAGGGTGATCCAGTGCTTGACGCGGTCGCCCAAGCGGCGTGTAATAGCCTCGGTGTACTCCGCAAACGCATCCGCCGTTGCGCGGTTAGTCCAGCCACCCTCATCCTGCAATACCTGGGGCAGATCCCAATGGTATAGTGTGACCCAGGGCGTGATGCCGGCTTCGAGCAAGCCGTCGACGAGCTGATCATAAAAGGCTAGCCCGGCCTCGTTGACTCGGCCCCGCCCTTCAGGCAGGATGCGTGGCCAAGCTACCGAGAAGCGATAGGCCTGCAGCCCAAGCTCGCGCATCACCTCGATATCGTCGCGCCAATGGTGATAATGATCGCAGGCGATGTCTCCGGTGTCACCATTTAGCGTTTTGCCCGGCGTATGGCTAAAGCGGTCCCAAATCGACTCGCCCCGCCCGTCTTCGTTTGCAGCGCCCTCGATCTGATAGGCCGCGGTTGCGGCACCCCAAAGAAAATCGTCAGGAAAGCGGTTGGAGGACGTTGAGTTAGCCATGGTCCGACTCCCTTTGTTATCCAAATGACGCTCGTTTGCGCGCTTATGCGGTGCGCCGTGTCGCTGGAGGCCTACACGATTCGCGAATAACAAGTTCAGTTTCTAGCTCTATGCGAGTCAAAGGATGGGACGGATCTGCAATATGTTGGAGCAACATCCGCGCCGCAGCCCGTCCCATTTCAAGCAAGGGCTGCCGCACCGTTGTTAACGGCGGATTGACCTGAGCCGCCTGTGGAATGTCGTCAAAGCCCATGACCGAAATATCATGCCCAATCCGTAAACCCTGCTCACGCACGGCTTCCATAGCGCCGAACGCCATCAGATCGTTGGCGGCAAAGATGGCGGTTGGCGGTTTTTCAAGCCCGAGCAGCATAGTGCTGCGGTAGCCGCTCGGCTGACCGTAATCACCCTGCCAGATCAACGCCTCCTCCACGCATAGCCCGGAGTCGCGGAGCGCGGTTTGATACGCGGCGAGTCGTTCAGCCGAGGCGGGAAGATCAGAGCGGCCGTTGATGAACGCAATGCGGCGGTGCCCAAGGTCGATCAGGTAGCGCGTTGCATCGTAGGCGCCGCGCCAGTTTGTGACGCCAACCGAGCGGTCAACAAGATTGCTGCCGGTATGGTCGAGCAACACGAAAGGGAAGTTGCGGGCCTGCAGCGAGGATACATACATTTCCGGATCGGTCGGCGAGATCAGGATCAGTCCATCGGCTAATCCCTGGCTGATCGACGTAACATAGGCTGATTCTTTCACAAGCCGACGATGCGTGGTGTACAAAATCACATCGTAATTAACAGGCTGCAGCGCCTGGTCGATGCCGCGAACGATCTCGCCAACGTAGCTGGAGCCAAGATCCGGGACTAGTAAGCCAATCACCTGCGAACGACCGCGGGCTAGACTGCGCGCCTGTTGATTGACCACATAGCCAAGCCGATCCATGGCATGTCGGACGCGCTCGCGTTTGTCGGGCTTGATATGGTCTTTGCCGTTGATCACGCGTGAAACAGTGGTGTACGAGACGCCTGCTTCGCGTGCCACATCGATGATGGTGGTGTTCCGAGTTTTGGGGCTTCTGTGCTGCATACACCTCACACGAGCTATGTGTGGAGTAATCCTGTGCAGGTCTGACGTATGAGTTGGTGCGCCAGATCAGTCACTTTGTCAGATTGCTCCCCATCGCCGCCCACAGGCACGACACTTGTTGTGCTTATTTCGCGTTGCAAACGTTTGCAGGATGGTAGCAAAGCTCCGAGGGCGTGTCAAACTGAGCAAAGCCGCAGTCACCAAGGTTTCGAAGTTCCGTCCCAGCTGCACCAAACGCGTGGCCCATTGGTTGCTAGCTTACGTAACGACCCTTTCAAGAGGGGCAATAATTGAAGGAGGCAGAGTATGGCGAAGGGACCAGATACCCAAGGCGGCAGCAAAGAGGCGGTGCAGCCAAAAGATTTGAGCAAAGGCGAGCAAGCGGAAAAGGGTGATGACCACCGCGAATATCGTCGGCACCAGGGCCAAACACGTGGCCGCACGATGCATAACGAGCGTTCGGGTAGCGACAGCAATGCCGGTCCCAACAGCGGCAGTAAGAAGAAGTAATCGCGCAGACGCAGTCCTTTCGACTGCGTCTGCTTACGCCCGATAAGCAGGACTGCGCCTACTCACAGGTTGTGTGTATCTCAACGAAAATGCCGCGAGCATCCAACAGAGCCGTTATCGGCTAGGCTCGTGCTCGCTCGACGATGAATGCCTTACACCCCCCGTTAGGGCTGCCACGATCGCATCAACATCATACACACAGCCGCCCCAGGTGCCGCCGCTAACCTGTTGTAACGCAGCCCATAAACGTGTATCGTCCGGTAGCTGCGCATGAGGCGCGAGATCGGGATGCGACTCACGCGCTGCCAGCACCTGTGCGCCAACCTCGGGCCCAAAGGCGATATCGCCCTCGCCCACCAGATCGACGCTCCCTACCAAATTGACCCGATCCACCACGATCTCGATCAGATCGCCGTCGCGCACTTTGCCAATCGGACCACCAGCGAGCGCCTCCGGCCCGATGTGGCCAACACATGCGCCTGTGCTAACTCCGGAAAAGCGTGCATCCGTGAGCAGCGCGATCTGCTTGCCCCAGGTTAAGTGTTTAAGCGCCGACGTTACCTGATAAATCTCCTCCATGCCGGTGCCCAGCGGCCCTCCCCCAATCAGCACGATCACTTCCCCTGACTGCACCCGGTCTGGCCCGTGACTCTTGATGGCTGCAATTGCGGCACGCTCACGCGTAAACACCCGTGCCCGGCCCAGCTTGCGATACACACCGTTCGCGTCCACGACGGTGGGATCGATCGAGGTGCTTTTGATGACCGCGCCCGAGGGCGCGAGATTGCCGCGCGGAAAGGTAATCGTGCTGGTCAGACCCCGCTCGCGTGCCCGTTGCGGTGACATAATCACGTCGTCAGGATCGACGCCATCCCGTGACGCAAGCAGATCGCGCAGCACGGCACGCCGCTCGGACTGCTCCCACCAATCGAGTACTGCACCAAGCCGCTGGCCGGTTACCGTTAAAACGTCTTGATGCAAAATGCCGAGCCGCCGCAGATGCAGCATCACTTCCGGCACACCGCCCGCCAAAAAGGCTCGAACGGTCGGATGGCTGCTTGGCCCGTTCGGGAGCACATCCACCAGCCTTGGTACCCGACGGTTGATCCTGATCCAGTCGTCCACGGTTGGCCGCGGCAGCCCCGCTGCGTGGGCGATCGCCGGGATGTGAAGCAGCAGGTTGGTCGAGCCGCCAAATGCAGCGTGCACCACCATCGCGTTTTCAAGTGCCGCCGGTGTCAAGATGTCACGGGTAGCAACCTTGTGTTCGTGCAGTCGCAGCAGCGCGCGAGCGGACGACCGCGCCAGCTCAAGCCAGATCGGTTGGCCCGATGGCGCCAGCGCCGAGTGCGGCAGCGCGAGGCCGAGCGCCTCCCCCACCACTTGAGACGTCGCGGCTGTGCCGAGAAATTGGCAGCCGCCACCCGGTGTGGCACAGGCCCGGCAGCCAAGCTCCGCCGCCTCCCGCAGCGTAATCTCACCGTGAGCAAAGCGCGCCCCAATCGACTGGATCTTGCCGGCATCTTCGCCCACCGTTGGCGGGAGGGTCACGCCGCCGGGTACCAAAACGCATGGCAGATCCGGCGTACCTGCCAGCGCCATCAGCATTGCGGGCAAGCCCTTGTCGCAGGTTGCCACGCCAAGGACGCCGCGCCGGGTTGGGAGCGAGCGAATCAGCCGCCGAAAGACCAGGGCCGCGTCGTTGCGGTAGGGTAAGCTATCGAGCATTCCCGTTGTGCCCTGCGAGCGACCATCGCAGGGGTCGGTTACATAGCCAGCGAACGGCAGCGCCTGGTGGCTACGCAGCTCTTCGGCGGCAGCCTGCATCAGCAGCCCCACCTCCCAATGGCCGGTGTGATACCCGAGCGCGATTGGTGTCCCGTCGGGTGCCCGGATACCGCCCTGCGTGCTGAGAATCAACACCTGGGTACGTAGGAGATCGGCGGGGTCCCAGCCCATGCCAACGTTCTGACTGAGCGCAAACACATCGCCGCTGGGCGAGTTAAGCAGCATCTCCTCCGTCAGCGGAAGTGTGCCCGCGGCACCAGGGGCGTGGGTTTGAATGTCAAATAATGCGCTCGTGCTGGGACCGATCAATGTGTCCAGCTCAGCGCGCGCGTTTGCAGTATCGGTCATGTTTGCTCCTGTGGCGGTGTGGTCGGCGCCGTCAATTATCCATGCCCGACGTAGATTGTTTTTGTGCGCGTGTAAAATTCGATCGCCGCCTGGCCCTGCTCCTTGAAGGTGTTAGAGCTTGAGTGCTTAAAGCCGCCAAACGGAGCCTGCAGGGCAAGGCCAGTGGTTGGCTGGTTGATCTTGACTACCCCTGCGTCGATGTTGTTGGCAAAGGCAAACGCTTTATGCAAATCATTGGTGACAACGCCCGCCGCCAGACCATAGCCGACAGCGTTGGCTTTCCCTAGCGCATCGTCGAAGTCGCGCGCCCGGATCACGCCGATTACCGGGCCAAAAATTTCCTCCTGCGCGATTCGCATCCCCGGCTCGACGCCATCAAAGACCGTCGGCTGCACAAAGTGCTCGTTGACACGCTGCCCACCAACCACCAGCCGCGCCGCCTCGTCCTTGCCGACTTGCACATACTGTAGATCGGTTTCAAGCTGGCTTTGATTGATCGCCGGCCCCATCTGCACGCCCTCGTCTAGCCCGTTGCCGACCTTGAGGGTACGAGCGGCCTCGCTCAACGCCTGCACGAACTTGTCGGCAATTCCCTGCTCCACAATCACCCTGCTGGTCGCGGTACAGGCCTGCCCGGTGAGGCCGAAGCCGCCGGTAACCGATAAACGTACAGCAAGCTCAAGATCAGCGTCGTTCAGCACCACGAGCGCGTTTTTGCCGCCCATCTCAAGCTGAACGCGGGTCATGTTCTTGATTGCCTGCCCATAAATGCCGGCGCCGACGTCGTACGAGCCGGTAAAGCTGATACCGTTTATCTCCTTGTTGCTGATCAGCTCATCGCCGACTGTTCGACCCGAGCCCGTTACATAGTTAATGACGCCGGGTGGCAGCCCTGCTTCGTGGAGCGCTTCAACCAGGAGCAAGCCTACATGGGGCGCATCCGAGGCTGGCTTGAAAACAACGGTGTTGCCGTACGCCAGCGCGGGCGCAATCTTCCAGGCCGGGATCGCAATCGGAAAGTTCCAGGGCGTGATAATGCTGACGACGCCTAGCGGCTCGCGTTTGGAGTACAGCAGTTCGCCGCTTGTGTTGCCGGGGATTACGTCGCCGCCATTGCGCCAGCCTTCGCCGCTGAAGTAGCGAAAGATGTCGCGTGCCCGCCCAACTTCGACCTTGGCCTCCGCCAGTGTTTTGCCTTCTTCGCGAACCAGCGCCGTCGCTATCTCGTCCAAGCGTCCATTGATGATTTGGGCTGCTTTGTCAAGGATCGCGCCGCGCGTCGGCGCTGGCGTGTTAGCCCAGCTTGCCGCCGCTGTACGGGCTGCCGCGATAGCCCGTCGGGCATCCTCCCGCGTTGCTTTGGGAAACGTGCCAAGCACCTCGCCCGTCGCCGGATTGTGATTTTCAAAGGTCGCGCCGTCGCTCGCCGCGACCCGCGCTCCCTCTATCACATTTTGGTATGTCTGCATGACTGTGAAAGCTCCTTGTTACTCCATCAGGCGCGCAGTGTTGCGCAGCGCGCCAATGCCTGCAATCGTGATCGTTACCTGATCGCCATGGTGCAGGGTAAAATCATCAGGCGGCACGATGCCCGTGCCGGTGAACAGCAGCACTCCGTCCGCAAAATCGTCGTAACGCCCCAGGAAGCCCGCGAGCTCCGGCAGCGGTCGATTTAGCTGGGCGGTGCTGGTCTCGGCTTCAAAAACGGTTGCCCCGTCACGCACAATACCGAGCTTGATCGGCAGGTTGTGGGCGTTAAACGCCGTGTCGGCGATCGTGATCACCGGACCAACCGCGCAGGCGTGCCGATACACTTTGGCTTGCGGCAAATACAGCGGATTTTCGCCCTCGATGTCGCGGCTGCTCACGTCGTTGCCGATGGTGTAGCCCACGATCTGCATTCCAGGGTTGAGGACCAGCACCAGCTCAGGCTCGGGCACGTTCCACTTGCTGTCACCGCGCAGCCCGATCCAGTTGTGCGGCCCCACGGCCTTGCTGCCGATCGACTTGAAAAACAATTCAGGACGCTCCGCCTCGTACACACGGACATAGATGTCTTTGGTAACCGCCTCGCGTACCCTGGCTTCACGGCTCCAGGCGTAGGTCACACCGGCAGCCCACACCTCCTGCCGATCCACGGGCGGCAGCAGATGCGCCACATCGCCAGCTGGCTCACGCTCGAGGTCAGCGTAGCGGTAGGTCGGCAATTGGTCCAGCGGAATGTCTTGCAGCAGCGTTGGGAGCGGCGTCGAGGTCGAAGCCTGGAGCAGCGCGGCAAGCGTAGCCATATGGGGCTGGCCGCTCGCGGTTACGTCGTGTACAGTTTCGTCGACCAGGAGGCCGAGGCGCGCGCCGTGGATGGGACTGTGGAATCTACAAAGTTGCATATCTGCTCCCTGTTCGTTAGCTCAGCCGTGGCTGTGTCTTCGTTCACAGATTACGCACGGTCTCCCGCATAGCCCAGCCGCCGCTCAATGGTCCGGGCTGCATCACACACAAGCTGAGCCAGACCGGCTGCACGCTGATCGTCGATCCGGGTAATCGGTACGGATACGCTGATTGCCGCGATAATTGCCCCGGTTGCATCATGGACGGGCGCGCCCACGCAGCGAAGCTCGGGACTAACCTCGCCATTGTCGGCCGCGAACCCTTGCGCTCGAACCGCTGCCAGCTCGCGCTTAAGCTCAGGCAGCGCGGTGATCGTGCGCTCCGTCAAACGTTCCAACGCCACATCGGCCAGGAGCTGCTCCACAGCCGCCTCGCACAGACCGCTCAACAATGCTTTGCCCAAGGCTGTGGCATGCGCGGGCAGTTGGCCGCCGATCTGCGCAGCCAGCCGCACATGATGCGTGCCGTCATGCTTGCCAATGTACAGGATATGCCGGCCGTGCAGCATAGCCAGCTGAACCGTTTCACCACAGCGGCCCACAAGATCAGTCGCTACCGCTTCAAAGGCGTCAAGGAGATTGGTTTGGCGGCCGTACGCCGCTCCTACCACGAGTGCCTGCGGGCCGAGCTGGTAGCGCTTGGTTGTGCTGTCCTTGATCACAAACCCGCGCTGCTCCAGCGTCGTCAAAACCGCGTGCAGGCTGCTTTTGGCTTGGCCTAGCACACGGCTGATCTCGCTCACGCCCAAGCCCTGCTGGAGCGCTGCGAGCAGTTGCAGAATAGCTAATGCCCGGTCTACAGCAGGCGAGGGCGGTTTTTGGATGGCAGGACTGGTGTTCGTCATTTGGAACATTGTTCAATATACGGAATGCTGCTATGATAGAAGCGCAGAACGTGCTTGTCAAGAATGGACGCACCTCTTACGCGTCGACGGCGTTACAGCGGCCATGGGGGTGCGGCATGGAGGAATGATGCGTGCACTAATGTATGAGGGTCCCTGGCAAATGCCGCTCCGCGATGTGCCCGAGCCAACTCCCGGGCCGGACGAGGTCGTCGTTTCCGTGCAGGCAGCCGGTATTTGCGGCTCGGATATTCACGGCTTTACTGGCTCAACCGGGCGGCGTACACCGGGTATCGTGATGGGCCACGAATTTAGCGGCAAGGTTGCCGCGGTAGGCTCCAACGTGCAGAAGTATGCCGTGGGCGATCGGGTGGTCGTGCAGCCACTGCATCGCTGCGGGACGTGCGCAATGTGTCGGGCGGGGCGCGGCAATATTTGTCAAAACCGCACCTTGATCGGCATGAACAAGCACGGCGCTTATGCGGATGCCGTCAGCGTGCCGCAAACACAGCTGTATCGCTTGCCCGACGATCTTTCCTATGCCGACGGCGCGTGGACCGAGCCGCTCTCGGTTGCGCTGCACGCCGTCGCGATCACGCCCCTCAACATGATGGATACGGTTGTGGTGGTTGGCGCCGGGCCGATCGGCTTACTAACCGTGCAGGCGGCACGGCTGCGGGGCGCCGGAACCATTATTGTTACGGATCGCAGCCCGCATCGGTTGGAGATTGCCCGCCAGCTTGGCGCAGATCAGGTCGTGAACGTCGCCGATGCCGATCCGGTCGCGCTGGTGCAGCAGGCGACGGATGGCCTGGGTGCAGACGTTACGTTTGAGGCCGTGGGTATTACGCCGACGGTCCAGCAAGCGCTGGCGGTAACGCGGATCGGCGGCAACATCACCTGGATCGGCAACTCGCAGCCCGAGGTCACGCTCAACATGCAGCAGGTTGTCACGCGCGAAATCACAATCCGCGGTACGTACGGCTTTGACCAAGAATTTGGGCAGGCGATTGAATTGCTGCGAACCCGCCGGGTCGACGTCGCCCCATTAACTGAGCGGGTGGCATCACTAGCGGAGGGACCACAGCTGTTCCAGGATCTGGCCCAAGGCAAGCTGGATGCTCTCAAGGTGATCTTGCAGCCATGAAGGAGCAGATCGGCACAGCCATCATTGGCCCGGGCAAGGTAGCACATACCCACGCCCAAATCTTGGCCTCCCTGCCGCAATCGCGCTTTGTCGCGGTGTCCGGGCGCAACGCCGAGCGGACAGGAGCGTTTGCGGCGCAGTACGGCGTGCAGCCTTACACCGATCTTCCGACTATGCTGCAAGATCAGGCTGTCGAGCTGGTGATCGTGTGTACGCCGCATCCCCAGCACGCCGAGCAGGCGATCATGGCGGCGGAAGCGGGCGTACATGTGCTGATCGAAAAGCCGATGGCGATCACGGCGGCGGAGTGCGGCCAGATGATCGCGGCTGCGCGCAAAAGCGGCGTGAAGCTCGGGGTGATCAGCCAGCGGCGGCTGTATCCGTCCGCTCAGCGGGTTAGGGCAGCAATCGATAATGGCAAAATCGGCCATCCAATCTTGGGGACGCTCACGTTGCTGGGCTGGCGCAGTCCCGAGTATTACACTATGGATGCGTGGCGTGGAACATGGCAGGGCGAGGGCGGTGGGGTGCTGGTCAACCAGGCGGTGCATCAGCTCGATCTGTTTCAATGGTTGATGGGACCAATCGCCGAGGTGTCGGGCTATGTCGCCAATCTCAACCACCCGTCCATCGAGGTTGAAGACACGGCGGTGGCTGTGGTGCGCTGCCACAGTGGGGCGTTGGGCGCCATCGTCGCCAGCAACAGCCAGAATCCGGGCTTGTACGGCAATGTCCATGTGCACGGCTCGAACGGCGCCTCAATCGGGGTGCAGACCGATGGCGGCTCGATGTTTATATCGGGCGTGACCACCGCTGTCGAGCCGCCGATCAACGATCTTTGGACTGTGCCGGGCGAAGCCGAACTTCTAGCGGCCTGGCAAGCTGAGGATCGCGCCCTAGCCGCGAAGATCGACATCATGTCGCATTACCATCGGCTCCAGATCGAGGATTTTTTGGACGCGGTCATCGCGGATCGGCCACCGCTGGTGCCGGGCACCGAGGGCCGTAACGCCGTCGAGCTGTTCGAGGCGATCTACCGCTCACAGCGCGAGCAGGGCCCGATCCGCTTGCCGTTAGGAGGCGCGGGCGACGCATGATGCGCCGCCCGTGCCTGTTTTGCCCGAGCTGGTTACCAGGCGTAAGCCTCCGGCGCCTCGCCGCCCGGTCCGGGAAAGATTTGGTCGAGCTGCGCGAGGTGCTCCGAACCAAGCTGTACCTCCAGCGCCGCTAACGTCGCATCGAGCTGCTCGCGGGTACGGGGACCAATGATCGGCGCCGTTACCGCCGGATTATGCAGCAGCCACGCCAGCGCTACATCCGCCGGTTGTGCGCCAAGCTCTCGGCAGAAGGCCTCGTATGCCTCCAGCTTGGGACGGTACTGGTCAATTTTTTGCTGCATGCTGTCGGCTGCGCGGCGGCCCGTGCTCGCTTTTTCGAGTGCGCCGGCCAGGAGACCACCGCCGAGCGGACTCCACGGAATGACGCCGACGCCAAAGGCGCGACACGCTGGCAAGACCTCCAACTCAATCGTGCGCGCCGTTAAGTTGTACAAGCTTTGCTCCGAGACAAGCCCCAGGAAATGTCGCTGCTGGGCAACGCAGTTCGCGTGGGTGATATGCCAGCCCGCAAAGTTGCTACTGCCGACATACAGAACTTTGCCTTCACGCACAAGCTGTTCCATCGCCTGCCAAATCTCATCCCAGGGCGTGTTACGATCAACGTGGTGCATCTGGTACAGATCGATATGGTCGGTTTTGAGCCGGCGCAAGCTATCCTCACATGCCCGGCGAATATGATACGCCGACAAGCCGCGGTCGTTGGGTCCTTCCCCCATCGCCCCATACACTTTTGTCGCGAGCACGATGCGCTCGCGCCGCCCGCCCTGTGCCAGCCAGCGTCCAATGATCTCTTCCGTAAAGCCGAGATGAATTTCTCGGCCATAGCGGTTGGCTGTGTCAAAAAAGTTGATGCCGTGTTCCAAGGCCTGGTCCATGATGGCAAAGCTATCGGCCTCGCTGGTTTGCTGGCCGAAATTCATGGTGCCTAGGCAAAGCGGGCTAACCCGAAGACCCGTGCGACCGAGCTGACGATACTGCATGGCTGGTCCGCCTTTCATGAATGATGAGGTACAGATATGTACGTCAAACAGGTGTCATGTTGCTTGTGATACAGCACCAAAGCGTCTTACATTGTCAGCCTGTATTTGTACGAATCCCCCTTAGTCTCGGGTCCTAAACCGATACATGGTTGTCTGCCTGAAGGTTTCGCCTGGCCGTAGCACAGTTGATGGGAACTGCGGCTGATTAGGAGAGTCCGGAAAGTGCTGGGTTTCCAAACATAAACCGGCATGCTTCTCGTAGCGCTGGCCCCCCTTGCCGGTCAAACTGCCATCCAGCAGATTGCCAGAGTAGAATTGGACTCCAGGCTGCGTCGTGTATGTTTCCATCACCCGCCCCGTTGTCGACTCATACAGGCGCGCCGCCAGCCCTAAGCTTCCGGCTCCCTGATCCAGCACCCAGTTATGGTCATATCCCTGCCCGTTGCGAAGCTGCTCGTCGTCGGCTCCAATATGAAGCCCAATCGCTTTGGGGGCTGTGAAGTCCATCGGTGTGCCGTGCACGGGACGGATCTCCCCCAGCGGGATCGAGGTTTGGTCCACCGGGAGGAAATGCGCTGCGACCAGTTCCAACTCGTGGTCAAGGATGCTCCCGTGCCCGGCAAGGTTGAAGTACGCATGGTTGGTGAGATTGATGATGGTATCCTGGTCGGCGGTCGCGGCGTAGTCGATCCGTAGCTCGTCCTGGTCGCTCAGCGTGTACACAACCATGACGGACAGGTTTCCCGGATAGCCTTCCTCGCCATCGCGGCTGTCGTACCGCAACTCCAGGCTTGGTCCGTCGGGGGATGTTTGATCGCTGGCGCTCCAAACGGCGCGATGAAAACCACGTGGACCACCATGGAGATGATTCGGTCCATTGTTACGAGCCAGCGTGTAGCTGCGCCCATTGAGCTCGAAACGGCCATGTGCGATGCGGTTGGCGAAGCGCCCAACCAGGCTGCCAAAGTACGGATGGTCGATCAGATACGGCTGCAGGGTGTCGAAACCGAGCACTACATCCGCAAGCTGGCCCAGCCGATCCGGTACGCGTAGTGCCAGCAGAGTCCCGCCGTAGGTCATAATGCTTGCTTCCAGCCGGTTGCCGTTCGTCAAGGTGTAGCGCTCGATCGAAATGCCGTCCTCGGTTGTCCCAAAGGTGTCGCGTGTGATTGGCATCAAGAAACTCCTCAGAAGCGTGGCATTGGCCGACCTGGCCAAATGCCGTAGCTGATTACAGGTTTCGTATGAGGCCGACTGACCGCGCCTATCTTGCTGCAGCCCGGCTCGTGGCAAGAGTTACATTCATCTGCTTGCAAGCAAGGCCGCCAGGTTGCGGCCGGTAAACTGGTGTCGCTCCTTCCCATGGTCCGTCACGCACTAACAGCCCAGCAGCAATAGTAGCACCAGCGTGCCGAGAGCTCAGTCATTCCACTCCAGAATTTAGCCGTTGCAAGCATACCGACGTGGTCAACTATGAACAGCTCCTGGTTCGCGCAGCTTGTCCGGTTGGCTCGGAAGGCTGCCGCACCGCTCAACAAGCTGCCTTGGTCAACAGCACACTTGCTGCAAGGCCACTCAGCTGCCGGTGCTTGCACTGTTTGATCAATATGACGCTCTGCGATCTGGAGTGCTTGCCCTCACCCGTTTGGTCTCACCGCCGCAGGACCTTTTATACGACATAGGCTTGCTATACTTCCGTTCGCAAGGGTGGACAGCAGTCGTACAGCAGCGTGTGCTCCAGTTGCTGTTTCGTCCATCGTTCAGCAGCAAAGCCATACCGACCAGGTGATCTCGTAAAGACCGGTGGCGGTGTCGCTGCATCGCCGCATTTCGTTTTCGGGTGCGCCCACCAATCGCGAAGAGACGAAAATCGTGTTCCACAAACACTGGCCCGGCCGTCTCACGGTCGCGATCCTGCTCCATGCTCTCCTTGTGCTAGGGGCTTGCGCTCCCGCGCCCCAGGCAGCATTGCAGCACGCCAAGCGCTGGGTGGACCAGCCGGTTATCGCCGCCGCGGTAAATCAACCCCAACCAGTTCAGCTACCGCCGCCAAGGCCCACCCCGACCGCGGTTCCAACCCTGACGCCAAGTCCGATACCCACGCCATCACCCGCCTCGCCAACGGCTACGCCCTTGCCGACGGCAACACCCCTGCCGACCGCAACGCCGGTGCTGCCCCCAAATCCGCTCGCCGATCAGCTGGATGCTTACCTTTCCCGCATGGTTCAAGCCGGCCGATTCCAAGGCAGCGTCCTTGTCGCGCGCAACGGTACGATTTTGCTGAGCAAGGGCTATGGCTGGGCTAATCGCGCGCAGCAGGTGCCGAATACCTCGCAAACGCGCTTCCGCCTGGCCTCGGTTTCGAAGCAGTTTACGGCCATGGCGATTATGCACCTTCAAGCTCAGGGCAAACTATCGGTGCATGACTCGATCTGCGACTATCTGGCGAACTGCCCGGCCCACTGGCGCCCGATCACGATCCATCACTTATTGACGCATACGTCCGGCCTACCCAATTACACGGATTTTCCTAGCTTTGGTGCAACCCGCACGGTGCAAACCACGCCCGGGGAGTTGGTGGCGCGCTTTCGACAGCGTCGCTTGCTGTCTCAGCCGGGCAAGGTCTTCCAATACGAGAACTCAGACTACGTGGTGTTGGCGCTGCTGATTGAGCAGGTTTCCGGACAATCCTATGCCGACTTGCTGCGGGACGTGATCTTCGCACCGCTCGGCATGAACGCCAGTGGCATCGCTCCCAGCACTCCCGAGCTCCGTGTCGATGCCCTTGGCTACCGCCGTCTTGGACAAGCATCGCCGCCGCTCGACCCGTCCACGCTGTACGGCTGTGGCTCGCTGGCTTCGACGGTCGAGGATTTGTACCGCTGGAGCGAAGCCCTTTCCACGGATCGGCTCCTGCCTGCCGCGGAGTTGCAGCAGATATTCACGCCGTATGCCCGGAGCTATGGGTATGGCTGGTTCATCGAACGATCAGGCGACAGGCTGCGGATTGGCCATCCAGGCAGAATCGACGGATTCTCAACCTCAATAGCCCGTTATCCCGAACAAGGCGTGACGGTGATTGTGCTCAGCAATCTGTGGTCGGTCGACGCCGATGGCATCAGCGCGCGGTTGGTCGATCTGGTCTTCAAGCACCCCTAAGACGACCCCCACAATTTCGGGCTGTTGTGCTCCAATTCGCATGCATTCATTGGTAACGCTTTGCCGTAGCGACTTACCAGGTGAAACCTTAACTTGACGTACAGCGCTGTTTTGGTGTACAAGCTAAGGCGTGGTGCAATCCCACGTTTCTCCTTGCTTGGCTCAACATT
>JADDQF010000150.1 GCA_016781505.1 bacterium
GGTAATCATCCCCCAATCATACGCTATCACCAAAGACTTCGCCACTCCCCAGTGGCGCGATATATGGGCGTGCACTACCTCTTGCCCTACAATTGTGGCCAGAACGCTATCCAGTTGTGGAGTGTCGCCTATAGTGGGCATCGCTGTCAGAGTCAATGAAAAATAAAAAGAGCCGCATGAGAAGCGGCTCAATCGTATGGCGACCCCGGGCCGACTCGAACGGCCGACACTTGGTTTAGGAAACCAATGCTCTATCCACTGAGCTACGGGGCCATGCGTTCAACCTGCAGCATTGTCCGTCAATTGTTCTCCAGCTCTGCTTCTGGTACCGCAGCTTTGACATTATACAGATCATCCGGGCGGGCCGCAACCACTTGGGAGTTCATTAGTTTCTGCACTTGAACTGCTTGTTTACGAGGGCTCGTGCTGTTGATGGTGTACTTCCCCCAGTTGCATGGGTCGCCGCTGCGCACACATGCTGTGGATGTGCGCATGCTGGTCCTCGTTCAGCTGCCTGCGCGCTGGTTTGGGCAGCATCAACGGAACCGTTGGGAGGCAAGCGGCCCGAGCTATGGTAGCTGCTTGCCTCCGGGGTTCTTACGCTCGCCGCCTCAGCCAACCGCGCCGGACGGCAATCTCCACCGGCCATAGCACAAGTGCCAGGCCAATCAACCATGGCCAAAATGCTTGTGTCGGGCGTTGCGTTTCCGCCTTAACAGCGTCGGCAGCCTGTTCGGGAGACTCAAGCATACGGCCGCCGCTGATTGCCGCTATGCGTTCAAGCTGGGCTGGATCTGGCTGCAGCGCAAACTCGGCCGCATAAGGCTTGGCCCAGCCGGCACTCGCCTCGATCTGCCGGTCGCCCTTACGTAGCGCGACGCCTACCGTGTATGCCCCGACATCCGCAGCTTCAAACGGCGCCTCATAGCGACCGGGTGCAACCTGTTTCAGGCGCAAGGTTGACTCTTGCCCACTGGGGTTTTGCAGCCGCGCTCCTACATCGGCTAGGTCCAGCGGTGCGCCGTCGTCGTCTTGTGCGTCGGCAACAACGCGCGGGGTTGGTCCCGTGCGGTCAATGCGTACACTCAACAATCCTTGCGCGGGATCCGGGAAGGTATAGGCCAGCATTTGCGTCCAGAAGAGTGAGCTTTCGCCCCAGCTTTGCCAGGCTGCACTCCACTCCTCGCCGCTGTCCGACGTCCAGGCTAAGGAACGACCTAAGCCGTATTGCCAAGCCGTCAAGATTGGATCTTGCTCCGGCGAGTGCAAAACGACCTCAGCCTCCGGCTTGGGCGTCACAGCGACATAGCCTTCCAGATCGGGAAATTGCCGTGGCACAAAGCCGCGTACAATTGGATGCGGTCCGGCTGGCTGCGGTTGGAACCGACCTTCGATGCGTGGGTCTTCACGCGCAATCTCTGTTTCCATCAGCGTCAACCGCGGCAGCTCTTGTGGATCGCCCGCGAAGTGGTAACGACCACCGCCTTGATTGGCGAGGCGCTCCAATAGCTCCGTATCGGCATCACTGCCGATGGCAATGGTTGAAAGGGTCATGCCGTTTGCGCGCGCGGCTTGGACTAAACGGTCATACTGATCCGGGTCGCTGGTGAATGAGCGGCCATCCGTCAGCAGCACGGCGTGCCGAACAGTGACATCTTGTCGCGCGAGGTCGGGCAAGCCGATGCCAAGCGCGCGATAAATATCCGTGCCGCCACCATAATCGATGGCCGCGATCCGGTCTTGAATCTCGGATAAGGCCAAGCCCTCGCCGATCTGGCTAAACGGCACGGTCCACTCCGTGCCCGTGTCGAATGTGAGCACGCCCAGCCGGTCGTTCGGCACCAACACCTGGGTCGCTGCCAGCGCCGCGCCCTTGGCCAGCTCAAGCTTGTTGGTTTCGGGCGTTGCGCCATACATGCTGGCTGAACGATCAACAATCAGTAATAATGCCACCTGCTGGCGTTCCCGGCGTGGCGGGGTGTCCATCTTCACCGGCAATACGTCTTCCAAGGGCGTGCCTTTGTAGTCCCCCAGCGCATAGCTATTGGAGCCACCCACGGCGAGCAGGCCATGGCCTAAGCTGCGCACAAACTCCCGAAGTGTAGACTGCTGGTCGAGCGTGAGTGCGTCGGCTGGAATATCTTGTAAAATAATCGAGTCGAAGCGAAGGAGATCCGACAAACGGCTTGAAAGATCGGCTGGGCGCAGCGCCTCGCTTTGCACCCCCTGCTGCTCCAAGGCGTCGCGTAAGTTTGCGGCGGCCTCGGGCTGTCGCTCAATGACCAGCACTTTGGGCGGCGGCCCGACCAGTGCGGTCGTGTCGAGGATATTGTTTTCGGCATGAGCGTCTTGGATGCGCAGCTCGGCCCGAACGCGCTGCACGCCTGGGTTGGGCACGCTACCCGGCAGTGGGAACGAAGTTCGTCCGGCTGGGAGACTCACTGCTCGCTCACTCACCGGCTGCCCATTTACGGAAATAACCAGCGTACCTTGCGTAGCTTCCGTGCTTTCAAGCGTTACCTCACCGCGAAAGCTTTGGCCGGCGCGCAGTCCCGCCGGTAATGAGATGTCGGCCACACGCGCGTCGCTCTGGGCAGCGTCGGTCACCGGCAGCACATCGACGGCAACGCCTTGCGCCCGCAAAGCCTGGGCCGCCTCGTCCACGCCTCCTGTGGTGGCAGCCCCATCCGACAAAAGCAAGACACGCCCGCCTTGAGCCGCGCCCGGCTGTGTAAATCCTTGCGCGAGTCGCAGTGCTCCCGCCAGATCGGTCCCGTTGGCGGCAACAGCCGGCTGCTTGAGATCAGGTGCAACAACCGTGTTTTCGCCAATCGCGGCAACCGTTGTTATAGCTGTGCCCCGCTCGGTGGCGATCCGCGTTGCTGCTTGCCAGGCGGCGTCACGAGCAGCGGGCGAGAGACTGGCTGATTGATCAACAAGCACAAGCAGTGGCGCGGGAGCTGCCCTTCCGGGTCGAATCGGATCGGCCAGCGCTCCGACGACCAGCGCAACAATCACCGCGCGCAGAAGCTGAGCAGCACGCGGTAAATGACTTCGCCGCGCCATCAGGACGCCGATCAACAGTATAACCGGCAGCAACCATAACCATAGTGGAGAGCGAAATATCATAGCTAAACCTGTGCTCGCTGCTTTCTTGCGCCACCACGCCCAAAGCTGCCGCGATGGCTGTACAGCCACTCGGCCAGCAGCACGGCCAGGGCGGCGAATACCAGGGGCTGCCACAGCTCCCGGCCAACCGGCGTGTCATCTTCCAATACATTTTGGGGAACTTCCGTGATGGCTGGTTCCGCACGCTGCTGTAAATTCGACTCTTCCACATCCAGCGCATTGACCGCTAGGAGGCGTTCCCCGGTTTGGAGGCGGTAGAGGCCAGCTTGGCTGAGGCGTTCACCCTGCGCCACGGCGTTGCCCTCCGGGTCGCGCAGCGCGAAGGGCGCCATGCCACCTACGCGTAACTGATCCGTTGGCTGCGGCAGCAGGTGGCGGGTGGTAGCTGCCGTAAGCAGCGGAAAGGCCAAGCGATGGGGAATATTCGACGCGGCCGGATCGAATGCCCAGATCGCGATCGGATGATCATTGAACTGCCCGGTCAGCACAAGGGGCGTGTCACCACTGGCAACCGCCACGCTCGCCCAGTCAGGCGGTGTGATGCGTTCGATGCGCTCAAAGGTTACCGGCTTCCAATCGATCCCGGCAAAGCGCTCGTCGGCTGCAACAGCCGGCTGTGGCGCAAACACAGCATCGGTCACCTCGAACATCGTTTGGTCGCTTGGCGGTGCCACAAGCAACACAGGCGCGGCCGGCAGTTGGGCTGGTACGTAGTTGTGAAACACCACTAGATCGGCGGTTACGCTGGGCTGGTAGTCGGCCGGAGATACCAGCTCCACCGCGAAGCCACGTTGGGCTCGCAGCGCACGCTCGACCGGCGTGGCTCCGTTCGCGACCAGCACCACTTGTGTTCGGGCGGTGTTGCTCAAAACCACGGCTGCCCGATCATCTGTTGGTTGGAGATCGCTGCCTGAAAGCACTGCCTCCGCCCGATTCGTGCCCCCTGGTATCGGCCAGCTCCATTCGGCCTCGGCTCCCGGTGCCAGGCGCATCGGTTCGGTTGCCGCGCGCGTGCCATCCAAATCCAGCTGCAGCGTGCGCGCGATTGGCGTCGTGCCCAGATTAGCTACGCGCGCATACAGCTGCTGTCGGCCGTTGCGTAGTGGCCGCGCGGCAAACGCCACAATCGCGACATTATCGCCCGCCGCCCCGAACGAACGCCACTCCAGCGCGCCCGCCACGGTCGCTGTCTCAGGCGCACGAAGCGCACGGTCAGTCAAAACAATGGTGCGGGTAGCCATGTTGGCTTTGATCGTCGCCTGCGCCAAACTCAACGTGCTTCCTACGTCCCCATCGGGACCGCCCGCTTCCAGTTGGTTTAGCTGGGCCAGCAGCAGACTTGTGTCGTTACCACTGCCTTGCGCCACAATCCGCGGCCGACCGCTTAGCTCAACCAGCGCGACACTGTCACCGCGCCGTAGCTGCCCAATGATGCGCCGCGCCTCCGCTTTGGCTACTGAAAGCCGGTCCGGCTGTTCGTCGGTGGCGGCCATGCTGGTTGAGGTATCCAGCACCAGCACGGTATGCGTTGCACTTCCGCGGAGCGCTTGCAACAATGGCTGTCCTAGCGCCACTGCCAGCAAGGCGGTCAACAGCAAATGCAGCAGCAGCAGCAAAGTTAACGGGAGCCGCCGCGGCTTGTGTTGCACCGCTTGGCGTTGCAAATCCCGCCAAATTTGCAACGATGGCACGCGTAGCCGATCGCGCCGCCGCTGAATCAGATGCAGCAGCGCAACAACCGGCAGTAACAACAAGCCCAGCAGCCCAATTGGCAGTAAAAAAGTCATCCGTTTCCAACTCTATCGCTGTGGCCAACCGGCCATCCATCTCGTTCGTATGGTCGCTTTTACGCGCTGCGCAAGATCAGGCGCTGCCGTAAAAATGGAATCACCGCTTGTTCCAACGGCATGTCCGTGGCGATACGCGCATACGTTGCACCGCGTCGTCGGCACGCGGTCTCGATCGCTCCGCACCACTGGTTGAAACGTTCCCCATAACGTGCCATGGTTGCCGCGTCTGCGGTTAGCGCGATGGCGTCACCATGCTCGCTATCTTCCAGCTCGATATCGCCGCTGATCGGCGGCTTAATTTCGTCGGGATGGAGCACATGCAGCAACAACAGCTGCCAACGCGGAGGCTGCACCGCACGCAGCACCGCGTCGATATCGCCCACGGCCCACAAATCCGAGATAACCACCAACAAGCCGCCGCTGCGCTGCCGGATGTAGTGCTGAATGGCCGGGCCGATCTCGCTCGCAGCGCCCGGCGTCACGCTGCTCGCATAGCGGAGTAATGGCAAGGCGTGCGCTTTGCTCTGCTGCGGACCGAAAACCGGCGCCAACTGCGCATCGAACGCCGCCACGCTGAGCTTGTCGCCGCTGGCCAGTGCCAGGTAGCCCAACGTCGCCAACAGCATCCGGCCGAACTGCAGTTTATGTGTGTCGTTGGCGCCAAAGTCCATCGAGCGGCTGCGGTCCAACAACACATGCACAGGCACGTCCTGCTCCGTCTCGCCCAGCTTGACGAACAGCTCCTCCTGCCGGCCGTACGCGTTCCAATCCACATACCGCAGGTCGTCGCCAGCCGTGTACGAGCGATGGTCGCTGAAAGTAGGGGCGGGCAACCTACGTGTGCTGGGGTGGGGCCCGCTCAGTCCGCCGCGGAGGGTACGGCTAGCATTGAGTGCGAGCCGTTCCAGACGACGCAGAAAAGCCTCGTCCAGCATAGTCTGGCCAACCGCGGCCGGGCCGCCACGCTTACGGCTGCGGCGAAAAGTAGTCTTCCACCACATCTCGGTACTCCGGTGGGATAGCTAGGGGGTCGGCCTCGCCTGCCAGTGGCTGGTCGACATTGCCGCCGCCCGCATTTTGTGTCTCGCCTGTGCCGCCGGCCTCCAGCTCAACGCTTGGTCCGCGTGGTCCGGTTGCGTTCGTGGTCGGCCCGCCGGCCGTGGATGGCTCCGGCAATGGCAGCGTCTCGCCTTGGGCTTGGGTGCCCCCTTGTGCGCCCCGTTGCTCGCCACCGAGTTGGTTGCCGTTGCCGGCTCCCGCGCCCGCTCCGCCCTGGTCTCCTTGAGCGCTCTGTTCGCTCGGCTGTGGATTGCCCGCGCCTTGGCCTGCTCCGGCTGCCGAGGGCTGTGGCGCTTCGGCAGCTTGTTGTCCATCCTCGCCGAGCTGCTCAACCGTGCGCGCCAAATCTTCGAGCGCCTGCTCGGCTTCCTGGCCACCCTGTTCCAGCGCATCCGCCTGGCGTCGAAGCTCATCCGCCAAGCCTGGCTGGCTCGCGCCCAGCTCTTCGGCCGCGTCGCGCAATCCTTCGGCAGTGTCCTGCCGGGCCTGGTCGCCGAGCTGCTCGGCCTGGTCGGCCAGCTCACGCAGCTCGCTCGCCGCGCCCGCCGTGTCACCACGATCCAGCGCATCTGCGGCTGAGCGTGTGGCGCCATTGTCGCGTAAAGCATCGGCGATCGCCTCGGCTGCTGCCTGAGCATCGGGCGAAAGCTCTTCGCGCTCTGGCTCGTTGACCGGCTGCTCGGTAGGCTGCTCGGCTGCAGCCGCGGATGGCGCTACCGGAGGCGGCAGATCGGGCAGGGCAACCGGACTGGCCGCTTCGGGCAGCAAAGGATGCACGGCGACCGTTAACCCAGCTGCCAGCAAGAAGACTGCGGCCAGCATTTCGAGCTCGCGCCAGGGCATGAGCGAATGGCTGGCAACGAAGCGTCGCATCCGCGCCAACAGTGTTTCAGTCTCATCTAATAAACGCTGCTCCAGCGGTTGGCCTTGCCCCTGCCGCGCAACCTCGAGCGCGGTTGCAAGCTGCTGCGCCAGGTTGTAATGCCGATCCAGGCCCTGTGCTAAGCGCGCGAGCGAAGGATGGCTGAACCAGGCATAGGCACCCCCAACCACAAATGTGAGCAGTGCGGCTCCAGCTAATGGCGCTGGTGGCAGCTGCAGCCCGAGCAGCAGCGCAAACAAGCCTACGCTCCACACGGCTAGTGCCATCCAGAGCGCGCGCACAAACAGCCGGATCCGGCGGCGGCGGCGCAGCGCACGGGCGACAAAGCCCAGCTGCACAGGTATTTCATTCGCGGGTATTGCTGTGTCGACGAATTGAGCCATATGTTATCCACAAGCGCAGACTGCAATCACCAAAGGTGGGTGTGCGGCCTGCGCGCTTCATGCATTGCTAGCTAAAGGGCAACGCGTGGTCACGCTCGTTGACCCGGCGATGAATATTCCAGCCGATGATCAGTGCCGCCAGCAACACCAGCGCCACAGCCAAACCCGTCTCAGTCCGCTGGATGCGTAGCAACGTTGTTTGGGCGGCGCTGGCGTTGTCGGTATCACCCAATCGGGTAAACGTACGATACGCGTCCGCTAAGGCGGTACGCGCCGCCACAATCCGCAGCGTTCTCAAGTTGCCCCGAGCATCCCGTAGCTGCTGCTGTGCCGCGCTGCCTTCTGCCGCCAGCGAGCTGTATTGCTCCATGACCTGCAGCTGCGCTGGCTGGCCCAGCTCGTTCAACAGCAGCTGCCCTTCTTCCGCTGCACGCTGCGCTCCGGCGTAATCTCCGCGGATCAATGCTTCCCGCGCTGTTTTGGCCAGCGTGTTCACGCGTTGTCCGTCACGCGCCCGCTTCAGCAGCGTTTGCGCCTGTTCGGCCAGGGGCCCCTGCTCAGCGGAGTTCAATGTTTTGAGCGCGGCGTCCAGTTGCTGCGCCGCCAGCTCATACTCGCCCCGGGCAATCAACGCTTCGGCTTGTGAAAGATCAAACGCTCCAACCGCCCGTTCGCGATACGCCCCGTTGATAAATGTATCCAGCTGCGCCCGCCATTCACGCTCAAGCTGATCCGGGCTGACGTTGTATGCTGTTTCCAGGGCACCGCGGTAGCCACTGCTGGTCTTGGTTTGTTCGAGAAAGGTGCGAAATGTGGCAAAGCCGTTACGCTTGATCAGAAAAGCGACCATGGTGTAGCTTTGCGGGTAGCTGATGCGCGGGTCGGCGTAGGCCACGCCCGGCCGGTTGAGCTCGCTCCACGGCAGTACGCGGTCAGCCGCGACAACTTGCTGCATCAGCTGCATTTTTGTGTCAAGCTCGGCGGAAGGATGCTCAAGATACTGGGCAATGCCTTCCTGAAAGGCGGTTGTCAGCTTATCGCCTGACAAATCGGCCGCAATAATATGCGTAAGCTCATGTCGCACATTGTTGACGATTTGATCGGGTGGCTGATCCACGGTTTGGGGCAGGGCGATGCTGATTTCACGCCGACCGGTATGGGCATGCGCCACCACACCCGGCATTTGGGCCGCGAGCGGATTGACGCGCTCATACAGCTCCATGGTGGGATAGATACGCAGGACGACCGGAGGCGGCGTGCGGTAGCTGAAGACGGCGCTCAGCTCATCGTACACCCCGTCAACAAACTGGGCGTATTGTTCAACGGCCGGCCGTGCTTCTGGTACGTCAGGATACAGAATGGCAAAGTGTTGCGTGCGGCGTTCTTGCCATTTTTGATCCTGAGCGTGAGCGCCATTCGTCCCCCACACAAGCGCCCACACAAGTATCCCCCAAACGACGAGCCAACGCCGCGGGAAGTGGTGCTCTTTATTCCACATCAGCCTTCAACAATCACCTTCCATATGTACCACAGGGGAGCGTATCAAAAGTGTACCGACTTCAACTGCCATCGTCAAACGAAAACGGCGCTAGCCGAAGCTAACGCCGTCCCAGTCGTGAATGTTAGAGCTTAGCGCGCGGTACCGAATTTCTGAACCCAGTAGATGCCGAAATTGCTGCCGCCGTTCTGGCCCAGGCCGATGCCGATCTGACGCAGCTTGCAGTTAAGGATGTTGGCGCGGTGCCCGGGGCTGCTCATCCACGAGGCAACGACTTCCTCGGGCGACTGCTGACCCGCGGCAATGTTCTCCGCCGCCAGGCGGAAGCGAAAGCCGGCGGCCCGGATGCGCGCAACAAAATCAACGCCGTTGCGACTCGTATGGCTGAAATAGTTATTGGCCGCCATGTCAGCGGCATGGCGTTGCGCTGCCGTCGCAAGCGCAGCATTCCACTCCAGATTGGCGCAGCCGGCTGCGCGGCGATGCGCATTGGTCAGCACAATAACTTGGTTGAGTATGTCGGGGGATGCCTGAGCCGAGGGGGTGTGCAAGACGAAGAACGTCAGCAGCAAGGCGGACATAATCAGCACGGACAGTTGAACACGCGGTCGGACTGTCATCACGGACATGCTCCTATTCACTTGAGCCGTACACATAGACGGCTGCCATGCTTGTCGATCATCCTGGACCGACGATGCGCCATTGTATGCAGGAAGCAGCGTTTGTCAAATGGGCCTAACCTGCTTTTCCTGCGCCGTTGGGCTTACTGTACCATGGTCAGCTGCGGGTCAAATCATCCATGGTCCTCAAGGTCATTAGTCCATCAATCGGCGAGAACT
>JADDQF010000117.1 GCA_016781505.1 bacterium
CATCCTGTCATATTTGCGTTTATACTATAATTATTTCCAGCACTCTTGATTAGCCTTTAGATCGATTCTGCGGCACAAATACAGCTAGCACGAGGTATGCTGCATGGCAGAACAGCCCGAAACCTATCCTATTACCTATGGTGTGCTCGGCCTGCTTGCGTTTGGGGGTTCGATGTCGGGATATGATCTGAAGCAAGCGTTTGATTGTTCCCTGGCGCCACTGTGGAACGCCACACACAGCCAGATCTACAATGAACTACGGCGGATGCTGGTGTTGGGCTGGGTTGAGATGGAGCGGCACGAACAGGAATCGCGGCCTGACAAAAAGGTGTATCAGATTACGCAGGCCGGGCGAGCGGCGCTGGGGGCGTGGCAAACACAGCAACCGGTACGCGGCTTGCAAATGCGTGACGAAGTGCTGCTGCGGTTTATTTTTGGTTCCTTTGCCGAGCCACAGGCCTTGGCTATCACTCTTCGCGCCGCAATCAAGGATCACGAGCAACGGATGGAGCTTTACCGGCTCACGGCACAACGACTCCCGCCCACACCGCCAGGGAATGGGGCTTTGGCGGGGCAGAATACCGGCAGCGAGCCTGATCCATTTTTTGTTGAGCTGGCGCGTTTTGCGATCATGTTTGAGGAAACATATCTTCACTGGCTGCAGCAGGCCATGGCATTTGTGGAAGCGCGCATCGCCAGCGAATCACACCGAACAACCTGAGGAATGCGCTTCACATCATTGCTCCCACTGCACTAACAAATCGTGCGGCTTTCCAACTTGCACAATCCAAGAACCCATGCTAGCATTATGTCCCGGTATGCATAGCAGCATCAGCAACCGGCGATTACGCCACAATCTGTTCTCCAGCGACCAGCGTCAGCGGCCTCGCGCCACTGGCGCTTTTTTTATACCTAACGGAGGGGCCGATGACCACACTCAAGCTGCCCGGTTTGATCGACGTTCATGTTCATCTGCGTGAGCCTGGCGGCGAACATAAGGAGGACTACGCCAGCGGCACGGCAGCGGCTCTCGCCGGTGGCTTCACCTGCGTCCTGGATATGCCTAACACCACCCCGCCGACTACCGACGCCGAGCGCCTCCAAGCGAAACAAGCCTTGGCCCGTAGTGGCGCGCGGTGCGATGTGGGCATCTTTGCCGGAGCGAGTACGGACAATGCCAACAGCGTCGGGCAACTCGCCGGCAGCGCGTGCGCCCTTAAGATTTATGTCAACTCGACCTTCGGACCGCTGCGCGTGGACAACTGGACGCTGCTCGACCAACACATCGCGAACTGGCCGGCGACCAAGCCGATCGTGACCCATGCCGAGGGCGACGTTCTGCCGCGGGTGCTGGAGATCGCCCACAAGCACAGCCAGCCACTGCATGTCGCGCATGTAGCCACCCGCTTGGAGATCGAGACGATTGTTGCGGCTAAGGAGCGGGGACAGCAAGTTACCTGTGAGGTCACGCCACATCATCTTGTGCTTAGCCGCGACGATCTGCCGCGGTTAGGTCCGCTGGGCGACGTACGGCCACGCCTGGCCAGCGCGGATGATCGCGCCGCCTTGTGGCACTACCTGGCATACATCGACTGTGTGGCGACCGACCACGCACCGCATACATTGGACGAGAAGCACGGCCCGCAGGTGCCCCCAGGATTGCCTGGTCTGGAAACGTCGCTTCCGCTGATGCTGACGGCGGTGGATCAAGGACGGCTTACGCTAGACCGCCTGATCGAGCTTATGGCTACCGCTCCGGCGCGCATTTTTGGCCTTCCGCCGCAGGCCGAAACCTTTGTGGAGGCTGAAGTCGGGCCGCGCTACCAGGTCACCGGCACTAAGCTGCAAACAAAGTGCGGTTGGACGCCTTTTGAGGGCGTCGAGGTTGCTGGGCGGGTTACTAAAACGGTGCTGCGCGGCGCAACGGTGTTTGATGGCGAGCGGGTGCTCGCGCTGCCGGGCACCGGGCAAGTTTTATACATGGCGGCGAGCTAAAGGCGGTTGTGGTCCACGGCTATAACCCACACGCATAGGAGGTTTTATGGTCAATCGTCCCCGAATTTTTAGCCTGGACGACACACCCCAGGCGGTGTTGAACGAGCACGGCTTTCACGGCCAGGACATTTTGTCGGTCAACCAGTTCACGCCGGCCAGCCTGGAGTATATTTTTGATGTTGCGGAAGAAATGCGGACCATGGTCGAACAGCAGGGCGGCGCGGAGCTGCTCAAAGGCCGTGTCCTCAGCTGCTTGTTTTACGAGCCCTCGACCCGCACCAGCGCCTCGTTTATTGCCGCCATGGAACGCTTGGGCGGCTCGGTTATTCCGATCACCCAGGGCGTACAGTTCTCGTCCGTTTCCAAAGGCGAAACACTGCACGACACGATCCGCACGCTTGAGCAATATTCCGACGTGATTGTGCTGCGGCATCCTGAAAAAGGCGCGGCCGCAATCGCCGCTGCCGCCGCCGATATTCCCGTGATCAATGCCGGTGATGGCGTGGGTGAGCATCCCACCCAAGCCTTGCTGGATCTGTTTACCATTCGGGAAGAGCTGGGGCGACTGGACGGCCTGCATATCGCCATGGTGGGCGATCTGCGCTACGGTCGTACCGTGCATTCTTTGACTCAACTGCTGACCAACTATGATGTCCAGTTTTCATTTGTGTCGCCGGAAACGCTGCGCTTGCCGCTCGACTATATGAACCAGGTGCGGGATGCAGGCAAGACCGTGCGCGAAACCTACAACGTCGTGGATGTGATCGGCAGCGCCGATGTGCTGTACGTTACCCGGGTCCAAAAAGAGCGCTTCGCCGACCTGACGCAGTATGAAGAGGTAAAGGATTACTATCGCATCACGCCGGAGCTTATGGAGCGCGCCAAGTCCAACACAGTGATTATGCATCCGCTGCCGCGGGTTAACGAAATCGATGTGCGGGTAGACGGCGATCCACGCGCGGCCTATTTCCGCCAGGTCAAGAACGGCATGTACATGCGGATGGCCCTGTTGGCCGCGGTCTTGGGCAAGGCTTAATGCGGCTGATCAACGATCGGTTTGAGCAGGTAGGCACTCAGCGGGGGCTGCCTGCGAAAAAGCCAACAGTTCGGTATAATGCCGTTTAGTTTCATATGAGTTCTCGTGATTGAGGACTTAATGACTAGTCCGAAGGAAGACCGTATGCACTTCTTCCAGCGTTTGCAGGAAGCGAGCGATCGCAACAAGTCCCTGCTCTGCGTTGGCCTGGACCCCGAGCCCAAGCGTTTGCCCGACTGGTGCCTCGACTTCGCCGATCCGGTGTTGGCCTACAATCGGCACATTATCGACCTCACCTCCGACCTCGTCTGCGCGTACAAACCGAATGCCGCCTTCTACGAAGCCCTCGGCGGACATGGTTGGTCCACCCTGTATGACACAATACGATATGCGCATGAGGCTGGCGTTCCGGTGATTCTGGATGCGAAGCGTGGCGACATTGGGTCAAGTGCAGCCAATTATGCCTGTGGCGCGTTTGAACGGATGGGCGCGCACGCCATCACCGTGAATCCATACATGGGCTGGGATGCGGTCGAGCCGTTTGTGCGGTACGCCGAGCGGGGTGTGTTTGTGCTCTGCCTCACCTCCAACGCCGGCGCGCAGGATTTCCAGATGTTGGACGGCAACGGTCGGCCACTGTACGAGCGTGTGGCCGAGCAGTGTGCCGGCTGGAACGAGCGCGGCAACGTTGGGCTGGTCGCAGGGGCAACCTATCCCGATGAGCTGTGCTGTATCCGAAGGCTGGCTCCCGATCAGTGGATTTTGTTGCCGGGCGCTGGCGCGCAGGGCGCTAATCTGGACATCGCGCTTGAAAATTCCCTGGCCAGCGATGGCAGCAAGGTTGTCGTGAACGCGTCGCGGTCGATCTATTATGCCGATGATCCGCGCGAGGCGGCTATGCTGCTCCGCGAGCAGGTTGAGGCCGCCCGCGAGCGCAAGCGGGCCGCGACTGCGCGCGACCGGCGCCAAACACCGCGTGCCATCGCCGACCCGAACAAGGTCGATCTGGCGCTGGCCCTCCACGATCTCCAGGCGATTCAGTTCGGCAACTTTACGCTCCAATCAGGAGTGCAATCGCCGATCTATGTCGATCTGCGGCTGTTGGTCAGCAACCCTCAGGGTCTTTGCCTAGCAGCCAGTCAGTACGGCAAGATTCTGGACGACCTGATCTTTGATCGGCTGGCTGCCATCCCATATGCGGGCCTCCCGTTAGGAACGGCCGTTGCGATGCAAACACGCACGCCCCTGATCTACCCCCGTAAAGAAGCCAAGGAGTACGGCACGGGCCGCACGGTTGAGGGCTGGTACCATCCAGGCGAGACAGTTGTGGTACTGGACGATCTGATTTCAAGCGGGGGGAGCAAGGTTACGGCCATCAAGCCGTTGGTGGCGGCCGGCCTCAAGGTGCAGGACGTCGTCGTGCTGATCGACCGCGAAAGTGGTGGGCGCGAAGAGATGGCCGCGCAGGGTATCGCCGTCCACAGCGTCTTCAAATTGCGCGACTTGCTGGATATTCTGGTGCAGCATCAACGGATCACAGCCGAACAGCGCATGGCCGTCGATTCGTTTCTGAAAGAGCAAGCTGCATAATCTGCGAACAAATGGATCAGGCCAGGAGCGCACCCAGGTGCGCTCCTGTGTTGGTTAAGATCCGGGCGACCGTCTTGCAGGCGCTGTGCCGACCCCTGCCGCTCCCACTCGCCACGAGCGAGTCCACTTAACGTCCGGGAATACCCGGCTCGGTCATGTCGCGCACATTCAAGATCGTGTCGAGCTGTGCTTCGGTCAACAGCCCGCGCCGCTTCACCACATCCCGCACCGACTCGTTGTTGGCCGCGGCTTCTTTGGCAACTTTGGCCGCCTCGTCGTAGCCAATGCTCTTGTTGAGCGCCGTTGCAATCGACGGGTTGCGCTCCAACAGCTCCTGGGCGCGCTTGCGGTTGGCGGTAATGCCCTCCACACACATGGTTCGAAACGCGTCACTGACGGTGGTCAAGATCGCAATCGATTCGAGCAGGTTATGCGCCATGACCGGCATCATCACGTTCAGCTCGAAGTTTCCGTGCTGCCCACCGATCGTCACGGTCACATGGTTACCCATGACCTGCGCCGCCACCATCATCACCGCTTCACATTGCACCGGATTGACCTTGCCCGGCATGATCGACGAGCCCGGCTGGATCGCCGGCAACGTAATCTCGGCTAAGCCCGAGGTCGGGCCGGAAGCCATCCAGCGAATATCGTTGGCGATCTTCATCAACGATGTTGCCAGTGTGTTGAGCGCACCCGAGGCGTAGACATAGGCGTCTTTGGCGCCCTGCGCCTCGAAGTGGTTGTCGGCTTCCCGAAATTGAATGCCGGTGTACTGCGCAATCCGGCGGATGGCGCTTTGCGAAAATTCGGGCAGCTGGTTGGTGCCGGTGCCCACGGCGGTGCCGCCCAGCGCCAGCTCGGCCAGATCCTCGGAAGCTTCCCGCAGCCGCCGAATGCCATGCGCGAGCTGGCTGGCATATCCGCCAAACTCCTGGCCCAAGCGCACCGGAGTCGCGTCCATCAGATGCGTCCGACCGCTCTTGAGCACGTCGTCGAAGTCGGCAGCCTTGGCCTGCAGCGCATCCCGCAGCCGCTCGATCGCCGGAATCAGCTCCTTTTCGATCGCAACACGCGCGGCGATGTGCATCGCCGTGGGAATCACGTCATTCGAGCTTTGGCCCATGTTCACATGATCGTTGGGATGCACCTCTTTGGAGCCGAGCTCCGCCCCCAAAATTTGCGACGCACGGCTGGCCAGCACTTCGTTGGTGTTCATGTTTGTGCTGGTGCCGGAGCCGGTTTGAAAGATATCAAGCACGAATTGGGCGTCAAGGTCGCCGCGGATCACTTCATCGGTGGCCTGAATAATCGCCTGGCCACGCCGTTCGTCCAACTCGCCCAGCTCCATGTTGACCTCGGCCGCCGCCTTTTTGATCAGGCCCATCGCGGCAATAAACGAGCGGGGAAATCGGAGGTTGGAGATAGGAAAATTCAGCACGGCGCGCTGGGTTTGTGCTCCATAGAGAGCGTCGCTCGGCACCTGCATCTCACCCATCGAGTCTTTTTCGATCCGCAGTATGTCTGACATGTATCACTCCTTGTCCACGAAGGGTAGTCCGGCGGCGATTATAGCTGAGCCCTGTTGGCAGAACAAGATGACCAAACAAATAACGGACGAGCCAGCGCCCATCCGTCGCGAGTACATGAATCCAGCGCAGCACGCTACGTGCCACAGCCTGCTGCCGGTCACCAAAACATATCGTCCAGCCCAGCGTTTGGCTGCGCACTCAGGTACGCAGCCAACGGTATAATGAAGGGAATGATTGACGAAACAACGAGCAGCCGAGCCAACGGAACACAGCGGCGCTCGGCCCGCAACGTACGATACGTCCGCATCGCCGCCCTGCTGGTCGTGGCACTTGGTCTGAACCTGCTGGTGCTGGCAATTCCCGGCAGCTGGATCGCAGGCTTACGGGGATATGGCCTGTTAGGGTACGCCGCCGCGTTCGGCATTACGGCGCTGGCCAATGCTTCGGTGGTGGTGCCCGTGCCCTACCCAACCATGATCGCGCAGCTGGCACGGGTTATGGACGATGCACTTGGAGTTGCGATCGTGGGGGCAGCCGGGTCGACAATCGGCGAGACCACTGCCTTCGCCGTAGGCCGCGCAGGTCGGGCCGTGATCGAAGACACCCGCTTCGGCCGTTGGCTCAAGCAGCAGCTCCGCTCGCCGCTGCGGGCTTGGCTCGTGTTGTTCCTGCTCAGCGCCCCGCCCAACCCCTTTTTCGATGTCGCCGGTCTCACGGCTGGCTCGCTCGGCGTGCCGTTTTCCGTCTTTTTCACGGCAACCTTTGCGGGCCGCATCATCAAGCTGCTGATCTTCGCGGAGCTTGGCCGAGGCTTGTTGTAACGCCCAAACCCGGCAGGCCATCGCGGCAGCCGCATGCCTGTCGCCCTGGTCCTCAGTTAGTCGTCGAATACCAGTGCTTGCCGCTACTTGCCCGGCACCCCCACACTCGTCTCGCCGCCGCGGCTTTCCGGTCCGGCCACATAGATCGAGCGCTCGGCTACCACGGGCCGGCTAGCCGTGATGATTGTCGTCACGACGGGCTGATCGGGTACGTCGGCGTTGGCTGAAACGGTGAGCCGCGCCATGGAAGGAACCGTATACTGGCGCTGCTCCCGCCGACCGTCGGCCAGCACATAGACGACCTCGAACTTGACCGCCCCACGATGGGGATTGGCAATCAGCAAAAATTGCGCGACGTACGGCTCGTTGGTGCCGTCGACCAGATCCGTCGATCCTTCCACAAAGGTCCAGCGCGTCGCGAGCTCGATCGCTCCGGCGGTAGCGGTCGCGCCGGCACCGCCATCAAAGCTAATTACCCGCTCCGCGGCAACCGGCCGCTCGGCTTGGACCTGCATCGCGAATGGGAGCGCCGGCACAACGTCGTTCAGCGTCAGAATGAAGCGGGACTGAGCAGGCACTGCGTAGCGCCGGCTGAGCGAGGTGCCGTCCTCGCTCATCACCTGCAGCGAAACTGCCACCTGCTGCGGCCATGGATTCAGCAGGTACAGCGTCGTGGTGACGCCATCGGTGGTGGTACCTTCCGCAAAGGACCAGCTGCGGCTTAGCTGAGGCACGCCAGTGACCAGATGCGCCGCTCCTCCAGCCAAAAAGACTGATCGCTCCGCTACCACCGGTTGCGAAGCAACGACCTTGAGCCCGAACTGCGCGTTCGGCACCAGGTCGTTCAGCCGCAGCGAGGTACGACTACGCGGCGCGAGTGTGGCGGTTTGCGTCAGCGGCGCGGTGCCGTCAGGATAAAACGTCAGCGTCGTCGAAACTTCCTGGTTTTGCGGATTCAGGAGCAGCAACAGCGTTTGGGTATCCGTGACCGTCGAGCCTTCACCAAAATACCAGGTACGCGCGGGCGTGGCAGCGCCGGTGCTGCTCAATAGCTCCTGACCCACAATCATGCTGCGCTCGGCCAGCAATGGCCCATCCGCCTGAATATCTAAACCAAGGCTCGTCGTTGTCGGCAGCGTGGTATTGAGCGTTACGTCAACACGCTGACCCGCCGGTACAACGACCGAGCGGCGCTCTTCCCCGCCGGGCAGGTAGGCCGCCAAGGTTGCACGCGCTTCGGTCGCCCCCGGATTAAAGAGCGCGACTCGCTCAGTCGCGCCATCGGTACTTCCTGCCGCAAACAGCGTGCGCGAGCGAACAACCGCTCGGCCGATGGCTGGCCGCAGCTCATCGACAACATCCTTCAACCGCTGGGGCGCATCGGCCGCCGCTTCCACAGCCGCAGTCGGCACGCCATAGCTGGCCGTCAGCCAGGCCAACAGGCCGATCAGCCGGGCTTGCGCGGCTTCACTGACCCCTTCCGCCTCGGCATTCGCCAGCACCGCTAACCGGACCGTGCCCCCAGCTACACCCGGAATACGCCGTGTCACACTGCCATAACCCTCGAACAGATTGCCTTGACCGTCGATTAAATAATGGAAGGGTAGCTCAGCCTGTCCCTGCAGGGACTGACTAGCCCAGCGCAGCGCCCGCAGGGTGGCTAGCGGATTTGGATCGTCGGCCGGAGCCAGCACCTGCGCCAGCTCCACGCGTTGCGGTGTTTGGGGCTCGCCGGTAGCCTGGGGTGGCGCTCCCGCCCATTCGGCGCGCGCGATCGCTTCGGGAGCAGGCGTCAACGTCGCAGGACCCGCCAAGGGCACACGTCCAACGATCTCGGAAAGGCTGGGCCCAGCCGTCGAGCCGATATAGGTAACGGTGATTTGGTCCAACGCGGGCGATCCGTTGGTGCCGGTGAAACCAACGCGATACTGCAGGTAGCTGGTGAACAGCCGAAACACAAACACCTGGGACAGGGCACGTCCTTGCTCTACCGTGGGGCTGGCGCGGCGCCACTCATCCCAGACCTGGCCATCCGTGCTGGAGCGTACTTCAACAGTCAGCGCCTGTTCAGGACCGACCGTTGCCAGCCATTCCACCACGCCAGCGTTAAAGCCAAACGGCGCCTGTAATGGCGCCGAAAGATACTCGCCCATCGCTTGGCCGTCTTGCAGCCGCACGACGCTGCCGTCAACAAACGTGTTGGTGAAGCTGCCCGGCAGCCAATCGTTAAGCTCACTGTGCGTCCACGATCCGGTCTGAACTGGCGGACCTTGCCGCAGGGGAGCGGCAAAGGCAGCCAGCGGCAACAGCGCAAGCATCAACGATAGCAGACGGCGCATACACCTCGTCCCTTCACGTCAGCGTGATCACACACGAGGGTGTGGCGGCCCATCTGTTCGCCACACCCCCTCATTCAGCTATTCCTGCGGCTTAAGCGCCGCCGCCTCGTAGTCGTTATCGGAGTCCCACAGCGCCCAGCCGGCAACGCCGTTCTCGCGGTTTTTCTCAGCCGCATCGATCTGGAGCCGCACTTCCCGTGGCCCATACTTGGTGATCGGCCGCACCCAGATCAGCGTGAAATCTTGCAGCCAGGGCCGGACTTTCGCGCGCTTGGCCTCGCCGTCCAGCTGATTCTTGACCAGCTGCATCGATTTATCCACCAGCTCGAACGGATGCTCGCCCGGCACATCAAAGCCTAGCTCGCCCGGAACGAAGTGTGACGGATACACCATCGGATACACATAGTCGGCGTACTTGCCCATGACATGGAGGTTTTGGCCGATGTTGGCTTGAGGCTTCCACGCGACATACCCGAACACGTCGACGCCAAAGTACGCTCCCGCGCCGTTAATTTGACGCTGCGCCCGCTCCATAAAGCGTCCAATTGTGTTGAACATCTCGTCGGGATTGTTGCGCCAATCGCGCGGCCCCTTGAACTGCGCGCCTTCCAGGTTCCCATCGGAGGGAAAACGGATATAGTCAAATTGAATCTCGTCGAAGCCAAGCTGCGCGGCCTCGACCGCGAGCTTAATGTTGTAATCCCACACGCGCTCGTCGTAGGTGTCCAACCAGGCGATGCCGAAGTCCGCAAACCAGGGCTTGCCGTCCTTCTGCACATACCAATCGGGGTGTTTTTCAAGCAGCGCGTTGTCGTGCGCAAAGATATGGATGCGGGCGATTGTGTAAATATTGCGCTTCTTGGCCTCGGCCAGCATCGCCCGGATCGGCATATAATCGGCCGATGTTTCGGCTTCGACAACCTCAGCCACCTGGGATTGGTAGTAGATAAAGCCGACATCAGCCAGGTTGTCGGATTTGATATCCAGCACCACGGCATTGAGCTCGGTGTCGTCAACGATGTCATAATATTCGTTGACCGTTTCCATGCCGCTTGCCGCGACATTGGCTTTGATATACAGCGCTTTGGCTTCGAACGGTTCAAGCTTGAGCTCAGAGGCCAGGCTGCCGACTTTTACCTGCGTTTCGCCCCGCCGATAGCCCGGCAGCAGCGCCTTGATGAAGGCGCCTTCGGGCACATTCTCCAAGGTATAGCGCCCCTGCGCGTCGGTCCGCGTGTAGGCCACATCGGTGCCGGTGATCGTGGCCGTGGCGATCACGGTGACCGCTTCGAGCGGCTTGCCGTCCGCTCCATCGATCACCGTTCCTTGAATCACGTTGGGGCGGAGTGTGGCGTCAAGCGTGGTACCCTGCGGCAAAGGCTGAACGACCTGATCGTAGCCTGGGCCATTAAAGCTGACCTCACTCCCCTCGGCGATATTCTTGACCTCGTACGTTCCATCCGCGTTGGTGGTGGCCGTTGCGTCACCTACGCGTACCTCGACGCCGCCGATGCCTTGGCCGCTGTAGGTATCCTTGACCACGCCGCGCAAGACCGTGGGCCGCAGGGTTAGCTCGTGGGAGGTCGCTCGGGTAATATCTGCGCGTGCCTCGCCATAGTCGGGCGCGTTTACGGCAATTTGAAATGCTTCCGGGACGTTCGTCAGCGTGTAGCTGCCATCCGCTGTGGTGGTTGCGCTGATAACTTCCGACACCATGACCTGGGCATTTGCGACCGGAGCGCCGGTAAACGCATCCTTAATGGTGCCCTGCAAAACGTTCGGGCGAAGCGTTGTTTCCAGCGTGACGATGGTTGCTTCCGTCGCCGCCAGCTCCGGCTTTTCCGCCAGGTTGACCGTCGCCGCCTCATAGCCGGGCGCTTCCACCACAACGGTATCCTTGGACGACCAGTCAGAAGTCGTGTAGCTCCCGTCCTCCGTCGTCTGGATCGGTTTTTGTTTGCCGAAGGTCAGACTCGCATTCTTGACGGGTTGATTGGTATAAGCGTCGATGACGCGACCATTGAGCGCAACTTTGGGCGCACCGCAAGCAGCCAGGGTAATGAGCGCAAGTAACAGGAATGGCGCCCGCCGTAGGATGGAAACGAACATGAAAAACTTAGCTCCTGTGGGGTTCTACCTTGATCTGCGGTAGTGTAGTGGCAAGGTTGGGCGCTGTCAAGCATCGGCACAAGGTCGGTCCGGAAGTTAACTGATGGGGTGGACAGGTCAGCAGAGAAATCGCTGCAACACGCTTGGGACCAAAGCGGACAGCCTGGACGGCTACCGCAGCCGGTAGACACGCGCCTCAAAGGCGCGGAGCGTGAGCTGGCGGATATCCTCGGCCGCAGCGACAGCATAGTTGCTGATTAACAACTCCTTGGTGGCAAAGGGCACCTCCGGTGGGAGCATAAAGTCGGATGGGTCCTTGCTAAAGTTCAGCATGATCAGCAGGCGCTCAGCTTGCCAGCTCCGGGTAAAGGCATAGATCTGCTCATGCTCCTCGAGGATCAGATCGTATGTTCCGTAGACAATGATCGGGTTTGACTTGCGCAACCGGATCAACTGCTGATAGTAGGCAAAGATCGAGTTGGGGTCGTTCAGCGCTTGCTGTACGTTGATCTCCTCATAGTTGGGATTAACCTTGATCCAGGGCGTGCCAGTGGTGAAGCCGGCATGGGCGCTCGCGTCCCATTGGATGGGTGTGCGCGCGTTATCACGGCTCTTGGCGTGAATGATTGCCATGGCAGCTTCGGGAGCGACGCCTTTGTCCTCCACAAACTCGCGATAAATGTTGAGCGTCTCGATGTCGCGATAGTCTTGGATCGACGGGAACTTAACGTTGGTCATCCCGATCTCTTCACCCTGATAAATATAGGGCGTGCCGTGCAGCATATGCAGAAACGTAGCGAGCAGCTTGGCCGACTCAACCCGGTACTGCCCATCGTCGCCAAAGCGCGATACGGCCCGCGGCATATCGTGGTTCGTCAGGTACTGGCTGTTCCAACCCTTGCCTGCCAAGTCCTTTTGCCAGCGCGTCATAACCTGCTTCAGATCGCGCAGCCGCCACGGCCAGATGCTCCGCCGAGATAACGTCGCGCCGGGGTCTTCGTCGATGCCCATATGCTCGAATTGGAACAGCATATTCAGGTGGCCCAACTCTTCGTGGGTAAGGGCAATGCCGTGTTCAGTGGTGACCATGGGCGTCTCGCCGACGGTGACAACGTCATACTTGGACAACACCTCGCGCTTCATCTCAGCCAGGAATTCGTGTAGCCGTGGCCCGTTGATGAAATACTGGCCGCCAAACTGATAGCGATCGCCGGTTACCTGTGGAGCATCCGGCAAGCCCGGCGCTTTCGAGATCATGTTGATCACATCCATCCGAAAGCCGTCAACACCTTTCCGCAGCCACCAGTGCATCATGGCATAAATCTCAGCGCGAAGCTGGGGATTTTCCCAGTTGAGATCCGGCTGCTTTTTTGAAAATAGGTGCAGGTAATATTGCGCGCTAGCATCGTCGTACTGCCAAACAGAGCCACCAAAGAAAGACGCCCAGTTATTCGGTTCGCGCCCATCCTGGCCGTCGCGCCAGATGTAGTACTCGCGATAGGCACTCTCCTTGGATGCCCGCGACTGGGCAAACCAAGGATGCTCGTCGGATGTATGGTTGACCACGAGGTCCATGATCAGCCTGATGCCGCGCTGGTGCATCCCCGCGAGTAATTCTTCCCAGTCCAGCAGCGTGCCGAACTCGGGCATGATATCCTGGTAATCGCTGATATCATAGCCATTGTCGTCGTTGGGTGACCGATAAACCGGACACAACCAGACAACATCAACGCCCAGTGCTGCGAGGTAGTCCAGCTTCTCAATAATGCCCCGCAGGTCGCCGATACCGTCGCCATTACTGTCATAAAAGCTGCGGGGATAAATCTGATACACGACGCTTTCTTTCCACCACGTCTGCTTCATAGCTGTCACTCCTCCCCCGGAGCCGGAATATCGCTCGGCTCCTTAGCGTAACATAGGTTTGCTGCCGGGTGCAGATCAAGCATGGCGGCAGGGCGACACAGTCGCGCTGTATGCGGCTCAATCCCTCCACGCGGACCTGACGGCGGAACGGGTGCAGCAAGCGGCAGTATGCTCCCAATTCCCCGCCGACAAGTGCAAGCACTACCTACTTCATGCCGCTGATACCCAGCATACCCGGAGCCGAAACGCCAGCCTGGCCCGCTGAGCGTACCAGATTTCGCCCAGGTTTTTGTCATATTGAAGTAATCGAAGCCGGCCAGGCGCTGTGCTATGCTGGCGCCATCTGCCGCAAGCGGTGCATTAGCGGCCGACCGTCCATAAGGAGCTTCATGTGCGTCCATCCCACCTCCTTGCTGTTGTGTTGCTGGCTGTCGCCGTGCTCGTGCCTGGCTCTGGGCAGGCCGCGGAATCACCATCCATCAGGCCATCCTCGGCCCACCCACACTCGTACGACGAAAACAAGGAGGCCCCAGCTGCCACTGTCAGCACCACTCCTACACCCGACGTCGCTCTGCGCTGGGCCGCCGACGATGCCCCGATCATCAACGGTGACAGCAGCCATACCTGGACATGGGGCCCGCAGATTTTTCGCAGCACCGCCGAAGCATACGCCGAAGCTCCCAATAGCCTCCGCGCCGTGTGGTATTTGGACAAAGCGCGCATGGAATTAACCTACCCCCACGGCGACTCAGACGAGCCCTGGTTTGTGACTTCGGGCTTGTTGGTGCGAGAGATGATGAGTGGCCGGATCCAGACCGGCGACGCGACCTACGAGACGCGCACGCCCCCGGACACTCCCCTAGCCGGCGATTTGGACGCTCCCGCGGAGGCCACGATCACCTTGCTTGATCTGCAACCGCTGGCCTCGCTCAACAACGACAGGCGCGCTCCTGCCCGGACTGACTATGATGCGAGCGTGGTGGAAGTTCTTGGCAAAGGTGGGGTAGTAACTCAGGCTGAGCGTTTGCTGCAGTATGATGTGCATCTCCGCAGCTATGACCCGGTGCTGGGCCATAACATCGCGCATGTTTTCACTGATGCGCTGCCGACTGATAAGCTGCTGTACACGGCCGGTCGGCCACTGAGCGAGCCGTACTGGACGGTTGTGCCGATCAAGCATGTGCCGACCGATGTGCTGGTGCAAGCGTTTGAACGCCGGATCCTGACCTACACGCCCTCGAATCCGGCGGGGTGGCAGGTTGAATGGGGCAATGTCGGCCGTCAGTATGCGCAATGGCGGTATGGCCAAGCCGAGACAGGCCAGCCGCTCAACCCCGTGTTGTTGCTGGAAGCCAAGCCGGGCATTCGCAAACTGGAAACCTTGTCGCCGGAAGCAGCGGGGATCGCGGAAGAACGGCAAGTCATTGTTGGCGTCGCGGTGCTCAATATGCGGACCGGCGACATCTACAGCGTCCGCGGCAGCCGCTCGTTCCCGATGTATAGCACCGCCAAAGTGCCGATCATGGTGGGCGTGCTCAGCAAAGCGCAGCGCGAAAAACGCGCCGTTGCCGACTGGGAAGACAGCTTGATTCGCGCCATGATTCAGCACAGCGACAACGATTCGGCGACCACGCTGATCACGCACGCTGGCGGCGCCCAAGCCGTCACGCAATACCTGCACGCCATCGGGCTGGATGCCACCACCATGGATAACGACGCCTGGGGCTATAGCACAACTACGGCGCAAGACATGGCCCGGCTCATGGCTAAGCTCGGCAACTGCACCATTCTCAATCCCGAGCTGTGCCTTTATGCGCTGGAGGTCATGCGCGGCGTAACACCGGGGCAGCGCTGGGGCCTCAGCGCGGGCCCACCGGAAAGTGTCTCTGTCGCCTTTAAGAACGGCTGGTCGCCGGACGACGGAGGCTGGACGATCAATTCCATCGGGTATGTTAAGGGCAAACAGATGCGCTACGCGGTGGCCGTGTACAGCGGGCCCAACCCCACCATGCCCAACGGGATCGAAACAATCGAAGCGATTTCGACGGAGATTTATGCGGCGATGAGATAACATCGTTGCGGAATGCGTTGTGGGCGCAAACCTGGAAGGCCAGTTGCGTGCCACCCGTAGTCATGTTAAGCTCACCGGCAATGGAGGCCGAAGGAGTTGTATGGCGATCACAGTGAAGCTAAGCGATGTTATTCCGCCGCGCATGATGGAACAGCATCGGGAGCATATTCAAGATTTCCTGCTGCAGGAGGGCATTGAGCCAGATGAGCAGGAGCTGGGCGACACCAGCATGACCGAACGGCAGGTCAAGGAGCTGCTGGAAGAGCTCGCCAGCGACCTCCAAGCATAAATCGCCCTCTGGACCAGTGCCAGATCCTCCTAGCGCCAGATCGGCGGCTTGATGTTGGGCACCCTACCGATTGCCCCGGCCCCGCCCCAAAAGCTACCGCCCCCGGCACTTGCAGCGCCTGCCACGGCCCGTACCCCTGCATATCGTAAACAAAGGTATGCTTCACAGCACATCTGAGTGTGCCTTTTTTGCTGTTGCCAGATCGCGTACAATGCTTGTCCGAGAATGATGAGGACCGGCATACAAGGATTAGCGCATGGCTCAGCCCACCCAGTCGAGCACCGAACCACCGCACACTCCAGCGCAGGACTGGATCATCGTGCGGGGCGCGCGCGAGCATAATCTTAAAAACGTCGATGTCGATATTCCCAAAAATAAGCTGGTGGTCATCACCGGCTTGTCCGGCTCGGGCAAATCCACGCTCGCCTTTGATACCATTTTCGCCGAAGGCCAGCGCCGCTATGTCGAGTCGCTGTCGGCGTATGCGCGGCAGTTCCTGGGCCAGCTCAACAAGCCCGACGTCGATCATATCGAGGGCTTATCGCCAGCCATCGCCATCGACCAAAAATCGACCACGCGTAATCCACGCTCAACGGTGGGCACCGTCACCGAAATATACGACTATTTGCGCCTGCTCTTTGCCCGCATCGGCACGCCCCATTGTCCCATGTGTGGCCGGATCATTCAGCAGCAAACGCCCCAGCAAATTGTTGACGCGCTTTTGGCGCTGCCGGATCGGACTCGGCTGCTGATCTTAGCGCCGTTGGTCGAAAACAAACGGGGTGAACACCACAAAGTGTTGGACGATGCCCGCAAGGCTGGCTTTGTGCGTGCCCGCGTCGACGGCGCCGTGTATGACCTGGACGAAGAGCTCAAGCTTGAAAAACACAAAGCACATACCATCGAGGTGGTGGTTGATCGGCTGATTATTCGCCAGGCCGAGCCGCCCGTGCCCGTCGCCGAGCACCCCGACCGCATCCGCGTCGCCGACTCGGTCGAGACCGCCTTGAAGCAGGGCGCTGGCGTCCTGATCGCCCAGATTGTGGATGACGCTGAGCTGCGCTTTTCCGAACATTATGCTTGTCCCGAGCACGGCGCGCTGCCCTACGGCCCGTTCGAGCCGCGCGACTTTTCGTTTAACAATCCGCGCGCAGCCTGCGAGACCTGTGGCGGCCTCGGCAGCGTGCTGGAGATCGACGCCGATCTGGTGATTCCCGACCGCAACCTGTCCATTGCCCAGGGCGCGATTGCTCCGTGGTGGCGGACAGGCCGCAATGCGCGGCGCTACTTCGAAGAGCTGTTAGGCTCCGTCGCGCAACACTACGGCTTTAACTTCGACACGCCCGTGCGCGATCTTTCGCCCGACGTCGTCAACGTGATGCTGTACGGTTCCAGCCAACCGCTGCCGCTCCGCTACCATGTTCGCGGCCGAACGCACACGGTTGAAACTCCATTTGAAGGCGTGGTGCCCTACCTCAAGCGCCGTTTGAGCGAGTCGACCGACGAGTCGTCGTCGGAGCTGTTCACGCAGTACATGAGTCCGCGCCAGTGCGGCACTTGCAAGGGCGCCCGGCTCCGCGTCGAGCCGCTCGCCGTCACCATCCGCGACCGCAACATCGCCGAAACGTGCGCCCTGCCGATCGCTGCTGCGCTCGCCTGGTTTGACGGTCTTGCACCGCAACCGGGTGCCTCCATTGCCGATGGCGCGTTGTTGCCGCGCCAGCAAACGATTGCCGAGCCGATTATTCGAGAAGTAGGCGCACGGCTGCGCTTTTTGCTCGACGTCGGCCTGGATTACCTGACGCTGGATCGTACCGCCGCGACCCTGTCCGGGGGCGAGGCCCAGCGTATTCGGCTGGCCACGCAGATCGGCTCCGGGCTTTCGGGTGTGCTGTATGTGCTGGACGAGCCCAGCATCGGGCTCCATCCGCGCGACCACGACCGCTTGCTTCAAACGATCATGGGGCTGCGCAACCTGGGCAACTCTGTGCTCGTGGTCGAGCATGACGCCGAGACCATGCGCGCCGCCGACTATCTGATCGACGTTGGCCCGGGTGCGGGCGAGCACGGCGGTGTGGTGATCGCCACCGGCACGCCCCAGCAAATCATGGGCAATCCCCGTTCGTTAACCGGCGCTTTCTTGAGTGGCAGCCGCGCGATCCCGCTGCCGCGGCAGCGCCGCCCCGGCAACGGCAACCAGCTCGTGATCGAGGACGCGCGGGAGCACAACCTCAAAAAGATCACCGTCGCGCTGCCGTTAGGAACGCTGATCTGCGTCACCGGTGTTTCTGGCTCGGGCAAGTCCACGCTGGTCGAAGATATTTTGTCCCGCAAGCTGCACCAGCACTTTTACAACAGTCGGGCCCAGCCCGGAGCCCACGCGGCCATCCATGGCCTTGAACATCTCGACAAAGTCATCGGCATCGACCAGTCGCCGATTGGCCGCTCGCCACGCTCCAATCCGGCCACCTATACCAAAGTCTTCGACGCTATGCGCCAGCTGTTCGCGCAAACGCCCGAAGCCCGCGCGCGTGGCTACAATGCCGGCCGCTTTTCATTTAACGTCAAAGGCGGACGGTGCGAGAACTGCAAAGGCGAGGGCATGATCGAGGTCGAGATGCAGTTTTTGCCCGACCTGTTCGTGCCCTGCGAAGTCTGCGGCGGGGCGCGCTACAACCGCGAAACGCTCGACATTCGCTACCGCGGCCGAAACATTGCCGAAGTGCTCGAGATGACGGTTGAAGAAGCGCGCGGCTTTTTTGAGCGCATCCCGGCGATCCATGGCCGTCTCCAAACCCTGCACGATGTTGGCCTCGATTATCTGCGGCTGGGCCAGCCCGCCAACACGCTTTCTGGCGGCGAGGCGCAGCGCATCAAGCTCGCCAGCGAACTGGCCAAGCGATCCACGGGCCGCACCATCTACATCCTGGATGAGCCAACCACTGGCCTCCACTTTGCCGATGTCGAACAGCTGCTCAGCGTGCTGCAGCGCCTGGTCGACGCGGGCAACACCGTGCTGATCATCGAGCATAATCTGGACATCGTCAAAAGCGCGGATTGGGTCGTGGACATCGGGCCGGAAGGCGGCGCGGCCGGCGGCGAGGTGATCGTTGCGGGGCCACCAGAAAGCGTTGCCCAGCATTCGGCGTCGTATACCGGCCACTACCTGCGGTCGGTCATCCGCTAATACCTTTTTAGCGGCGGGAGCATCACCCGCCGCTGTCCCTATACCGGACGCATGGCCCTATACCCTGCACCCCTTGGCTGCCCGCCCGCGCTGTATCGTCGCCTTCCTCCCGCGTGGCTTGCTCGTCCACAATCTGTCACCACGAGCCCCTAGCCTCGCACCCATAAGTACTACAAAAGCTTCCCCCTGGGGCATAGGCGCAGCCGTTGACGCTCGCTTCACGGCCTGGGTAGAATGACGCCAGGAGCGCATCGTCCCAGTCCACAGCCACGTCTCGTTGCATCGAAGGAGCTGATCATATGCCGGCGACCAATCCAAGTGTTGCGCGTACTGAGCTGGAGCCTCGCTTTTACCCCAACAAAATTGGACGCTTGACATTGCTGAGCCTGGAAGATGTGATGGGCCGTAATGGCGTTAATGCGCTGCTCAATCTAGCCGGTGCAAAGCAGTGGGTCAACAGCTTTCCAGCCAACGATTACAAGCGCGAGATTGCCTACTCGGATTTTGCCGCGGTTATGGAAGCGATGGAAATGATGTACGGCGTGCGTGGCGCGCGCGGCATGGAGCTTCGGGCCGGGCGCTATGCCTTTAACCTGGGACTGAAAGAGTTCGGCCCGCTGCTGGGCGTTGGCGACCTCGCGCTCAAGCTGATGCCGATGACGATCAAGATGAAGATCACCCTGAATCTAACGGCGCGCACCTTTGCCAGCTATGCCGACCAACCGACACGCCTTGAAGAGCGCAAAGGCCAGTTCTTGTACATCATCGAGAAGTGTCCGGTCTGCTGGGGACGACACACGGACAAGCCGAGCTGCTTTATCGCGCAGGGCATTCTGGAAGAAGCCCTGAGTTGGGTCACCGGCGGCCGCAACTTCAAGGTCGAGGAGATTGAGTGTTGCAGCGTCGGAGGCACGAGCTGTACCTGGGCGATCGACAAAGAGCCGATCGACTAGCCGACCAGGGGAACCGCACCGGGTCACAAGCCCAACCGGGAGCGTGCCGCGTGACTTCAGCGACCGGAGGGTCTACGTACACAAGCAACAGTTGTTGTCCTGCCGGGCACTGGTTGTCGCCACACGCAGCGACTGATGGAGTGAATGGTTTATGAAGCGCGTTGTTTTGCGTGCGCCTACCCCAATTGCACCGTTTGGAGAGCCAGCGCGTGAGCTGCGGATCCTGAATAAGCCGTTGTGGCTGCTGCAGCGCGACGTGCTCGCGCGCCATTGCCAAAGCACCGTCGAGATCGATACCCTTGACGAGCTGCCGGCAGGCGCTGGCGAGCTGTTGGTCCACAAAGACAATCAGTTCTTCAACGAAGCGCTGATCGACACCTTTATTGTAGCGGCGCGGCGATCCGGTCATGCCTGCCAACTTGCGTTCACGTTGGACGATAAAGCCATCACCACCCATGCGCTGCGTCTGCAGGATGGCATTCGCCGGCAAGGCGATGTGTATGTCGCCGATGTTTTTTACTATCCCCATGGAGCGCAGGCCAACCCCGAGCCGTTGGTTGTCGCGACCGAGCCGCGTGAGATGGGCTACTACCATATCCCGTCGTATATGGCGCCCAACCACGGCGATCTGACCTACCAGATTCCACTGCGCGCTTTTTTGTCGCTTGAGCATTGGCTCCATGTCTTTATCGCCAATTCGCCGTTCGGGGTCTTCGCCTGGGCCCGCAAAATGGAGCACGAGGTTGAGGCGAGCTGGCGCACCAAGCTCCGGGTAAGCGCCCGCGCTCTGATCGAGCGGAGACATTTTCTCCAGTGCTCGGCGCTAGTGAAAATCGGGAAAAACTGCTCGATTGATCCGACCGCCATCATCCAAGGGCCAACAGTGATCGGTAACAACGTCCATATTGGAGCCGGGGCTGTGGTTGTATCCAGCTTGATCGGCAACAACGCGACCATTATGCAGGGCTCGCAAATCATGCTCAGCGTGGTCTCGGATCGTTGTTACCTGCCGTTCAATGCCAGCCTGTTTATGACCACCTTGATGGAAAATTCGATGGTGGCCCAGCTGAGCTGCCTGCAAATGTGCGTTGTTGGCCGAAATACCTTTATTGGCGGCGGCAATATCTTTACCGACTTTGACCTGATGGGTAAGCCGATCACAGCCATGTGGAAAGGCGAATTGCACGAAGTCGGGATGCCGGTGCTTGGCTCGGCGGTTGGGCATAACGTCAAGCTTGGTTCGGGGTTTGTGGTGTATCCGGCGCGGATGATTGAATCGGACACGGTGCTGGTCTACGCCGACGACCACGCGGTTATTCCCAAAAACGTTACAACGGGGGTGTACACCCGCCCGCCCGTCTTTTATCCGACGCGCGATCCGCGCGTGCAGCTCCACGATCCGCTCGATGGTCCCGTTACGCGGTAACGGCACTTGCCGACCGCACCACATTTTTCAGGAGATTACCTCGGTGTCGAAGGATTCATTGCTTATCGTCGAAGACGCGCCTGATATCCAGATGCTGCTCAAAATCTACTTCTCGTCGCAAGGCTATGACGTGCATGTCGCCGGACGCGGCTCGGAAGCGCTTGAGCTTGTACGCAAGCAGCTGCCCAATCTCGCCCTGCTGGACGTCAACTTGCCCGATATGTTGGGCTATGACATCGGCAAGGCCATTCGCGCCAACGCGCGCACCCGCAATGTCCCGATTATCTTTCTGACGGCGCGTACCGAAAAGCAGGATATGCTGGTCGGGCTCGGCGAGGTCGAGGCCGAAGCCTATATTGCCAAGCCGTTCGATATTGAGCTGCTGCATCTGGAAGTGCGCAATACCCTCAAGCGGGCGCGCCAGAAAAACCAGACGCATCCGGTTACGAATCTGCCGACCGCCGACGCCGTGAACGAGCAGCTGCGGGCCTTGCTGACGCGCACGGGCTGGGCGCTTACCATGATTCGCATCGAGCAGTTCGATGCCTTCACGCAGGGCTACGGCTCGGTCAGCGGCGAAGAGGTGCTCAAGTTCATGGCGCTGCTGGTGAACGAGATCGTCGGGGAGCTGGGCCAACCCGAGGATTTTGCCGGCCAGATGACCACGGGCGCGGAGTTTATCCTGATTGGCGCACCCGCAACCAGCCGCACCATCGCAAAACTGCTTGCCGAACGCTTCGACGCCCAAATCGGGCTGCACTACAACTATCGCGACCGCAAGCTTGGCGGAATGAAGCTGTTCGACGGCAACGGAAACGAGCAAACTGTCGCCTTTATGTCGCTGGCGATTGGCGTGCTTGACGCTACCAAAGGTCCGTTCTATGACATTCGGGAGTTGACGGAAACCGTGGAAGCCGTCCGCCAAAGCGCCCGTTCCTTGGCCAGCAGCACAGGCAAAAGCGCGACTGTTGTCGCTTAAAGAAAAGCAACTCATGCCGATCAAGCTCTCGTCCCCGCAAGCCGGCTTTCAAGCCATTGCCGCGCTCGCTCGTTGGCTGCCGCACGCGCCAACTGCTGCGCCAGCGGTCGCCGCGTGCATCCCGGCCCTGCTAGCCGCCGAGCTACCCGGACTCCGGCTCAGCCTTGCGCTTGAGCAACAGGGCGCCTGGCTGCTTCATGGAGAAACGAGCCAAGCCGCGCAAGCCTGGCTGGCACACCAGGCCGTTCAGCCGCTGCCACCTGTCGCTTCAGCAAGCGCGTCTCGGCCGGCACAGGAACAACCTGTCCACAGCACAGTGCTGGAACCTGCTGGTGAGCTGCGCGTGGCGCTCGCTATCTGGAGCAAAGCGTTTTCGCCCGACGCCTTTGCCGCGCTTGCCGCGCAGATCGCGCTTGCCTTCACCAGCCTACGTTGCACTCGGCCCGGCGCTACCCGGAGCAGCACGCGCGAGCTGCAAGCGCTCCAGCATGTAGCCGGAGAATTGAACGCGACCTTGGACCTGGATCGGGTGTTTGCGGCGGTGCTTGCGGAAGCGTGTGCCACAACTGGAGCGCTGTACGGCGGCATTGCGCTGCGCCAAAACGACGATGAGTTTAGGTATGTACAAGCCACCGGTCCAGACGAGCGCGGCGCTGAATCATTGCTCCAGGGAGGTTTAAGTCAATCCGCACGTGCTGCCGTGGAGCAGAACAAGCCAATCGTTGTCCTGCCGCTGGAGCAAGCGGCTGGCTCGCCGGAAGCGCACGTAGCCACAATCGATGTTCCGATCCACTACGGCGAGCAGGTCGTCGGGCTGCTTACGCTGCATTCACCCCCAGCTACAACCGGCGTTGCTGACCATGTTCCATTTATCCGCCTGCTGGCCGACCAAGCTGCCATCGCCATCGGAAATGCCGAGCACGCCGCCGAGCACCTGCGTCAGCGCGAGCTTTTGCAACAACGGGCCAGTGTGCTTAACGAAGTTCTTGAAGTTGGACATCTGCTGCGCGCTGACCGAGCACTGGCCGACATGCTCAACGACATTGCGTATGGCATCGTCAATGCCGTCGGGTTCCGGTCGGTGATCATCAACCTCCGGGACGAAGCAAATCCGGCGTGTTTTGTGCCGCTGGCGTTTGCCGGTGTACTGCCGCACGATGTGGACAGATTGCGCTCTGAAGGACTCTCCGCGGAGCTCGTGGACCAGCTGTGTGCCGCGCAGTGGCGCTTAAGCTCGTCCTACCTCGTCCCAGCCTCAGCTGTGGACGGGGTGGCTGCGCGGAAGCTCGATCAGCTAACCACACCCAGCGTACCCGATCAGCACGGCAGTTCCGGATGGCAAGCCGGCGATCTGTTTATCACGCCGCTCAAAGACGCGGCCGGCACGCTGATTGGCTTGATCTCGGTTGCGGAACCATTTGACCGGCGTCGGCCCACCCGCCGCTCTGCGGAGGCGATCGAAATCTTTGCCAACCAGGCCACGATCGCGATCGAGAATGTCCGTTTGTACAACGATTCGCAGTGCCGCCTGACGGAACAAAACGCGCTCAATCGCATTCAACAATCGATCAGCGCTTCGCTTGACGTACGCGATATGCTGCGCGCCGTGTATGTTGGGTTGGCGTCGGCGCTGGAGATCGACTCGTACTACAGCTTGATCTACGACCAAGATAATCCCGACATCGGCGTGGCAGTCTCGGTTGACGAGGGGGAGTGGTATATCGAGCAGATCAGCGGCCTGTACCAGTACCGTGGCTTACACGCCTACCTGATGCACACGCGACAACCATTATGCTTCAACGATCTGCGTATCGAACAGATCAACCTGCCGGCCGAGTTTCGGGTGGTTGCATTTGGCGATAACAGCAAGCGCTCCGCCTCGTGGATGGGCGTTCCGTTGATCGCCCACGACAACGAGCTGATCGGCGCACTGTCGGTGCACTCGTACACGCCCCATCGCTTCGGGCGCAAGGAACTAGCCTTTTTGCAAGCTGTCACCCACCAGGTGGCGATCAGCTTCCAAAATGCGCGCTTGTTCGCCGAGCGTGAGCGCCGCCTCCATGAAGTCCATGTTGTCAACCAGCTAGCGCAAGCCCTGGCCGCGCCGATCAGCCCGGAAGAACTAGCCGATGTGCTGTACACCCAGCTGCATCAGGCGCTCCATACCAGCTCGGTGCTGCTGGCAGTGCATGATCGCAAAAACGATCTGCTGGAGTTTCCGCTTGTTGTTGACCAGGGGCAGCGCTGCCATATCGCGCCGATGCCGGGTGGTCAAGGTGTGGTGGAGCACATGCTGCGCACCCGCCAGCCCCTGCTGTTGAACGACGATATCACGGCGCAACTCAAGCTGCTTAACATCGAGGACGCGGACGAAGGGGCCCGCAGCTTCGTTGGCACGCCGCTGCTGGTTGGAAATGAGGCCGTGGGCGTGATCGTGATTCGGGATTACGAGCGTAACAATGCCTTCGGTCAGCATGAGCTCACATTTCTCCAATCTCTCGCACTCCAGGTTGCATCCGGCATCGAGAAGGCGCGCCTTCTACAGGAACGTGAGCGGGAGATCAATCAGATGCATACGTTGAACAACATCGGCAAGGTTTCAAGCTCAACGCTTGACCTCCATGCGCTGTTCACTGCGATGTACACTGAGCTTATCCGCTACCGCAAAATCGACATATTGATGGTCAGCGTGTGCGAACCCGCTACGCATACCCTGCTGCAAATGCTGACCGTCGACAACGGCGAGCTCCAACAGGTCGATGGCCCAAGACCGATTCCGCCACATAGCTATACTGATGTTGTGATGCGGACCGGCGCGCCGCTGCTGCTGCGGGATGCCCGTACCGAAAAAGCGCTGCATGAGATTGCGCCCGTTGTGCACGGCCAGGGCGTCGAAGCCTTATCACTCGTCTGCGTGCCGCTGCTCAACACCTCAGGCCAGCGCTTCGGGGTGTTGTCGATGCAGAGCTACGCCGCGAGCCAATACGACCTGCGCGACATTGACTTCCTGAGCAATGTTGCCCATCAGATCGCGCTCAACATTCAAAATGCGGCGCTTTTCAGGCAATCGCAGGAGCAGGTCAAGCAGCTTGCGAGTGAAATGGAGCGGATGGAGCTGATTAACCGGGTATCTAGCTGGGCTGGCGAGCTTCTGGATGTCCAAGAACTGCTCCAGCGCACCGTGAATGAGATGGCGCGCGTCACCAAAGCGGACCAGGTGCGCCTGTTGCTGCTTGATCGCGCGCGCGATATCGGCATTTGTCAGGCTGAGCTCCACGACACAGGGTCAGTTGGCCGCTTGGTTGTACAGCTGACCGGCAATCCGGCGATCGAGTGGTTCGACCAGCATCGCACCTCATTGCTGATCCCGAACGCCGTCCATGATCCCCGCTTCGCGGCGGTCCATCATGTTTGGCGGGCCGAAAATATTCGTGATGTGCTGATTGTGCCGTTGATCGTGAATGGCGAGATCATTGGCTCGATCGGGCTGGATGCCCAAGCACGCGAGGAAACGTTCGCCGCGCGCGACGTGGCGACCTGTGAAACAATCGCCAATCAAGTAGCCGTCGCCATCGAAAATGCGCGGCTGTGGCAGGCGACCCAACAAAGTGTCCGTGAACTGACCACGCTCTACGACATCAGCCTCAAGCTCACCACCATGGTTGATCTTGATGCGATTTTGGCAACCCTGGCCAGCGCCGCGGTTGAGCTGGAGCAGGCCGATCTCGGGGCGATTGTGCTGCTCGACACGGCCCAGCGCGTCAGCCGTTTCGCCGGGCGAACACGCTGCGGCGAGCAGGTCGATCCGACGCCCTTCAGCACCAACCCATATATTTTGGAGCTGATGCACGAGCCAAAGCCGCTGGTTGTGAGTGGCTTTGGCGATGGGAGCCGGAACGCCTGGCTAGAGCTAGCCGAGCCGATGCACAGCGGCATTATGGTGCCGATCGTCGTCAAGAGCCAGCCCGTGGGCGTGCTCATGATCGCCGCTGGGGAAGCCCGCGTCTGGTCCGAGCGAGAACAGTCACTGTTGTCGATTTTGGGCGGCCAAGCCGCCTCGGCCATCGAGAACGCATCCTTGTTTACCTCGGAGCAAGAAAAGCGGCAGCTGGCCGATACATTGCGCGAAGTTGGCCTCGCCCTCACCTCAACACTCGACCTGCGCGAGGTGCTGGAGATGATCTTGGTGCAGCTGCGGCGCGTCGTACCGTATGACAGCACATCCATGCAGCTGCTGCGCGACGACAATCAGCTTCAGATCATCGCGGGCTGCGGCTTCGACGACATGCGCTCGTTTGACAACATTTCGTTTCCGGCGGATAGTCCCGACCACCCAAACCACTGGGTGATCGAAACGCAGCGCCCCTTGATCGTTTCCAACACGCGGGTCGAGTATCCATGCTTCTATGTCGGGCCGCAATCGGATCATATCCGCTCCTGGATGGGCGTGCCGCTGGTGTATGGCAACCAGGTGCTTGGGATGATTGCACTTGATAGCCGAGAGCTCAACTTCTACACCGACGCGATGGCCGATGTTGCCCTTATGTTTGCCACGCAGGCCGCTCAAGCGATCGCCCAAGCCCGCCTGTTTGACCAAATCCGCCAGTTCAACGTCGAGCTTGAGCACAAGGTGGCGGATCGAACTGCGGCGCTGACAGCCGAGAAAGAACGCCTCGAGGCCGTGCACGCCATCACCACAACCCTGACGGCTTCGCTTGATATCGACGAAATCGTGCTTAAGACCTTGGAGCTTGTCGCCGGCGTAATCGGCGCGCGTCGCGGCTCCCTCTTGATTCGTGATCCGATGCGCGAAGCGCTGATCTACCGGGCCGTACTAACCGAGCCCGAAGGAGTGATCGCAACAGACAAGCCGTTTGATTTACCGCCCGGGAACATGGTGCAGTGGACAATGGAGCATGAACAGGGCGTTGTGATCGCGGATGTATGCAACGACGAACGTTGGCTCAACACTGGCCCACAGTCCAACCATATCCGGTCGTTTATTGCGGTACCGTTGCTGGCAGCGGATGTACCGCTAGGTGTGCTGATGCTCAATCACAGCGAGCCAGGATTTTTCAATGAAGGGCATTTGCGGTTGCTCTCGACCATCGCCAGCGAGGTAGCGATTGCGGTGCACAACGCAGAGCTGTACAACTTTATCAACGAACAAGCTACCCGGCTGGCCGAGTTGCTGCAAGCGCAACGGGAAGAAACAGGCAAGAACCGAGCGATCTTGGAGTCGGTCGCCGAAGGGGTGCTGGTGCTGGACGAGCAGGATACCATCGTGCTGTTCAATCAGGCAGCCAGTCAAGTCCTGCAGATTGCCGACACGATCATTGTCGGCCAAAGCCTGCGACGCATGGCCGAGCACGGCGACGCGGCGGGCCAAATGCGGGTGTTGCCGTTGTACACGGCGCTGGTGGAAGGCATTGCCGGTGCGCGCCAGCACAGCGATCCGATCAACCGGCTGCTTGAACTGCCGGGACAAACCATCGACCTGACCTTTACGCCGGTCACTACACCTGACGGCGATCGCCTGGGGGTGGCCGTGGTGCTGCGTGACATTACGCGCGAGATTGAGTCGGACAAGGCCAAACGTGAGTTTATCGCGACCGTATCGCACGAGCTACGCACGCCGCTGACCTCAGTCAAGGGCTATATCGATCTGCTCTTGCTCGGCACCGCTGGGCCTATCAGCGAGATGCAGCAGAGCTTCTTGCAGGTGGTGAAGTCCAATGCGGACCGGCTCAATGGGCTGGTGGAAGACCTGCTGGAAATTTCACGGCTGGAAAACGGCAAGCTGACCCTCAACATCAAGCCGCTGCACATATGGGATCTGATCAACGACATTGCGGCGTTGTTACGCACGGAAACCGAGCGCAAACGCATGCAGCTTGTGCTGGAGATCGAGCCTACGCTTCCGCTGATCGAGGCAGACGGCAAACGGATCAGCCAAGTGCTGACAAATCTGTTGTCGAACGCGCACAAATACACTCGTGATGGTGGTGAAATCACCGTGCGCGTGTATCGCCGTGACGCGCTGATCCAGGTCGATGTGTCCGACACCGGCGTGGGCATCCCACCCGACGAGCTATCCAAAATGTTTTCGCGCTTTTTCCGCTCCAATAACTCGCTCAAAGACGAAGTCGGCGGCACAGGCCTGGGCTTGTCGATTGCCAAGTCTTTTGTGGAACTGCACGGCGGCACAATGTGGGTCACGAGCGAGCTTAACGTTGGCAGCACGTTTAGCTTTACGCTGCCGATCCAGTACCGCCCACCGCTGGTAGACGGCGTCAGCCACGCTTTGAGCGAGGTAGTAGATGCGGCCTAACGTCTTGATCGCCGATATTGGAGCCATACGCTCCACGCAGTTGGTCTTGGTACATGTGGTATGAGCGCAATCATTGTCCAACAACACCTCACACACTACGAAGTTATAGGGCGGGGGCAGCCGGTGCTCTTTTTGCACAGCTGGCTGGGGTCGTGGCGCACCTGGATGCCCACCATGGAAATGATTGCCGACCGCTACCGCGCGATTGCGCCCGATTTTTGGGGCTTTGGCGACTCAGCTTCCCGCGGCCAGCCCGCTCACATCGACGATTATGTCGACCAAATAGTGGGTTTCGTCGACGCGCTTGGCATGCTGCCGCCCCATCTGGTTGGCCATGGGCTAGGTGGCGTTGTGGCGATTCGCGCTGCAAGCGTGCAGCCGGAACGTTTTGGCAAGGTGCTGGTTACCGGGACACCGGTGCTGGGGCCGCTGTTGCAAACCGTAGTGAAGCCAAGTGGCCTGGGACGCTTGCTCCAGCGAAGCTCGGGCAACGACCTGTGGATCAAGCTCGTGCGGCAAGTGTCCAACGGCGACGCGGCCTATAACGAAGTGGTCGAAGATATTGCAGCGACCGATCCCACAATCCTGCAACACGTGCTCGACGACATGATCACCATCGATCTGCTGCCCGATATCGCGCGCTTGGCGCAGCCGCTCCTGGCAATCTATGGCGGTCGCGACCGGGTATTAACCGCCGAGCACGGGCAACAGATCACGGAAACGCACGGCACGTTTCGCCAAGTGTTGACCCTGGAAAAAAGTGGTCACTTTCCGTTCCTGGATCAGCCGACGCAGTTCAATCGGGCGCTGCTTGAATTTTTAGGCGGCAGCGCGGGCGCGATCGAGCTTAAGGAACTATGGAAGCGCAGGGTGAGCCAGCGCGAGTTCTTGTAAGCAAGCGCCCAACTTCTTCGGGCCTCCGATGCAGTTTCAAAACCCGTCGGAGGATTTTGTCGCTTTCCGTGTAAAGGGGCCTCCACAAAGACAAGCATAGGCTAGCACCCGCAAGTCGGTTACTGCTCAACCCCCTCCACGAGATAGTGCTACGCAACGAGGCGCTGTTTGACGCCCACTTGCAAATGGGGCATCAAGGCTGCATGATATACGGATGTCACTTGTCCGACGGATGGGGGCCGATGGCGCCGCAGCAAGCGCGGCAAAGCCTGGACTGTGCGTCTATGCTCCATACACGTACATTACGTGCGCCACGTAAAGGCAGTGCAGCCACCGATGTTGTTGCAAGCGGAGCGCGACAAGCTGATCGACGAGCATCTTTTTGGCTGGGACCCGACCCCAGGCATCGTATCCGTGTGGGCCGACCGGCTTGGATCGGCCTGGGTCTGGCAGCGCATTGCAGGGCAGGTCCGTTGCACAGAAGATGTGTTCTGTCCCTGGCTGCTGGCGACGACCCTGGCCGATCTAGCCCAGCTTGGACCGTCGTTGCAGCCGGAGAACGGGCAAGGAGAGCTTGACGCGGCGGTAAGCTATCGCGAGTTGGACGGACCGCACGACGGGTATCGCTTCCTGCTGTTGGCACGACCCGGCTTCGCGTTGGAGCGAGCGATCATTGCGGGGGCCAGCCGGCGCCTCGGCCGGTCCGTTCAGAGTATCCATGACCTGGATGACACCTACTATCGCGTAGGGCCGGTCGAGCAGTACCTGATGGCCAGCGGGCGGGTGTATTTTCGCGGCCTGGTCTACGCCGATCTGCACCGGCTCCAGTTCGACCTTGAAACAACCGCGCTGGACCCTGAGCAGGGGCGCATCTTCATGATCGCCGTGCGCGACAGCCACGGGCTGGCCTTGACGCTGGAAGCGCCGACGGCGCGGGATGAAGCGCGTTTGATTCAAGACCTGTGCCGGGTGATTCGGGAGCGCAATCCCGACATCATCGAGAACCACAACCTGTTTGGTTTCGATCTGCCATTTTTGCAGCGCCGCGCGGAGTTGTTGGGTGTGCCGCTCGCGCTGCGCCGAGCCGGCCCCCCTGGCGCACAGGCTCGTCCGGCAGACGTCGAACATTATGGCGATCCGTTTCGCTGGCACAGGAGCAGGCGGCGCTCACGCATGAGCATCCCCGGACGTGAGCTGATCGATACGCTGGACGCCGTCCGCCGCTATGACTTCGCCGCCCGCGATCTGCCCAGACATCGCTTGAAGGACGTGGCCAAACATTTTGGGGTAGCCCGGCCGGAGCGGGTTTATCTTGCGGGCGCCGAGGTATTCGCCACGTACCGCACGCAGCCGGAGCGCGTCCGGCAATATGCGCTCGACGACGTGGCCGAGGTTGATAGCTTATCCCAGCGCCTGCTTGGAGCACCCTTCGCGTTAGCCGGGATGGCGCCCCGCCGTTATGAACGGCTGGCATCGGCAGGCCCGGCGATGGGCATTTTGGAGCCACTGTTGGTACGGGCGTATGTACGGGCCGGCGCGGCGCTGCCCCGACAACACGCGGCGTCTAGCGACGAACCCGATCCCCATGCGGGTGGCGCGCTTCATCTGTATGCGACGGGGATAGCGGAACAGGTCGTCAAGGCGGACGTAGCATCGCTGTACCCGTCGATCATGCGTACCTATCAGATCGGTCCAGCCTGCGACCGACTGGAGGTGCTGCTCGCGCTGGTTGATCGATTAACGGATCTGCGCCTCCAACACAAGGCTGCAGCCCAGGCTGCACAGCCGGGGTCGCTCGCGGCAGGTGTCCACACGGCCTACCAAGCAGCCATGAAAATCCTGATCAACTCTGCCTATGGGTATCTCGGGGCAGGCCAAATGGCGCTGTTTGCGGATCGGCAGGCGGCGGGTGAGGTGACCCGGCGTGGTCGCGAGGTTTTGGACCAGGTGGTGGCGGCGCTGCAAGAACGCGGCATGGCTCTGATCGAAGCCGATACCGATGGCGTGTATTTCGCCGTGCCCAGCTCGTGGGATGAGGCCCGGGAACGGGCGCTGGTGGCCGAGATCGGGCAGCGCTTACCGGTGGGTATTCGCCTTGAGTTCGAAGGGCGCTATCAGGCCATGTTCAGCCACGAGGTTAAGAATTACGCCTTGCTGACCTACGCCGGCGAACTTATCGTGCGGGGAGTGGCGCTCCACTCAAGCCGGGTTGAGCCCTTCGGGGAGCGCTTTCTGCGCCAAGCATTACGCTGCACACTACGTGGCGATGTTGCCGGCGTACGCGCTGCCTTTCTTGCAACCGAAGCAGCGTTGCTCAACCAGGAATTGACGGTGGCCGATGTGGCCAGCCGGGTACGATTGTCCAAATCGGCGGAGACGTACGCCGAAACACGCGCAACTCATCGTGAACAACACTACGAGGCGCTGCTCAACGCCGGGCGCACGACCTGGTCCATGGGTGAGCGGATACGTGTGTATCGGGGCCAAGACGGTAACGCCGTGTGGCTGCCCGACGAGCACGACGACCACGAGATCGGTGGTAACTGGGCCAGGCGCGATACATCAAATCAGTCCACAAAAGCAGAGCTGGCCGAGCCGCCAACCGCCGAGCGGCGCGACTATGACGTTGAGCATTATCTGCAGGTGCTCGTCTCTTCCTACGCCAGCCGGCTCCGTAAAGCATTTGCGCCCGCCGACTTCGATCAACTTTTTCGGCTCGACTTGCAGCGGGGACTGTTCGACCTACCAATTGAGCAGATCCAACCTTTATGGATTCGCTGCGACACGCCCTCAGACGGTTAAGGAAGCATCGACGCCGGTCCTGAGCTCCCTACCAGCAGCCGCAGCACCTTCGGTTGTTGTACCGGTTGGCTGGCGGCAACCAGCTACTTGCCAGCCGGTGTACACTGGGCATAATCCCACATTTTGTCGAAGGTCGTGCCTTGTCCACAGCAGCGACTCAGCAACCGGGGTGCGCGCATCTGCCACCGCGCTGTTTGACCGCGGACGCAACCCGATTGGCAAGAACGTACCTGTGCGCGCCCCTGGCAATGTGCTTGATCGGGGGTGGAGCAGGGAGTATTGGCAGCATGACGGTCTGAAATAACTCAGGGATTTGACGTGTGACTTGAGGAGGTCGGTATGAGCAACCTGGGCGACAACGTGACTGCATTTGATCCACGCGCAGCCAGCCAGCACCACTACGCGGCACTCGCGGAGTTTGACAATCGACTACGGGCAGAGCGCTTGCCGGACGATCCGCCCACGCCGCAGGCGGAACTGATCGTTCGCTGGCAGCATACGCCGCCGTTTGTTGACGTTTCCGCGTGGTCGATCTGGGATGCCGCCGGCACCACGATCATCGCTCATGGCGATGTCAGCTTTTTGCATACCGAGGAAAACAAGCATGTGGTGTGGTTTAACATTCAGGTGGCGCCGGAGTGGCGGCGTCAAGGCTTGGGACGGCGTTTGCTTGCCACGTTGGTGCAAGTACCGCAACGTGAGCAGCGCCGACTGATGACCACGGAAACGACGGATCAAGTTCCGGCCGGCGCAGCGTTCATGGAACGGCTGGGAGCGAAACGAGGCATTGCAGCACATACCAACCAACTCATCCTCGCTGACCTAGACCGCAACCTCCTGCGTCAATGGCAGGAGCGCGCGGGGGAACGAGCGGCGGGCTTTGAGCTTGGCCTGTGGGTAGGCCCGTACCCCGCAGAGCATCTGGCGGCAGTGGTTAGTCTCCACGAGGTAATGAATACCGAGCCACGCGACGATCTCGACGTCGAGGATTTTCACGTGACGCCGGAACATATTCGTCAGATGGAGCAGTCGATGGTAGCTTCGGGAACCGAACGTTGGACCATGTATGCGCGTGAGCGGGCGACAGGAGCGTTCGTCGGCTTCACCGAAGTCTTTTGGAACGCCAACCGGGCCGCTTTGCTGTTTCAAGGCGCCACCGCCGTCGCGCCACCCTATCGTGGCCGCGGTTTAGGGCGTTGGCTCAAAGCAGCCATGCTGGAAAAAGTGCTACAGGAGCGCCCGATGGTCCGCTTTGTGCGTACGGGCAACGCCGATTCCAACGATCCGATGCTGCATATCAACCATGCGCTTGGCTACAAGCCGTTTATGTCGGAGTGCGTGTGGCAAGTTGAGACCGCCCAGGTTGCGCACTACCTAAGCGAGGCAATGGCTGAGCTGCCGAGCCAAGCGACGAGCTAGCGCGGTCATGCGACAACTGGTGCATTGCGCGGCAAATGTAAAGCAATCGCAGGTCGTCGCGGTACGAGCAGCCAAATCAAAAGGAGCTGAGACGCCCCCGCAGCATCTCAACTCCTTTCGTAGAAAAATATACGAAACCACATGCAAAATGGATGCCTTGTTTGCAGGGGAATTTTCAGGGTCTACGATCAAACGAAGCTGATTGATCTACCGTCACAAGGAACTGCCCAGCAACTAGCGCTTCAATCGTGGATCGAGCGCATCCCGCAGACCATCTCCCAGCAGGTTGAAGCCAAGCACGGTGATAATGATCGCCAAACCAGGAAAGGCCGGATACCACCACTTGCCCTGAACCACATAGTCGCGGGCACCGGCCAGCATCGTGCCCCACTCAGGCCGCGGAGGTTGAGCGCCGAGGCCCAGAAAGCCGAGCGCCGCCACACTGATGATCGCGGTTGCCATGGTCAGAGTGGCCTGAACCAGCAAGGGCGCCAAGCTATTTGGCAGAATATGGCGGAACAAGATGCGATTTCCCGTTACCCCGGTCGCGCGCGCTGCGGTGACAAACTCCTGGTTGCGCAGGGCAATCACGGTCGCGCGGGTAATGCGGCCAAAGATCGGAATTTCCACGATGCCAACCGCAATCATGGCGTTGAAGAGCTGCTGATCCAGCACGCGGCCGATACCAGGAACGGTGGCTAAGGAATTAAAGATGCGGGTCGAGAAGGTGTCGGGGCCGCTCGCGGCCGTGGTAATCGCGATGGCCAGCAGGATGCTGGGAAAGGAGAGCATGATGTCCATGATCCCGACCGCAACATTGTCGACCCAGCCACCAACATAGCCCGCGACCATGCCCAGCAGCGCCCCAAAGAAGACGGCGAAGGCGACCGAGAAGATGCCGACCGTCAGCGAGATCGGCGCGCCATGCAGCACGCGCACAAACAAGTTGCGGCCAAGCTCGTCCGTACCAAACGGATACGACCAGGTATCGACCTTAAGCCGCTGCTGCGTCGGCTGATCCATCAGCATCGAGGGCGGCTGGAGGCGCAGGCGCAAGTTTCGGTCACGCGCCGGATTGTACGGCAGCAGCAGATTGATAAAGAGCGCCAGCAGAATCAGCAGCACCGTCATCGCTAAGCCAATGCGACCCGCGCTGCTGTCAATCAGCCGCCGCCAAGCATCGCCCCATAAGCTGCGCTGTGGTCGCTCGGTCTCCACCCGCCGCGGTGCCGTTTGGGTCACTGCCGCCATACGTCCTCCTAGTGCCTAGCGATGTTGAATGCGTGGGTCGAGAAACGCATACGACAGATCAACCAGCAGATTAACCACCACAAACACAAACGCCACAAAGATAATTCCGCTTTGCACGATCGGATAATCGCGGCCCTGGACGCCGGCATAAATCCAGGTGCCAATGCCCGGCCACGAAAAAACAGTCTCGGTCAGGATCGCTCCGCTGAGCAGACCGCCAAGCTGCAGCCCAATAATGGTGACGACCGGCAGCAACGCATTGCGCAGGGCATGGCGCATGACCACGATTCGGCTACGCAAGCCCTTGGCCTTGGCGGTCCGTACATAATCCTGGCTGAGCACTTCCAACATCGCCGAGCGCGTCATACGGGCGATGATCGCCATAGGCACGGTGGAAAGCGCAATCGCGGGCATGATCAGATGCTTGATGGCGTTCCACGAAAGCTGGGGCCGGCCGAGCAACAGACCGTCGAGCACGTACAAACCCGTCACGCCCTGAAAGCCGCGGCTAAACTCGGTATCCAGCCGTTGGCTCACCGGCAACCAGCCCAGGTTAACGGCGAACAAATACTGCATCATCAGCCCGAGCCAAAAGATCGGAATCGAAACGCCGATCAGCGCAAACACAGTGCTGCCGGCGTCGATGGCGGAACCACGACGGAGCGAGGCGATAATGCCGATCAGGATACCGACCACAACCGCGATCAACAGCGCCGCGAGCGTCAGCTCCAACGTCGCGGGAAAGCGCTGGCTGAGCTCGGTCGACACATTGGTCCGGCGCACAATCGAGGTGCCCAAATCGCCGGACAGGAGCTGCCGCATAAAGCCAAAATACTGCGTGTCAAAGACGTTCCGCTCGCCGCTGAAATCGAAAAAAAGCTTTTTGTCCAGACCCAGCTGAGCGCGGATCTGCGCGAGCTGCTGCGGCGTGGCGCGCTCGCCCAGCATAGCCAGCGCCGGGTCGCCCGGAATCAACCGCAGCACGGTAAAAATCAGAAACGAAATCCCAAACAATACCGGAATCAGGCCCAGGAAACGGCGAATGGTGTAACGCAGCATAGTGATACCAGAGGGCCAAAGGGCGAAAGATGACCCGGTCACCTTTCGCCCTTCAACGCTCAGAACCTACTTCTGGATCGATAAGCCCTTCCACGGCTCATGGCCGAACGGCGACGGCTCCCAGCCTTGCAGTGCCTTCTTGGCTGCGTAGACTGGCGGCGCATGCACAACCGGAATGCGCGGCACTTCCTGCGCGATCAGGGTTTGGGCCTCCTGGAAGATCCGAACCGCTTCTTCCTGCGATGTAGCGCCACGAGCTTGATCCAGCAGCTCAATGATCCGCGGATTGCTGTAGCCTTGCTGTTCCTGGCCGGTCGGGCCAAAGAAGGTGTACAAGAAGTTATTGGGATCATTGTAGTCGCCGGTCCAGCCCAGCATCCACATGCCATGCTTCTTGGCCGCATCGACATTGTCGAGATACACGCCCCAATCCTCGGTCTTGAGCTCGACCTGAATGCCCACGTCCGCCAGCTGCGCGGCAAAGGCCTCGGCGACCGGCTTGGGCGTGGAGTAGTACGGGCGTGACACCGGCATGTACCAGAACTCAAGGGCGGTCTGCGTACCGTCCGAGAGCGTCATGGTATCAAAGCCATTGGGGAAGCCGGCCTCGGCCAGCAGCGCCTTCGCCTTTTCTGGATCGTATTCATAGGTCGGGGCGTCGGTCGGGCGATACTCTTGCATCGCTTCGGGCAGGAAGGTATTTGCGACCTCGCCAACGCCACCGTAGAAGGCGTCCAGGATTTCCTGCTTGTTGATCGCATGCGCGATCGCCTGGCGGACCCGCACGTCATCGAACGGCTTGTCGCTAGTGTTAATGGCGATGTAGGCGACATTGAACGGGTCAACCTGCGGCTCGGTCAGGTTTGCGTCGCTTTGAATTGTTTCGCGCACATCGGGTGCTAGACCAAGGGTAAAGTCGATGGCGCCGGCCTGCAGCTCGGCAAAGCGAGCCGGAGCATCGGCGATAAAACGCACGACCGCGCCCGGCATCTTGGCCTTGTCGCCCCAATAGTCTTCGTTGCGCGTCAAGATAATGTTCTCGCCAGCATTCCACGCTTCGAGCTTAAAGGCGCCGGTGCCAACCACACCGCCCGCAGCCGTGCCATAGGTCGCGCCCGCAGCCCGGACTGCCTCAGGGCTCGACAGGCTGAAGTACGTAGCCGACAACAGCTCCGGCAACAGCGGGAACGGCCGCGACATCACGAAGCGGACAGTGTTTTCGTCGACCGCCTCAACCGATTGCAGCGCCGAGGCCGGATCGCCCATATCGCCGCCAAACAGATCGGCGATGATGGGATAGACCAGGCCCTGATCACGGAAGCCGAACTCGGAGTTCGGATTACCGGCACGCTCAAAGTTGAAGACCACAGCATCGGCGTTAAAATCGGTGCCGTCGTGGAACTTCACGCCCTGACGCAGCTTGAAGGTCCACTCGGTGGAGTCCTCATTGTTGTCCCACGACTCCGCCAGCAGTGGCTCGAGGTCGCCGGTGGTGCCACGCGCGATCAGCGTTTCTTCGATCTGCTCGGCCACGGTCAGCGCCTGCCCGGAGGTGGTTTGGAAGGCATCGAGCGAGTCGGGCTCGCCGGGATTGCCATACACCAAAAAGTTCGCGGTATCTTCGCTGCCCGTGCCACCCGCCGCCGAAGCAGCAACGCTTGCGGCGGCGCTCGCCGCCGTGGTGGCCGCGGCACTTGCCGCCGTGGTGGCCGCAGCGCTGGCCGCCGTAGTAGCCGCCGCCGATGTTTCTGTAGCACCCCCGGCAGCACCCTGGGCCGAGGCGGCAACACTTGCGTCACCCGTGGTCGTCCCACCCGGAGCAGTGCCACCACAGGCCGCCAAGATCGGTAGCAGCAGCGCGGCGAGCAGGAGCCATGTCAAACGTGTACCTAGCTGATTGAGTTTCACAGAACTTCCTCCATACAAGAACACAACGAACGCGCGTTTTGAACCTAAACGGTGAAGGGGAGCCACCTCCTTTGCATCGACAAACAATCAGGAAGTGTGCGGACATGTGAGTTGGCGCGATTATAGCAGAGAATGCAAGTTGGGCAACACTCGCCGCCACCACTGGCACATGGCTGAGCAGAGGTGTTACCGAGAATCACCGCACCCCGCCGTGCTTGGTTCAAATCAGCTTTGACGCTCCCGCCACTTCTTGCTACACTGGCGCTGCCACAGCACCAATCCACCACAAAGGATTACCCTATGCGCACGGAACCGATCATCGCCGCGCACGCGCCGCGCAAAGTCCACCTCGAACTGGGGTGGCTGTTGTATCTGCCGCTCCTGCTGCTGCTCTGGCTGGGCAGCGGCCGCGCTTTGCCAGCCGTGTTCGCGCCACTTACGCCGCGAATTCAGGGGTTGATCACCATCTTTTTAGGCATCTTTATCGAGGCCTTGCCCTTTGTGCTAGCCGGCGTGCTCGTCTCATCCGCGATCGCTATTTTCGTCAGCGACAGGGTGATCCAGCGGCTGGCGCCGAAGCAGGCGTTCGGGAGCGCGTTGGTCGGTTCGCTGCTCGGCCTGGCGTTTCCGGTCTGCGAATGTGGAACAGTGCCAACAACTCGCCGCCTGCTGCATAAAGGCGCGCCGCTGCCATTCGGAGTCGCGTTTTTGCTGGCAGCGCCGGTGATCAACCCGATTGTGATTGCCTCAACCTTTGTGGCCTTTAACGGCGACTGGCTGATGGTTGGTGGGCGGATCGGGCTCACCCTGCTGATTGCCGTGAATGTTGCCCTGGTGCTTAGCTGGCTGCCACGACCAGATAGCTTGTTGGCCAAGGGCGTTGCCCACACCGAGGGTGGCTGTGCGTGCCAACACCAGGCCCACCCGCGTTCCATGATCGGCGTGCTGCGGCATAGCGCGGAAGAGCTGCTGGAGATGAGTCGCTGGCTGATTCTGGGCGCTTTGCTGGCGGCAACGCTGCAAACGTTTGTGCCGCAGTCCACCTTGCTGCGGATTGGCAGCGGAGATGTGGTTTCGGTGCTGGTGCTGATGGCCCTCGCGGTGGTGCTGTCGGTCTGCTCCACGGTGGATGCGTTTCTGGCGCTGGCGCTCAGTGCTACGTTTGGTCCGGGCGCGTTGCTGGCGTTTTTGGTCTTCGGCCCGATGATCGACGTCAAGAGCACGCTGATGTTTTTGACCACGTTGTCGCCACGGGCGGTGGCGTTGATTGTGGCGCTAGTCGTGCCGCTTGTGCTGGCCGCTGGCATCTCGATCAACATCGTAGTGAGGTAGCGCATGGCCACAATCCAGGCATACGAATCACATAGCGCGACTAATTGGCGGGCGGCGATCGAAGGCTGCTTGTTGGTAGGCCTTGGCGCGATGCTGCTGCGCAAAACGTGGGATGGCCAGCTCGCGCTGTATATTCACCCCCGCTATATCGGGCTGATTTTGGTCACAGCTATCGCGCTGCTGGTGATCGGCGCATTTCGGCTATGGCTCGTCGGCTCTGACGCAGCGGTGAACGGTGGGCAGGCTCGCCGCGGGAATGCCGTTTACGCCTTGCTGCTTGCGCCCTTATTGCTCGGCGTGCTGATACCGGCGAAGCCGGCCGGCTCGGCGCTGGTCGATCCCGCCCAGCTAAACGTCGCCCGGCGCGGGTACACGCCACGCAGCGCGTTGGCCGACGCCGACTCGGCTAAGTGGACGCTGTTTGAGTGGATGTTCGCGCGCTACACGCTGAAGCCGGAGGAAGCGCAGGGCAAGCCGGTGGATGTGATCGGCTTTGTGTATCATGGCCCGGAGCAGGCGGCCGACGAATTTTATGTCGTTCGCTATACGCTGGCCTGCTGTGTGGCCGATCGCTCCGGCGTTTCCCTGCCGGTCAAGTTCGCCAATGCCAATACCCTGCCAGACGACACCTGGGTGCAGGTCACGGGCACGATCGAGTCGCGGCCGGGCAATGGCGCTCAGGAACTCGTGGTGATCAACTCCCAGGTTACCCCAGTGGCGCAGCCAGCCGAGCCGTACTTGTACCCTTAAATAGTTTCGAGCGGACGACCTCCAGGAGGTCATCCGCTCAACTGATAAAGGGGCCTGGACAGACGGCTTCGATTGATGCCCGTCCTTTGTTTCGCTGCTACTCTTTGACAATCCGACCTTCAGCCTGTGCCGTAAAGGGCTGCGGCAGCTTGGCGATATAGTCAACCAGCGCATCCAGATCGACTGGTCCCCCTTGCCGCTCCGTGCCTTGCTGCAGCACGGTAAAGCCGTCGCCGCCGTCGGCCAGGAAGCTGTTGACGGTAACGCTGTACTTGGCGGCCCGATCAATCGGCTGCCCGTTCACGCGCACTTCCTTGATCTTGTTGCCGACCGGATTGGCCTCGACGTAGGTGTAGGATAGCCCGGAGATTTGCAGGATCCGCACGATCAGCGTGCCGTCCGATTGGGGCTGCCACTGCTGGTTGAGCAGCGCGTAGACCTGCTCGCCGGTCAGGTTCATCTTGACGAGGTTGTTTCCAAACGGCTGAATGTTGAAGAGCTCGCCGTAGGTAACTTCGCCCGCGTCAAGCGGGGCGCGAATGCCACCCGGATTCATAAACGCCATTTGTGTGCCCATCTTGTCACGCTGCGCGTCCGCGATCAGGTTGCCCAGCGGCGTATCCGTTCCCGCATTCCGTTCGTTGGACAGTGCGGTCGCGGAGGTGCCGACCACCCGGTTCACCAACGGCGCGACCTGCGCCTCGTATTTGCTGACCAGCGCGCCGATTTCAGGATCGGGCGTCATGCCTTCCGCAAAGGTCGTCACGATCTCGGCCTTTTTGGCCACGATGTCGCGGGTGGCCCGGTCGATCGTCACATCGATGTCGGCAAACGCGGTGCTGTACGAGAACGCCTGGGTGATCAGCTTGCCGTCGACCACCGCATTGGTGAACGTATGCGTATGGCCGCTGGCAATAATATCAACCTCGTCGTCGAGATTGTTGGCAATGCTCACAATCGGACCCGACAGTTCCCCGGCCGGCTGATTTTGCGCTTGCCTGCCGCCCTGGTGGATCAGCACCACGATCGCCTTGACGCCCTGTTTCTTGAGCTCAGCAACGGCGGCGTTGATCGACTCAGCCTCATCGCGGAACTCCAGGCCGGCTACCCCGCTGGGCACCACGATTTCCGGCGTGCCTTTCAAGGTAGCACCGACAAAACCAATCCGGGCGCCCGCAACATTTTTGATCAGATAGGGCTGGAACAGGGTCTTGCCCGAAGCAGTGTCAAAAATATTCGAGGTGATGTACGGAAACTTTGTTCCGCCCCACGCGCCGGCTGTGGGATGCGCGCCACCCTCGACCAAGCGCTTGAGCTCGGCCGCCCCTTCGTCAAACTCGTGGTTGCCGGGCGTGCCCACGTCGAAGCCCAACGTATTCATAAATTCCATCGTCGGCTGGTCTTGCAGCAGCGCGGAAACCAAGGGACTTGCGCCGATCATGTCGCCGGCGTGAACCGTGAGCGAGTACGGCACTTGTTGGCGGCGCTGTTTGATATACGCGGACAGCAAGGCTGCACCACCGGCCGGCCGGTTCGCAACCGTGCGTCCGGTCGAGAGCTGGCCATGGAAGTCGTTGACCGCGAAGATCTTCATGTTGAGCGGAACCAGCGCTGCGCCCAGCCGTGTCAGCAACACTCGGCGCTGGCCCTGTTGGACATGAACTTCCATGCGCGCCCGCTCGAAGTGCTGCGTCAGCACGGTATCGCCGTCGATGTTTTGCTCCTCCTGCGGCTGTGACAAGGGCAAGCCCCACAGCGCCAAGGATTCGCGGAAGCTGATGCCGCGGTCTCCGAGGTTAAGACCCTGGGAGCGCCAATAGCGCAGGAAATCACCGCACACCGTGTGCTGCGTTTCCCCAAACGCAATGCAGTTGGCCCGGGCATTGGCCTCCTTAGGGAAATCACGCCAGTTCCGGCCTTCGCGGACCAGCACCTCGTCGTTAGCGCGGCCGATCAGAATGTTGTATGGCGCTTGGTTTTGGGGGTGAAGCTCAAAGCGATTGCGCTCAAAGTACTGGACCAGAAACGAGCCTTCTGGCGTTTGCTCTTGTTTCGCGCCAGCCAGCGGATAGCCGAAGACAGCGAGACCGCCATTGCCCTCCCAGAATTCGCGAAACTCGGGCGCGACACACGCCGTCACACCCGGCTGGTTGAAGCAGAGCTCTCCTGGAGCCGCCTGCGGCACGGCAATCACGGCCAATGCAATCATGATCGCCGCGACCACTGCCAGCAGCTGTTTCCGACCTTGATCCGTTCTCATCATCGCCACGGTAGCCTCCCTCATGACGTTGCAATGCCAAAGACAGATGGAGCAAAGGGCGGCTTTATCATAGCACCAACCGCATAATCGCACTATCGGGACACAACCAGGCTGGTCTTTGTCTTTACAAATAAATCAAGTCGTTGGCAAGCAGTGATTTGTTTCATCTCCGATACCACCGTTAGTCTGAGCTTGTCGGCCGCAATCCCCTAGCAGCAAAGCGACGTAGCCCACCTATGTTATGATTAACGGAGTACGGCGTTGTTTTTTGGTCATGGACGGGCACTTGAGCGACGATACAACTGAAACGCGCAAAGTTGATCATTTGCGGATTGTGTTGGAAGAAGATGTGGCGGCGAAGGGCGTTTCATCGGGGTGGGCGCGCTATCGCTTCCGGCACTGCGCACTGCCCGACATCGATCTCCGTGATATTGACACCAGCATTGCGTTTCTGAGCAAACGGCTGAGCGCACCCCTGCTAATTTCGTCCATGACCGGCGGCGCGGCCGAGGCTGAGCGCATTAATTTGCTGCTGGCAGAAGCCGCCGAGACGCTGGGCGTGGCGATGGGCGTTGGCTCGCAGCGAGCGGCGTTGCGGAATCCCGCCCTGGCGCGAACATACAGGGTGCGGAAGGTGGCGCCCACGGCGGTGCTGTTGGCCAATCTTGGCGCGGTGCAGCTCAACTACGGCTATGGTGTCAGCGAGTGTCGGCAGGCGGTGGAGATGATCGAAGCCGATGCCCTGATTCTGCATCTCAACCCACTGCAAGAAGCGGTGCAGCCTGAAGGCAACACGAACTTCAAGGGCTTGCTGCCAAAGATCGAGGCCGTTTGTCGGGAGGTCGAGGTGCCGGTGATCGTCAAGGAGGTTGGCAACGGCATCAGCGCCGAGGTTGCCCGCCGGCTGGTCGACGTGGGCGTGGCCGCGATCGACGTGGCAGGCGCGGGCGGCACATCGTGGAGCGAGGTTGAACGGTATCGGCATACGGTCGCGCAAGGACGCACAACGGCGGCGGTCTTTGCCGGCTGGGGCATCCCGACAACCCAGGCGATCCAAGAAGTGCGCACGGCGCTGCCCCATACGCTGCTGATCGGCTCGGGCGGGGTACGGACCGGCCTGGATGTCGCCAAGGCGATCGCCCTTGGCGCGGACCTGGTAGGCTCGGCAGCGCCGCATCTGTTTAGGGCGGCCGACGACCGAGGTCTGCAAGCGATCTTCGATGGGTTGCGGGGCTTTCAGGAAGAGCTGCGAATCACGATGTTTTTGGTCGGCGCTGCTGATCTCCCAGCTCTGCGGCGCGCGCCGCTTGAATTCGTGTAGCCGATGTACGTTTCGCATCTCAGCTTACGCAACTTTCGCAACTACCGCGAACTTGAGCTTCCGCTGCAGCCCGGCACGACCTTGTTCTACGGACCCAACGCCGCCGGCAAAACAACGCTCTTGGAAGCGCTGTATTATCTGGCGACCACGAAATCGCCGCGCTCATCCGCCGACCGCGAGCTGATCAATTGGGACACAACTGCAGACCTTGGCATCGCTCCGTTTACTCGCCTCGTGGCCAACGTACAGCGGCGGAATGCACATGGGGCAGTGAGCAACAAGGATGAGCGGCTGCTGATCGAGCTCGTGGTGCAACGCCGACAAGATGCGGCCGGCACACCTCTGCCGACCACGCAAAAAACAATTCGGGTGAATAAAACAGCTCGGCGGGCCTTGGATCTGGTCGGACAGCTTCGGGTCGTTTTGTTTACGCCGCTGGACATCGAGCTGCTCACAGGACCGCCCGCGGACCGGCGCCGTTGGCTGGATATCATGCTGTCGCAGCTCGACGGCCGCTATGTCCGCGCCCTGTCGGAGTACCAGAAAGGCTTGCTCCAGCGCAATGCGCTGCTCCGCTCGTGGCGTGAAAGCCGGCGGCCGCGGCCTGACGAAGCCCGGCGGCAGCTGCGCTTTTGGGATCAGCAGCTGACCACGAACGGAGCGTATCTGATCGCGGCCAGACACACTGCCATGGAGCAGATCGCCGAGTTGGCAGCGCCGATCCATCGCGAGATTGCGGGTGTGCCGCAAGCCTTAACGATAACGTACACGGCTACCATTCCGGGCGCGACCGAGCGGCGAGCATTGGAGCAGCTGTTTGCCGAAGCGCTGGAGCGCAGCCTGCGCGAAGAGCTGGAGCGCGGTCAAACCCTGATTGGACCGCACCGCGACGATGTGGTATGTCGGCTCGATGAGGTCGATATTGGCGTGTATGGCTCGCGCGGACAGCAGCGCAGTTTGACCCTGGCCTTGAAACTGGCGGAAGCCGAGCTGATGCGGCTGCGGACCGAGGACGCGCCGGTGCTGCTGCTGGACGATATTTTGTCGGAGCTGGATGCCGCCCGCCGCGCCCACCTGTTGCAATTCATCGACCGCCCGGATCAGCAAACGCTGATGACCGCGGCTGACCTCGCCGATTTCGATCCCTCGTTTCTGGCCCGGATTAATCGCGTACGCGTCGACCACGGCCGTGTCCTGTAGCACAGGTTAAAACCAAACCGGCGCGCCGAATCTGGCAGAATAGCCTCGTTCCGCGCGCCGACAGGAAAACTGGAACGTTTAGCGGGACATGATTGGCAAACGCGTTCGGTACAGATTGAACCCTTGCTCCGCAATCGTCTGGTATGTATTGTAAGAGAGCTTGTAATGCTGTACTGTGCCGGCTGTAGAATAGTCACAGCTCTGCCGACTTGCCGGGTCTGGTACCGGTATTGGTTGAGCGCACGGTTCAGTCGACGGTCTTGGAACAAGGCGAACTAGACCAAAGTTCCAATTACCCACACTAGGCGAGTCGTTTGGCACTGCAAAGTCCTCGTACTTAAACCAGAACACGTTCTCTACAGACGCTCGCTTCAGCCATAGCATCCAGTATGCTTGCCGTAAAAAGTCTGCCTGACGACCCTCGTTAGGGAGAGCTGGGTCAGCCGAACTACCGCTTAGGGCCGGAGCACCCCGGTCACCCATCTCTGTGATCCATAATTTGTTGCCAAGATCACCATTTTGCACCATAACGTTGCGCATTTCATTCAGGCGCTGCGGGATGCGGAACAAGTGGTAATAGCCATGTTGGGATTCTTCTGGTCCCTCAGGCACGAAGCTAGCCTGCATTTCAGTCGGGTATGGATGGTAGCCAACGCCGTCCAGGGGAAACACATTGCCGGGAGCATAATGCTGGAACGCAGATGATTTGTAGACAGCATTGAGGTACTGACGGTCATTCATGCGGGTGCCATCAGCATTCCTGGTGCAATCATCGCAACGGTCAGGATGGATTCCGCCCAAGATAATTTTCACTGCGTCGCGGTTGCCAGTAACCGGCAGCTGTGCCGTACCACCTTGCTTGTGTACACGATAAAACTTGGTTAATAGCGTGGCGACTGATTCCGGTTTCAAGCCCTTACCGCCTCCGTTGAGGTAGCGGTTTTCTTCATTTAAAACCTCAAATGCGGCAATACCAGAACCCTTAGTGCTGGACGTGGCAGGCTTATAAGGAAACGCATTGGCGACGGTTAACGCATTTTCGAGCCAGGTTCGCATATACGTGTTAGTCCCACAGCCATAAGGATAACGGCTTCCATTTTCAGGTTTGCCACATGCTAATGGGTCGTCGGAGGGAGGATCATCGCTTGGCGCTTCCAATAGCTCCGGGTTCTGATAAAATCCATTTCGATCCCGGACTAGCGGCGTTGCAAGCAGCGCAAGTACCTTCAGACCATTGTCCGGAGCTACTGTGTTGATAAAATAATCGTACTTAGCAACGTCAACCATGCCCCGCAAGTCCACATCCGGGTCTGGATTGAGATCAAACTCCTCGGCAAAAATCTCAATCCGCACCCACCGTACACCAGCAACTCTTAGGTTTTTGCCCATCTCATCTAAGAACCGCTTGTTAACGGTATAGGGCTTCTCCGGGACGGTACCCCATTCATAATGTGGGTCCCGAGCCACCATGCCCATAAAATCGCCGAGTGGCGCAGCCGGCACATCGGGAACGTACTCATTCACAGCCGTGATCGGAGGCGCTGCACCCGTTGTGGAGCCAGCAGCCGGCAAAACGGCCGCGCAAAGTGTTAGCAGCAGTGAAACAATAAACCAGCGACGCGCCATGAACCTCTCCTTCTAAGCAGGGGAATGCTAGCAGCTTTGGATGCGAATACAAGCCGCCAACGATGACAACAACCTGACAACCGGATGGGGTTTTGTTGGAAAGCTGATATGCACGCTTAAAGGCTATAACAAACGCTTGCGGCGGCAGTGTACCGTACGAGCGCCACAATCGCATCGGTCAAAATCCCTATTGCTCGGCGTCGGCCAACCACCCCGATCTTCACCGCGCCACCTCAAGGGCAACGAGAGCCGCGGCAGCCGCCGAAATGCCGGCGGTGGCACAACAACCAGGAACAGTGCTTGTTGGCCAGCAGCTGAGGTCGACTAACGTAGAATAAGCGACCCTGCAAGCTCGAAACACATTACGATCTGTAAATGATTCCAGCAGCACGGCTTGCCAATGCGCTAGTCGGCAGAATTTCGATGCTTCCGGGACCCTTGAGTATCAGAACAATAATGCCCGGAACTCACCTTTGGCTTTGCGATGCCTTAAGCTTTCACCGCCATGTGAGTAGCCGCGACAAATAAAGCCGGATCCTATCGACCAATTCTATATGACTTTGCTCAGCCATCAAAGAATAAAGTCGGATCCTAGCGGGGAGACATGTTTCAGCTGGTGATTGTTCTAGGCCCTGTTACACATACCATGGTATTGGAGGCTAACCAGCGGATAGCCCTACGAACCCATCTTTTGAATTGGGCATTACGTCCGATCCGGCTCATAGATGAGCGCCGCCACGCCTGAGCTGAATGCTTGTGTTTCCACCAGTTTGAGCGTCGCCGTGGTTCCCTCTTGAAAGAGACGCTTGCCTGTGCCCAGCACCACCGGGTAGACCAGCAGCCGATAGCGATCCACCAGATCATGGCGAATGAGCGTTTGCACCAAGGTGGCGCTGCCGTGGACCGTAATGTCCTTGCCGTCCTGCTGCTTGAGTTTGATGAGTTCTTCCACGATGTTGCCTTTGATCAGCCTTGAGTTGTTCCACTCCACCGTGTCCAGGGTCGTTGACACTACGTATTTGCGCACGCTGTTAAAGTAATCCGCCCCTTCATCCGTGCTCTCCGGCCATGCTGCTGCAAACCCTTGATAGGTTACGCGTCCTAGCAGCAAGGCATCGCTGGCGCTCGTCTCTTCGCCCTTAAACTTCGCGATCTCATCATTCCAGTAGGGGAACGTCCATGCGGGATGTTCCATGATGCCATCCAACGACAAAAACTCGGTTACAACGATCTTTCGCATGGTGGTTCTCCTTGTGTTGGTCAATGTCACCCTGCTCAGTTGGAGCGCTGCAGATCAAGGTGTTAGGACGATCTTACCGAACTGCTGCCCCGACTCAAGTGCGCGGTGGCCTTCCTGAATGTGGGCCAGCGGCAGTACGCGATCCACAACGGGCTGCAGCTTGCGCTCCCAGAAGACAAGCCGCATCACGGTGTTGAACTCGCGGCGGTTAGCCATGGTCGCGCCGACAATACGGTACTGATTCCAGAACAGGGGACGCAGATCCAGCTGGACCTGTGACCCGCTGGTTGCGCCGTACACCACGACGTGGCCGCCCTTGGCAACCGCGCGCAGGGCACGGTCCCAGGTAGCAGCGCCCACGTTTTCCAAAACAACGTCGACACCCCGCTTGTTGGTCAGCGCCCGCACCTGTTTGCCAAAGTCGGCCGCGCTATCAAGCACCTCGTCAGCGCCCAGCTCCCGCGCCCGTTGGCGCTTCGCCTCGTCCCGTGAGGCCGCGTACACCTTGGCGCCAGCCAGCCTGGCAATCTGAATAGCCGCCGTTGCGACCCCGCCACCCGCGCCTAGAATCAGGATCGACTGACCCGCGCGAAGCTGAGCCTGGGTCATCAATGCGCGCCAGGCAGTCATATAAACAAGTGGCGCGGCGGCGGCCTCCTCGAACGGATAGTCGTCGGGAATGCGGAACAGATGCATGGTTGATACTACCAGGTATTCAGCTGCGCCGCCCGGAACATGCTCGCCAATGATGCGAAACTTGACGCATAGGCTTTCCTCGCCGGCGATGCAAAATTCGCACGCGCCGCACCAGAGCGCGGGATTGACTATCACGCGTTCGCCTTCACGCCAGCCGGCCACACCAACGCCCACCGCCGCTATCTCGCCGGCGATGTCGGAGCCGCCAATATGGGGAAACCGGAGGTTGAGGCCAGGAATGCCCGCACGCGTGAACAAGTCTAAGCGATTAAGCGCAACCGCTCGGACCCGCACCACCACTTCGTTGGGCCCTGGCACCGGCGTTGGCAGATCCCCGTACTCTAGATTTTCAATAGGACCGTGTTGGTGAAAAAAAGCTGCTTTCATAATCCTCCAAATAACGGGCAATGGCAGCAGTTAAGCCTGAGGTGTGGGAAATGCTTCGTGCGCGCGTCTGCCGACAAATCCGGCCAGGGCTCGGGGCTGTCCCTCTTCCGCAACCACCCCTTCGGAATATTCCAGCACGTCGAGTGTTGGGAAGAGTTGTGGAAGCTCGCCGGGCTGTAACAGCAGTGCAGCAGTTTGAGGGCCGCCTGCAAGCTGCTGCTGAGCGACCGTGAATGTTTCATACAGCAGCACGCCACCCGGACCCAGCGCCCTTTCCAGCCGAGGACACAACGAGCGGTCAAGAAAACGAAACACACAGATCAGGTCGAAATGCGCGGTGGGCAGGGACCACTCCCCAACGTCAGCTGCCACCAAGTCGACCTTGAGATTACGCTCCGTGGCAGCGGCGCGCGCAATGCGCAGGCCTACCGGCGAAACGTCGACGCCAACGACGCGCCACCCATAGGCCGCCAACAGAACGGTGTTGCGCCCCGCGCCGCAGGCCACATCGAGCGCATCGCCCGGAGGTAGCCGTGCGAGCCAACGTTGCAGCAATGCGGATGGAGGGCGAGGCTGGTAGCTCGCGCGATAGCGTGCGTCCCAGTGCCGGCGATGCGGATGCACCGACAGTGCAGCGGTGGAAAGCTCCTGATTAGACATGATCTACCAACTTCTGGCACAAACTCGTCCAACGCTGCGCTCGGCATCAGGCCAGCGATTATGTATCACGTTCGCCTGGCTGTCCAGCCAAAGTTCCGCCATGGCAGGTAAGCCAAGGTTGCACAACGTTGGGATCTTAAAGCTTCCTACGAGCAGCTAGCGCTATGCCAGGCTACTCGCACTCGTTGCCGGTGATGCGCAGGCTGTTTGCGCTCCTGCCTTCAAATGTTTCTGAATGCCAGACCAAGAGGCGTAGTCCTCGCTGCCGCCACTGTTCCATGGAGTGTGCATCTGCGGAAATTTGTTCTCGATTCACGTCCAAAATGGGGCTTGTCAAACCACGGTCAGGTTTGATAGTATGAAAGTGATCACTTGAACACGCTATGCCGCTTGTCTAGCCGCGCCATTGGTGCGGCTACATCGTCGCTCTCCCACTGCACGCATAGGTGATCGGACCTTTCAGCCTGCGCATTCTAGCCCGCATTGTAGCCGCTGGTTCTGCGTCATGCACAAACGCGGACACAGCCCCATGCTGTACCGCGGAGTTCAGAAAAAGGATACCGCCATGAGCCAGAGCCTGTCCGCCTACCTTGACGAAGCGCCCTCGCTTGACGAGCTAGCCGCTGAGCTGACCCTGCTTGGACTTCACTACCGTCATACCCTGCCGCCGCGGGAGCGCTGGCAATATCCGCTGCACGTCTTTGGCATGGGCGATCTGCGCGTTGTGTACCATGAAGGCGATCCAGACGCTTCCAAAGCTGTGGTCAACACCACCGTTCGGCGCGGCGACACATCCATTGGTGCAACGCAGCTCCGTCTCGTCAGCACGCGCGTGGTCAATCGCTGGGGTGGGGAAGTGTACGATCCCCAAATCAAGCGGCGGCTTGTGCTCAACTAGCATTGCTTTCGGGTAGTCTCACTCGCCCGGCCTGGTCTGCATGACTCTGTGATATGCAGTCGTTTCTCGCTACCCATCGGTACGTTTCGCGCATCACCTATCCCAGGGGCACCATCCGCCGCTCGCGCTGCGCGAACACAGCGATCTCCCGGTAACCCACCGCCCGTAACAGCTCAACCGCCGCAGCATAGCCTCCCGCCACATGTTGCGGCGCGTGCGCATCCGACGACAGCGTGACCGGCACGCCATAGTGGTGGCAGCAGGCCAGCAGCTCGGCCCGTGGATAACAGTCGGCGATGGATTTTCGCCAGCCCGAGGTGTTTAGCTCAACCACGACGTTGGACTCGACCAGCACCCGCACCGTCTCCTCCAGCAGCGGCGTGATCGATAGATCGGGGATATGCCCGCTGGTCTTCAAGCAATCCAAATGCCCAATGATGTTGTAAGCCCCACTGCGCGCTGCCGCCTGGGTAGTATGGAGATATTCGGCATAGATGTCGTCTGGCGTGCGGCCAGGAGGCAGATTGGGGTCAAAGATCGACCAGCCGCCGAGCCAGTGCACCGAGCCGATCACATAGTCGAGCGGGAACTGCCGCCACAAGGCGCGGTAGTGCTCATCCCAACCGAGCACATAATCCGATTCCACTCCCAGCCGCACGGGTATTCGGCCGGCAAAACGCTCGCGGACCGCCTCCATCTCCGCAACATAGGCCGGCAGTTCATGCTGTGACATCGCGGTACGCGGCCGGGGCTGCGGATCAGGACCGAGATGATAGATCGGACTATGATCGCTCAGGCCGATCTCGTCGAGCCCGGCGGTAATAGCCGCCTCCACATACGCATCAAGCTGTCCCTCGGCGTGCCCACAGCGATAATGATGGGTATGATAATCAACCAGCACGGCCACCACCTGACTGCAAAAAGCTGTTGACCCACCAGAAGATATCCTGCTCACGCACAATCTGCCGCAGGGCAGCCAGCCGCGTCCGCCGCTCCGCTTCCGGCATAGCCCAGGCTTGATAGATCGCGTCGGCCACGCCATTCACATCATACGGGTTGACCAACAAGGCGCCCACCTCCATCTGCGGAGCCGCTCCGGCAAATTCGCTCAAAATTAGCACACCCGTCTCGATGCTGCTGGCACAGTATTCTTTGGCCACCAGGTTCATGCCATCCTTGAGCGGCGTGACCAGGGCGATCTCAGACGAGCGATAATACGACAACAGCTCCGTACGATCCAGGCTCCGAAACAGATAATGGATCGGCACCCAGCCGGGCGTGGTAAACTGACCGTTGATCTCGCCCACCAGCCGCTCGATCTCGGTTTTGAGGTCGGCGTATTCCCGAATATCTGTGCGGCTGGGAATCACAACCTGCACAAAGGTGATTTTGCCATGCAGATCTTGGTGGCGCGCGACCGCTTGGCGAAACGCTTCCAGCCGCTGGGGAATTCCTTTGGTGTAATCAAGCCGGTCCACACCCAGCACCAGCTGGCGATTCGGCAATGCTTCGCGCAGTGACCAGGCTGCGTCCGCCACTTCCTTGCTCACGGCGTGCTCGGCGAACTCGTTGAAGTCGATCCCGATCGGAAAGAAGCCCAGGCGCGTGGTACGGCCGCCCCGCTCAACCAGAACGACCTCGCCGTCCTGCTGGATGCGAGCATCTTTGAGCAGTGCCTGCACGCACAAGGTAAAGTTTTGCAAATCGCGGTGTGCTTGAAAGCCTACCAGCGAGTACTCCAGCAAGCCTTCCAACACCTGCGCGCGCCAGGGAAGCTTGAGAAAAATATCGGGCGGCGGGAATGGAATATGTAAAAAGAAGCTTGTCTGACGCTCAACCTCCTGCTTCCGCAGCTCTTGTGCCACGTTCATCAGGTGATAATCCTGCACCCAGACATAGTCGTCCGGCCGCGTTTGCTCCGCAATCACTTGGGCAAACGCTTCGTTGACATCTTCGTAACATTCCCAGAAGCTCGGCTCGAATCGACAAAACGACTGCAGATCATGAAAAAGCGGCCAGATTATTTCATTGGAAAATCCAAGATAAAATTTGTCTTGCTCTTCCGCGGTTAGCTCAACCGGAACCAGGGTATAGCCGGCATCCTCGGTAGCACTGGCCAGCAGCGGCTCAAGCTCGACCTCGTCCTCTTTCACGGTACCCGGCCAGCCGATCCAGAGCCCACCGCGACTGCGCAGCACGGGAGCGAGCGCGGTCACCAGACCACCCGAGCCCGGCTTCGACTGCCAGCTGCCATCTGCGCCTTTGCTGAGTACGACCGGCAGCCGGTTCGAAACAATGACCAGCCGCTGATTCGCTGCGTTGGGTAGCGTCACAAAAAAACCTCCATCCCGTACCACAAACAGGGCATAGCTCCAGGCGAGGCTCCAATTGCCACGACAGTGCTGTTATACAGCTGTAGCATCAAAAGGACCGCAGCCGTTAGGCCTGCACACTGCGTGCCACTGTCGCCGCTGCGTAGCGCCTCCTAGCTGGCTCTCGCTTAGCTTGGCGCCCAACACGGGGGGGATTATGGCGGATCAAAAGTTGGCCATTGGGCAACAAGCGTGCTCTGTGTTATAAGCTAGCTGTTGGATCGGCGGAGCGATGGACCCGTAGCTGGAGCATAGCGGCTGCACGTGTCTTTCTCGAACAAAGGGGCGCTGTTGCGTCCGTCACACACGCTTAGCAACGGATTGCGCCCCCAGGACAGGACGAGGAACAAAGACCATGACACAGGAGCTGATTCTGGCGATCGATCTGGGCACACAAAGCGTCAGAGCACTCGTCTTCGACCTGCAAGGCAATCTCGTAGCCAAGTCGCAGGTGATGTTGGAGCCGTATTTCGCATCGCAGCCGGGCTGGGCCGAGCAGCAGCCAGCCTACTACTGGCAACAGCTGTGTTATGCGTGCGAAGGGTTGTGGCAGCAACCCGGAGTCTGCAAGGAAGCGCTGATCGGCGCAGCGCTCACCAGTCAGCGTGGCACCCTGATCAACGTTGATCGGGATGGTACGGCATTACGGCCCGCCATTACCTGGTTGGACCAACGCAGAACGAACGGGCTCAAGCCCGTTGGCGGACTGTGGGGCTTGAGCTTTAAGCTGGTCGGTATGACGGAAACGGTGGCCTACGCGCAGGCCGAAGCCGAGGCCAACTGGCTCCGGGTGCATCAGCCTGAGATCTGGGAACAGACGCACAAGTTTTTGATGCTGTCGGGCTACCTGACCTTTCGGCTGGTCGGCCGGTTTGTGGACTCGGTGGGGTCACAGGTGGGCTACGTGCCGTTCGACTACCGCGGGTTGCGCTGGGCTAACCGCTCCGATTGGAAGTGGCAAGCCTTTCCAATGCGTCCCGACCTTTTGCCCGAGCTCGTGCCGCCCACGGCAGTTTTGGGCGAAATAACGGCTGTGGCGGCTGCGGAAACGGGCATCCCGACCGGTTTGTCACTGATTGCTGCCGCTACTGACAAAGCGTGCGAAGCACTGGGAGCAGGGTGTGTGGCGCCCAGCACTGCCTGCCTAAGCTACGGCACAAGCGCCAGCGTGATCGTTACCCAAGCCAAATACCGCGAAGTGCGGCCCTTGATCCCGCCGTATCCGTCGGCGCTGCCCAACGCGTATAACCTGGAGATTCAGATTTATCGCGGCTACTGGATGGTCGAGTGGTTTAAGCAGCAGTTTGGTCATCCCGAGGTAGCTCTAGCCCAAGCGCTAGGCCAGGCGCCCGAGCTCCTGTTCGACGATCTGGTCCGGCAAGTGCCGCCCGGCGCATAGGGGCTGATGTTACAGCCTTTCTGGTCGCCCGGACTCAAAGTGCCGGGTCCGGAAGCAAAAGGCGCGATCATCGGCTTCGGCGCGCTCCATACCCGCGCCCATGTGTATCGGGCAATCTTGGAGGGCGTGGCGTATGCTCTGCGGGACGGCAAGGAGCAGCTCGAGCGACGCACCGACGTGGCTATTCGTGAGCTCCGGGTAGCAGGCGGCGGATCCCAAAGCAATGCCGCGCTGCAACTGACGGCCGATCTGTTTGGAATGGCCGCTACACGGCCACATATCACCGAGACCTCGGGATTGGGCGCGGCGATCGACGCAGCGGTAGGACTGGCTGTTATCCGGATGTGGCCAGCGCCGTCCGCGAGATGACGCGCGTTGGCCGTGTGTTCGAGCCGAACGGGGAAGCAGCGGCCCTGTATGACGAGCTTTACCGGCGGGTGTACCGGCGGATGTACGAGCAGCTGCACCGCTCTACGCGGCGATCCGCGATATCAGCGGCTATCCTCAGCGTTTGCCTTAACATCGAGTTCCGCGCCATAGCAATGACACCATAAGACCCTTCCGCAGACGGCTAAACATCTGCCGCCAGCGGAAGGGTCTTGCACTGTTCCCGGGAATGCGTCGCACTGATAGCCAGCACGAGCAAGCAGGTCAAGTTAGTTTTGAATAATCACCGGCGTGCCTTCAGGCGTCCAATCATACAGGATTGCGGCGGCCTCCAAAGGCAGGTTGACACAGCCATGGCTCAGCCGCGTGCCCGTGCCGAACTTATCGTGCCAGTACGCTCCATGCAGCGCAACATCGCCATTGAAGTACATCACGTGCGGCACATTCGGCACCACCCACGACTCGCCGCCCAGTGTGCCGCGCATCGTCTGCTTGGCATGTTTGAGGTACACCTTGTAGCTGCCGGTCGGCGTGTTGAACCCGTCCTTGCCGGTGGAGACCGGCGCATCGTACACGATCTCGTCCCCGGCGTAGGCGGTGAGCCACTGCTCCGAAAGGTCGACCACAATTCGTTTCGCGCCGGCAGTAGGCGACGGAAGCGTACCCAGAGCCCGTAACGCGTCGCTGCCGATGTTGCCGCGCTCGACCTGCCAGCCGGCGGGATTTTGCGGATCAAAGGTCAAGATCGTGCGTTCAAAGGCCTGCATGGTGATCGTACGGCGGGCGCCATGTTTCGTCGTTTGAGCTGTGACAACGTTGCTCAACGGTAAGCCAACGTCATGCAGCCAGCCGCCGGGAAATAGCTCCGGCCGGTTGATATAGCTCCAAAAGACGTCGGGAACGACATAGCCCGGCGCGGCGCGCAGGTGGGCATCGAGTGGCACAAAGACGCCGCCTTCAACGGCAACGGCGCCAGAGGTGAAGCCGGCGGGAACCGGCTGCCGCTCCGCCGACGCACGCCGCAAATCGGCGTAGGTCAAGTTCGTACTGTTGGCCAAGTTGTCGGGCGCACGCTCCATAAGTTCGGCCGTTACGCGGCCATACATCATCCGCCAAGCCGGGTCTTTCGTATCAGCCTGGTGATCTTCGAGACGACCCTTTTCAAAGTATTGGGCCGGATAGCCATTAACCTTGCGTATCCCGGCCTGGGGTACGCCCAGCAAACGTATGCCATCGTGCGTCTCGTAAAAGTTCCTGAAGGCACGTCCAACATAGCTGTCGGTGAGGGCATAGACCGGCGTCCATGGCATGAGGCTAAGCAGGGCGATTGCCAGCCCAAGCCCAAGCAGTAATCGGCGTACACGTGACATATATGCACTCCTGGTTGTTAGTGGCGCAGGAGCGCGGCCATCCGCGCTCTGCACCTAGTCTATGCCGATGACCTAAAATAGACGATTGCAGTGCGGTGAAGCGCATTTGAGACACGTCTGAAGCAAGGCGTGACGCCATGCCTCTCGTCGTCAGCAAACGGCGAGACTGTTACGATGCCGTTAACATGTCGGCGGGGAAGGTGTCAGTTTGGAGTAAGCGAGAATTCAGTGCTTAAGACTTTGGGCGGAGCTCTGTCTGATACGACTGTGAAGGCGGTTGCTCAGCGGTGATGATTAATCTGAGAGCACGTCCGGTGGTCGGGGTGGCGACGGGCTGAAGCCTCCGGCCAGTGAGCGGGTGCCTATTGAGCGGCCTAGGTTTGGATGAAAATGGGCGGAGCATTACAGTAGCACGTCCAGCCTACGCCTCGTCCACCACCTGGAGCGCCACAACCGTCATATCGTCATGCGCATCAGCACCCGCAGTAAAGGCTTGAACGTGGGCCAGGATGCCATCTACAACCTGTTGGGGCTGTTTTCCACCCAGCGCGGCGAAGACCGTTTCAAGCCGGGCAAAGCCCCAGATTTCTTTAGCCTGATTCATGGCCTCGACGATGCCATCACTCACCAGCAACAGCATATCGCCCGGTTGGAGCATGATCGTGCGCTGCTCGTAGCTTGTATCAGCCGCAGCGCCCAAGGGCAAGCCACTGCTGTCAACATAGCTAATCGCTCCATCACGCCACCACAAAGGTGCGATCATCCCGGCCGTGGCTAACGCAGCTTCACGCCGAGCACCATCGATAGCCACCGTCAAAAAGCCCGTCTGCATATTGCTTTGCAGCAGGCGTGGGGCGAGCGCTCCATTGCATGCCGTCAGCAGGGCGCCCTGATCGCAGTAGGCATCGACCAGCATTTCAAACGTTCGCAACGAGAAGGCCATCAGCAGCGCCGCCGGAATACCTTTGCCACTTACATCGCCAACCGCCACCTCAAGCCGGCCATCCGCGAACAGATGATACGTGAAGAAGTCGCCGCCAACCTCCCGCGCTGGGATCGATCGGCCGGCGACGCGCAGGTGCGGCAGCTGCGGCGTGCTGCGCGGCAGCAGGCTCAGCTGGATATCCCGCGCAATCGTCAGCTCACTCTGGACCCGCTCCTGAATCGCCAACGATGCCGCGAGTGCACTGGTACGGCTTTTGACTTCCGCCTCCAAGTGCTGGTTTACCTGCAGCAGGGGGTTGAACAGCTGCTGCTTGACCACCTCATAGGTCATGAAGAGCATCCCAATCGGGATCATATAGGTTTGGATGGTGATGGCGGGGCTGACCAGCGCAACAACGATGGTAGCAACCACGATCAGCACGCCAATCGTTAAGTGCCAGCGCTGCCGCCAGGCGCGTTGCCGCCACAACGTCAACACCGCAAGGCCGATAAAGCCATACAAAAACGCGGACAGCGATACTCCGAGCGGCGATATCGTGAAGTGTAGACCACCGATAAAGTCGCGAGTGGGATTGGTGATGATCATGTGCCGAAACAGCAAGATTGTAAACGGCAGATACGCGGCTATGGCCAACGTATTGACCGCCCAAAACCACTGGCGAGGTAGACGCTCAAAGCTTTCCACGAACCAGAACAGGGTAATGCCAATCGAGGCAAAGCCGAGCGATAACCAGTTGAGCACAAGCTGCGCGTCACCGCCGAGCTGCGGCACATTGACGAACAACCGGGCCAACATGCTTCCGCCCATCCATAAACACACCGCGGATAGCAACAAAGCAAAGCTAAGGTTTGTCCAGCGGCGCGGGCCGAGCCACACCACAACCAGAAGAGCAGCAAGTGACACGACCAGCGTTACCGTATTTGCACTTTGCGCCACCCAGAAAAACGAGGTCATCACAGGTTGTTCCTTGGTTCGACATGAGGGTACGTGGGAACTAATGCGCTGTCAAGGCGACCCCAACAATGTAAAGGAGCGTCCCGCGGACCAGCCATGTGATGACCAAGCAATACTTGATCATGCCGGATCTTACAAAGCAGCGACGCGCATAGCTTGCGCCTCCCGCCAAATCCTAGCAGTTTACTCTGTGTCCAGGCTACCCCGGCACGTTCTGCCGCAGCTCTTCCAGCCAAACCACGGCCTCCGCATCGCTGGGCGCGCGCCAATCGCCACGTGGAGACAGCGAGCCACCCGAGCCAACCTTGGGTCCATTGGGCACGGCCGAGCGCTTGAACTGGCTGAGCTTGAAGAAGCGATACAGAAACACGTCAAGCCACTTCTTGATCGTTGCCAAGTCGTACTCGTTGCGCTGAGCTGCCGGTAAACCCTCCGGCCACGCGCCGCGTGTCTTGTTGCTCCAGGCCTGGTGGCTCAGAAAGGCCACTTTGCTGGGCCGGAAACCATAGCGCGTGATGTAAAAGGTATTGAAGTCCTGCAGCTCGTAAGGCCCGATCTTGGCCTGCGTGCTCTGCGCCGGCTTGTCTTTTTCGTCGCCGCTATGCGGCACTAGCTCGGGCGATATCTCGGTATCCAGAATCGACTGAAGAATCACGCTGGTCTCGTCATCAAACTGGCGCGTGCCGATGACCCAGCGGATCAGGTGCTGAATCAACGTTTTGGGCACCGACGCGTTGACGTTATAGTGCGACATATGATCGCCGACGCCGTAGGTTGCCCAGCCAAGTGCTAGCTCGCTCAAGTCGCCGGTTCCCAGCACGATCCCATTGTGAAAGTTGGCCAGCCGGAACAGATGCGACGTTCGCTCGCCCGCCTGCACATTCTCGAACGTGATATCGTAAACGGGCTCGCCCGCGCTGAAGGGATGGCCTATATCCCGGAGCATCTGCAGACATGAGGGCCGAATGTCGATCTCTTTAGCGCTAATGCCCAGCGCCCGCATCAAGCCGTGGGCATTGGCCAGCGTAACATTGCTGGTGGCAAAGCCAGGCATGGTGTAGCCCAAAATGTTCGTCCGGGGCAATTGCAGTCGATCCATGGTCTTCGCCGCCACGATCAGCGCGTGCGTCGAATCAAGGCCCCCCGACACGCCGATCACAATCTTGTCGATGCCGGTGCTGGCGAGGCGCTTCATCAAGCCATGTACTTGAATGTTGTATGCTTCATAGCAGCGCTCATCACGAGCCGCGGGATCGTTGGGCACGTACGGAAAGCGATCAACCTGGCGCTGCAGCGGAATATCGGCGGTTGGCACCTCGAATTCAAACTCAACGCGGCGCAGCGTCCGAAGGCGCTCTTGATGATCGCCGGCCGCATCGTGAAAGCTGGTCAGGCGCATGCGATCCTGCACGAGCCGTTCCAGGTCGATATCCGCAGTGATCACCTGCTCGTCCGCTGCGAAGCGCTCGGACTCGGCCAGCAGCTCGTTGTTTTCATAGATCAGCGCATACCCATCCCAGGCCAAATCAGTCGTCGACTCGCCTGGCCCCGCCGCGGAATACAGGTAGGCCGCCTGACACCTGCTGGATTGCGCGGCGCACAAATCGCGGCGATATTCGGCCTTGCCGATCGTGATATTGCTGGCCGACAGGTTAGCCAGCACCGTCGCTCCTGCTAAAGCGGCATAGGTACTGGGTGGAATCGGCGTCCACACATCCTCACAAATCTCCACATGGAGCACAAAGTCTTTGACATTGCGCGCGGCAAAGATAATGTCGTTGCCGAATGGAACACGCTGCCCCAAAAAGTCCACTTCACGACTCGCCGCATGACGGCTGGCGGTAAACTGTCGCTTTTCATAAAACTCGCGGTAGTTGGGCAGGTAGCTCTTGGGCGTAATACCCAGCACCTGGCCTCGATACACCGTCAGCGCGCAGTTAAAGAGCTTGCCCTCAAAGCGGAGCGGCGCTCCCACCAGCAGCACGGGCGTCAAGGTACGGCTGGCCTCGACCAGTCGGGCCAGTGCCGCTTCAGTTGCTTCAAGCAGTGCGTCTTGGTGAAACAAGTCTTCGTTTGAATAGGCTGAGATGCCAAGCTCAGGAAACAGGGCTACGGCCGTACCGAGGTCGGAAGCGCGCCGTGCCAGCCCCAACGTTCGCTCAACATTGTAGGCTGGATCGGCCACACGCACGAAAGGAACACAAACGGCTGCCCGAATAAACCCATGGGAATAAATCGAATAAAACGGATGTTGCATGGTGCTACGCTCCCGCCGAGGGCCTAAGGTGTGAGTTGTGAACGGCTTGGCAACGCTGCCGCCGCTCCAGATCAACGCACGACTATGTGTATATTATACACGAAGTCTATCACGCGTACCGCTTCCAGTTACTTAACCGATTACACTGCTGTGCATCGTCGGCGGCGGAACGTGCAAGCGGCATACCAGTGTCCAAGCAGTCGCCGCCGATCTTGTATCATCAAGCCGCTTGATCCATAAGGAGAAGGTTCGCGGATAGCATCGGGAGCAGGCGAGCAAGTAGTTGGCGAGTCGGCTTACAGCACTCCTGGCTCTAGGAAGCGCAGCTGCTGGCCCGAAGCGTCCAGCTCCACCCGCGCTCCCACGGGCAGTGTTGCAAGGTGGTGTCCATGTCCAATCGGCAGCCCGTACAGCATCGGTACGCCGAGCGGTCGAAGCAGATCAGCAAAGACCTGCTCTAAACGCAGTGACTTATGGGGTTCGCCGGGCTCGCAATCAACATGCTCGCCAATCACGATCCCGGCACACTCCGTCAGACCTCCCGCCATGATCAGCTGGGTCAGCATGCGGTCGATCCGGTACGGTTGTTCACCGACGTCCTCAAAGAAGACAATCTTCTCGCGCAGATCCCAGGCCCACGGCGTCCCCACCAACGACACCATCAATGACAAGCAGCCGCCCACCAGCACGCCCTGCGCCCGCCCGCCGACCAGTGTTTGCAGAGGTGGACCATCTGGAGCTGAATGGATCAGAAATGGCTCAGCGGTCATCAGCGCCTGCCTAAAGGCCTCAAGGGTGTAAGCGGTGGCATCTGCGAACGACGAAATCATGGGACCATAAAATGTCGTCCAGTGCAGCTCATGCTGCAACAGCGCATGAAGGACGGTAATGTCGGAATAGCCCACAAACGGCTTGACCGGCCCGTGCCGCAGCCGACGCAAGCGGTCCAGATCGAGCGCTTGGATGGTACGCGCGGCACCATAGCCACCACCCAAACAGACTACCGCATCCACATCGTCGCGCTCCAGCATCGTAAGGAGGTCGTCGGCGCGTGCAGCATCTGCTCCGGCTAGGAAACCATACGTCTCGTGGACGTGTGCGCCCAGCACAACCTCGAACCCTAGCTGTTCCAGCCGCGCGAGGCCACGTTCCACCTTGCCCGGCGTACGAACCGGGCTGCTCGGTGCGATCACACCCAACGTCATGCCAGCTACCAACCGCCGCGGCTTTGCTTGTACGCCCAACCCAGCGCTCCTTCTTAGGCTCGGAATGAGCTTTGTCCGTCCAGCAGCTCCCGCCGTCGCGATGCTGCCCAGGCGTCGATAATGCGGCGCGACAAGCTCATCGGGGGCGGCAGCTCAGGCAACGCGTCGACGTGAAACCAGGCGGCATCGTCCAGCTCCGCTGTATCGATCTCGAGCATTCCACCCGCGTATTCGGCCATATAGCCAATCATCAGCTGATCGGGAAAGGGCCACGGCTGGCTGCCGACATAGCTGATATTGGCAACGGCTACGCCCACTTCCTCCTCAACCTCGCGCTGAACGCACGCTTCCAGCGACTCGCCCGGCTCGACAAAGCCGGCAATGATGCTGTACCTCGCGCTCCACCCAGGCTTGTGCGTGAGCAACACCCGGTCACCGTCGTGCACCAAGGCCAGGATCGCCGGGCTAAGCTGCGGATAGCGCGTGTGACCGCACGTGGAGCAGCGCCGGCCCCAGTCGCCCTGCATTGGCTCAGTGGAGCTGGCACAAACAGGACAAAACCGACTGGTACGCTGCCACAGCAGCAGATGCGCCGCATAGCCTGCGATCTCATACAGCGCGTCGTCAAGCTTGCCGTAGAGCTCACGCAGCCCAATCGCGTGCCAACCGGTTGGCAATTCAGCGGTGGAAGACAGCTGACACGAAACACAGGGTACGCCGTCGAGCGACCCCAGCAACACTGGCGGCTCAAACTCAAGCCCGGCTACCACGTCCATGCCCCCGTACAGGAGCGCAGCTTGGCCGTCGTCCTCACGCACCACTACGTCAGGACCGCAGAACGGCAACCACCAGTAAGCGCCAGCGGGAAGTTCAGCCGGTGGATACGCGCGTCGAAAAAGTGTTGTCATGAATGTCTCACTTCAATCGCCTTCCAGCCGACAAGAAAGCGGGACGCGCATCTCGCCCCGCCACCCGGCCGTGCTCCGCTTGGACCACCCTAGTGTGCATGGCACAGCTACAGCACGATGCGGCGCTCGGCGATCAACTTTTGCTTCGCCCGTCGAAACAGCTCGTCGTAGTTCATGCGGCCCATCACAATATCACTGCGATGCTCATCCAACATCTTGCGCACTTCGGCATCGAGCCGTTCTTCCACTGTCAGCTCGTCAATCATCACCGCCCGAATTGCCTGACGGAGCTTAAGATCGTCGGCTTGCAGCCGCACATCGTCCTGCTCCGCGAGCACATCCACAATCCGCTCGCTTAGCAGATCAATTCGTGGCTCGGATAGTTTCATGCGCCTGTCTCCTTGTGCTGCATAGCACCCTTCCCTGCTTATTATCTGAACTGCCGGCTACCGATGTCCATCATGCTATTCAAACCGGATGCCGAGCCGGTCCAAAAACGCGGCACAATCTCCAGCTGGCCTACCCCGCAGCCCTTGCGCCGGATGATGCGAGTCGGAGCCGGCAGTTACCAGCAATCCATGCGCTGCTGCCAGAGTGCTGTAGAATTGCTGTTGCTCCGACGAGTGGCCACTGTACAAGGCCTCGATGCCGTCCAAACCCACGGCCACCATTGCCGCAACATCCTCAGCCGTCGCGGGAATTGCGTACACGCCCTTGGAGCGGCCTGGATGCGCCAGTACAGCCAGCCCACCCTCCTGATGCGTGACCGCCACAGCCTCATCCACCGTGACCGGCCGATACAGATGGCGCAGCTCGGTCATGATCCAGCCTGTGCCAATGGCTTCGTCTTCCACGCCCGGCTGGGGCGGCACGAAGCCGTGCTTGACCAACGCATGACCCACATCGGCCACCGTTGGCTGGCGCTCCAGTGTTTGGAGCCAGGGTAGGGCATCGCCTTGCTGTCGGAAGTGGTCCATAATGTCTTGGGCATCGCGAGCATTGCGCTCGGCTACGGCCGCTCCCAGCGCAACAATCGCCGGCGCTGCGGGATCAACACCATAGATCAAAATGTGCCACAGCTTGGCCCCAAAGGCAGAGTCCAGCTCAAGCGCCGGGATCAGCGTCACGCCCTGCTGGGCAGCGGCCGCCTGCGCCGCCTTGACCTGACTGGTTGTGTTATGGTCGGTCACGGCTAACACGCCAATCCCATGCGCTTTGGCATAGCGCACCAGCGCATCCGGCTCCCATGTAGCATGATGTGGCGTTGCAATCGTATGCGTATGCAGATCGATCAACATTGGTATGCTCACCAAACTCGCTGCTTGCTCTACACCCAGCGCCAGGCGTTATGCTTCCAGCTCATAATCAAGCACGAGCATATGGTCAAGATGCGCTTTGGTGCGCTCGAAAGCGGCGACGTGCACGGGATGCGCCTGATAGCGCTGGAGCGCTTCCCGATCCGCAAAACGACTCACCAGGCCGAAATGGCAGGAGACCGGCCGGCCCACGATATCGCGCGCAACTTCCAGATGTTCGATCTCCGGAATCGCCGCCGGCAGCGCTTCAAAGTTGGCCATCAGGTCGGAAACAAGCAGGTCGTCGACCGATTCGTTAAGGCGAAACAGAACAATATGCTGAATCATACGCTCCTCATGGCTGCTCCCTGCACGGCTGGTGCTGCGCTATTTGGGCAGCGGTCTGCCCCACGACTCCCCAAACGCAAGCTCGTCCACGCTTTTGCGCTGCGGCGAGGCCCAGTCGATGGTCGGGCGCTTCATGTCAGGCGCGACGTAGCCGAGGCGGAAGAGTACCAGCAATGCCTGATCCGCGGGCACCTGGAGCAGCTTCACGATCCGCTCCCATTGCCCCTCAACCTCCATCGGCGTCGAAACAAACTGCATGCCAATGCCAAGCGACGTTGCCGTGAGCCAGATCGTTTGGATCACCGCCCCCAGCGAGATCACCGAGTACAGCGCCGACAGCTCGCCTTCCTGATATTCGTTGCGCGTCAGCGTGATCCCCAGCAACAGCGGCGACGTACCGACAAGTTTATGCGCATCGTTGCCCAGCACGCGGGGCACCTGCAGCTTGTTCACCACAGCGCCGCCTTGGGGTGTAAACACATGCCGCATAAAGGGACGTAACACGTGGGGCATTTTGTCGAAGTAAATACCGTCACCGCTGGCATCGACTTCTGCTTGGGAAAAGCGAAAATACCGACTGTAACGCTTCCAGAAAGTTCCTTCCTCCATCAGCAGCCGCATCGATTCGCCCGCAATATCGGCGATCTGCTGCCGTCGCGCGTGGTCTTGCACCGCAATAAAGCGCCAGGGCTGCGAGTTAAAATGGGATGGCGCGTGCGATGCCATCTCCAGAATGGTGCGTAAATGTTCTGGCGCAATCGGCTGAGGCTGAAACGCGCTGTTCGTGGTACGTCGTCGTTTGATCGCGTCAAATAATTCCATGCGGACACCTATGATCCGAGTTCCTTGGTTCCAAGACGCTGGCTGTTCATCCGTGGAACGCCGCGCCGGTCGAGGAGCGGGATATTCGGAACCCGGCGTGTGTCCGATTATAGCATGATGCCTCAACGCTACCCGAACGCTAAATCGCCTCTTGCTTTTCGCGCACCGTTTCGAGGTGGCCAAGGTGGCAGGCTTCCGACAGGGAAACCAAAAACGGCAGGTTATCGGTGTACTCGACCACGCTGATCGACGCATTCGTGATCCACAGCCGATTGATGCGATCCATGTGCATGCCGAGCGCATCCGCAATCAGAATTTTCACCACCACGTCATGCGTCGACACAACAACCGTGGCGTGCGGGCCATACGTTCCACAAACCTGTTCGCGGAAGTTAAGCGTTCGTCGGAGAATATTGCTAAAACTTTCCCCGTTGGGCATCTGGCAGCGCGTTGGAAAGCTCCGCCACTCTTCCAAGGACTCGCCGTACCGCTCGCGGACCTCGGCCGCAAACAAGCCCTGCCAATCGCCATGGTCGATTTCGAGCAGCCGCGGATCTTCCTCGATTGTAAGAGCAGGGTGGTAGCCCGCGATCGCGTCGGCTGTGCGGCGAGCGCGCTGCAACGGGCTGCTATAGATCGCGTCGAGCTTTTCGGCGGCCAGGCGTTTGCCAAGCGCATCGGCTTGACGTAGCCCAAGCTCAGATAATGGAGCATCGGCCTGGCCCTGATATCGGCCGATCCGATTCCACTCGCTCTCGCCATGCCGCACCAAAATTAAGCGCATACAAACCTCATCACTATTTGTCACACAAAAGCGCGGTCTGCTTACGCAAGCAACCGCGCTTCGCACCAGCGCCATTGTAACGGCGATTAGCTTGATGTCAAAAAAAAGCACTTATGCCGGTTGATCCGGACGATCAAACTTTCCCAGCTCCTCATCCAGCAGCAATAGCCCGATGTGGACCGACGACGATGGAGCGATGATGTTATAGCTCAGAATTTTGCTGTTGATTTCCTTGACGCGCTGGACGTACTCGTCACGCCGATGCTCGCGCTCAATCGAGGAGATGCGCGTCCACTGACTATGCACATGGGCCCGGAAGCGATGCATACGCGCTATGTCTTCCCGAATCTCCTTGTTCATGTCGACCCACAGCGGAGCTAGCCCGCTTGAGCGCAGCATCCGAAAGGCCATCCTCATATCGTCGGGCACAAAACGGTCTTCGTCCAGGTTGAGAGGCTGGCCAGCGCCGCGCAAATTGTCAAACAAACCCTGCTCCATGCCCTCCTGAATGCGCTGCTCAACCAGTCCCTGCCAGTCGCCGGCTGCACGACGCCCGCTGCCGACGCGCTTCGTCGCCCCCGAGGATTGGCGCTGATCCGCAGGCCGTTCCGCCGCGCCCTCCGTTGCGGCCTGCTGTTCCGCCGCGAGCATGGCTTCGATCTCGGCTTCGGCCCGTCGGTCAAGATAGCGTCTCGGCATGCTTTCCCTCCTGTCTCCGCTGCCAATATGTGAAGTTTAGCACAAACAGAGGTGCACGATCAACGGATATGCAAGGCGGGGCGTGATGCATCACGCCCCGCCTCCGCTACCCCACCAGCCCGAGCCCTTACCGTTTGGGCACGTCGCGCCCCTTCGACTTGCGCCGCTGGCTTTGCTGGCCGCTCTGCCGTTGCTGCTGCTGCTGGGTCAGCTTCGGCGCAGCAGCAGGTTTGGTGCTGCCATTACCCCCGGTCACGCCCGGCGCAGCCGCGGCGCTCACTGCCGCGGCCGCCGTTTGAGCGACCGCCAGACCGCGATTTGGCGCGCCATGACACTTCTTGAACTTTTTGCCGCTGCCGCAGGGACACGGCTCGTTCGGGCCAACCTTCAGGTCGCGCGGACGGATGGTACCCAGCGTTTGCTGCTGTTGAATCGAGGCCGCAAAGCGGGGCAAGTTTTGGAAGAAGGTCTTGACCGTGGTGCGATCGATGGTGTCAAGCAGCTCCTCGAACATCTTGAACGCTTGGGTCTTGTACGCCACCAGCGGATCCCGCTGCGCGATGCCTTGCAGACCAATGCCCTGACGCAGATCCTCCATCGCCGTCAGGTAATCCGCCCACTCGCGGTCGATCGCGTTCAACATCAGCTCGCGACTGTAGCGGTTCAACAGGTCGACGCCGATCAGCGTCCGCCAGCGATCAAACGAGCGGTTAACCAGCTCAGACAGGCCTGCCGCGCGCTCGTTATCCCCCAGCTGCGCGAACTGATCCAGGGCGTCGATCCACGCTTCATTGACGGCTGCCACAAAGACCTGGGCCTGAGCATCGTCGAAGCTGTTACCCGCAAAGACCGGGGTCAGGCTCGTCCGAACCGGCTCCAGCGTTTGCGCAATAAACGCGCGCCGTTCCGCTTCCGGCATCGCGCCCAGCAGCCCGTCAATGGCATCGCTAAACTGTGCCAGATACGCGTCCGGCGTGGAGCCGGGCACGAACGGCAGCACATGCTGCAGCTCGTTGGCGAAGAGCCGTAGATGATTGCCGGCCTCAAAGCTTGGACGTACCACCGACTCAAGCTCACGCTGTACCAGCTCCGGCGATCCGCCCGCTAGCCGCTCCGGCGCGATCATGTCAACCTGCGGCAGCACCGGACGAATACGGCGAAGCGCGCCTTCCACGTTGATCGTGCCGGTCGCCTGCGTCGTGGCCGCGTCAACCGCCTTGCCGATCTCGCCGGTCATCCAGCCTTCATAGTCGTCGACATAGCGATCCGCCATCAGGTCAAGCTCGGTGTAGAACAGGTCCTTGATACGCTGCTCGAGGTCGCCCTCGGTACCCTCGCGCCACTGTTCGTCCAGATAACGCTCCACCCTCGACCGATCCGCATCCTTGAGCTGCGCAATCGACTCTTCCACGTCCAGATCGAGGGTTTCAGCCACCTCCTCCAGCAGCAAGCGCAGCGAGTGGCGGGCTTCCTCCGCGCTGGTCACCAGCGGTTGCAACATCGCCGCGCGCTGCGTTTCGTCGGCCGCGCTGAACGCCGCCAGATCGAGCTGCTCGCTGCCCGGCAACAAATGCGCCAGCTGACGCTGGATTTCAGGGCTGTTGGAGTCTCCAGCGCCCGCCGCCAGCTCTTCGACCTGGCCAGCTACCCAGTCGGCGTAGTTGCCAAGATAGCGCTGGACCAGCATTTGGATCCGGCGTTGGGCTTCGCCCTGCTCCAAGATCGCGCGGCGGCGAGCGTAGATCACCTCGCGCTGCTTGTTCATTACGTCGTCGTAATCGACCACACGCTTCCGCATGTCGAAGTTGTAGCCCTCGACCTTGGTCTGCGCGTTCTCGATCGACTTCGAGATTACCCCAAACTCAATCGGCAGGTCATCCTCAAAGCCAGCCCGTGACATGATGCTCTTGACGCGGTCGATGCTGGGCCCAAAGCGCTTCATCAGCTCGTCTTCAAGTGAGATATAGAAGCGGGACACTCCGGGATCGCCTTGACGGCCAGCCCGGCCGCGCAGCTGGTTGTCGATGCGGCGGGCTTCGTGCCGCTCGGTGCCGATGATATGCAAGCCGCCCCGCTCGCGGACCAGCTCCGCATCGCGCTCAACTTGCTCCTTGATCCGGCGGATACCGGCAATCAAATCCTCATGCAGGGTTGGGGTGCCCGCGACAATCGCTCGCGCCTCATCTTCCGGGCCGTGCAGCACCGCGGCGATCAAGCGGGCGCGCGCTGCGTAGATCTGGTCGAAGAGCTGGTTGGCCAAAAATTCTGCCTGGTCGTTGCGGTACGCTTCAAGATCCGCGCGCACCGTTTGCAGCTGGGCAATCTGCTCTTCACGCAGCCCGGGCGTGGCATGAACCAGCTGGCGCGCCAGCCCAACCTCGCCTTGGAGCACATCGTTAACAAAGGCCCAGCGCTCGGCAAACGTGTCGGCCGAGCCGTCGACATAGCGATTCAGGAAGAAGAGTGCAGGATTGCCTTCAAACTGCTGCAGCATCCCATCGTAATCGCGCTTGGCTCGCTGCAGCTCGGCCAACACCACCCGCGGCAGCTTATGCTTTTCCAGGGTTTGGATCGCTTGTTGCTCGTTGCCTTCCACCACACTCTTGGCGACCGCTTTGATCTGCTCGCGCCGCACGCCGGTCTCTTCGAGGTAGTGCGCAGCCAGCGAGTCAGGATTGCCGCCCAGCAGAATGTCGGTGCCCCGGCCGGCCATGTTGGTGGCGATTGTGACGGCGCCCGGCCGGCCAGCCTGGGCCACAACCCGCGCTTCTTGCTCATGCAGCTTGGCATTCAAAATCTGGTGCGGCAGCCCGTTGCGCAGAATGTCCGTTAGCCGCTCCCGGTCTTCCACGGGCAGCAGCGCCGCGAAGCGCTCCACGATCTCGGGGGCCACGGCGTCGGCGGGCAGGTTCAGCGCGTGGGCTGTTTGCCGCAGCACGGTGGTGGATACCTGCGAAATCGGCTGATCCAACGACTGGGCAAAAGCCTTGCGAATATCCTCGCTCACTCCTTTGGTATCCCTGATCGTGGTCATCAGCACCGACGAGAGCGCAAGATTTTTGAGCGCGCCCGGCTTCAGATACGCCGCCAGCCGCTCCGAGTTTTCAATCGACGCCGTACCGACCAGCACCGGCTGCTGACGCACCGCGGCCGCTAAAATCTCCCGCACAACCGCACGATACTTCGCCTCTTCCGACCGAAAGATCTGGTCGTTGCGGTCATCACGCACCATGTCGCGGTTGGTCGGGATCGGTACCACGTCGAGCTTATAAATCTTGGCAAACTCTTCCGACTCGGTGAGCGCGGTGCCGGTCATGCCGGACAGCTTGGTGTACATCCGGAAATAATTCTGGATCGTGATTGTCGCGTACACCATGGTCTCGTCTTGGACGCGCACGCCTTCTTTGGCTTCGACCGACTCGTGCAGGCCATCCGACCAGCGGCGACCGGGCATGGTCCGGCCGGTCTGCTCGTCGACGATGATCACTTCGTCGCCTTGCACAATATAGTCTTTGTCCCGCTTAAAGACGTATTCGGCCTTGATCGCGTTTTCAAGGTAGCTGGTCAGCTCAAAATACTCGGGCTCGTAAACGCTGGCGTCTTCGGGAATGCGCCCAACGTCCTTGAGGCGGCGCTCGATCTTCAAAATACCGGCATCAGTGAGTGAAATGCCACGATGCTTCAGATCAAGCACATAGTCCGAGCCTTCAAGGATCCGCTGAACCTCGGCGCGGCGCTTGTTGTCGCCAAAATCAAGCTCTTTTTTGTACGCGTCGTACTCTCGCTGCTCAATCCCGCGCAAACCCTTAACCAGACCCGAAAAGAACTTGTAGTCATCGCTCGCGCGGCGGGCCGGACCGGAAATAATCAACGGCGTGCGCGCCTCGTCAATCAGGATATTATCGACCTCATCCACGATCCCGAAGTTGAGCGGCCGCTGAACCGTGCCTTCCAGCCGGGTGGCGATGTTGTCGCGCAGGTAGTCGAAGCCAAATTCATTGTTGGTGCCGTAGGTAATGTCGGCCTCGTACGCTTCACGCCGCGTCACTGGACGCCAGTGCACCAGCCGCTCGTCTTCCAGATTTGACTTCGGGTCCAGATAATCGGGATCGTACACCGCCGAAAAATCATGCGCGATCGCCGCGACCGACACTCCCAGCAGGTGATAGACGGGTCCATTCCAGCCAGCGTCCCGCCGTACCAGGTAATCGTTCACCGTTATCAGATGCGCGCCTTTACCTTCCAGCGCGTTGAGATAGAGTGCCAGGGTTGCGACCAGCGTCTTGCCTTCGCCGGTCTTCATCTCGGCGATCTTGCCCTGGTGCAGCACAATGCCGCCCAGCAGCTGAACGTCGTAATGCCGCTTCTCGATCGTTCGGCGGGCAGCCTCGCGCACTGCCGCGAACGCTTCGGGCAGCAGCGCATCCAGCGTCTCGTCCTCGCGCAGACGGCGGCGGAATTCGTCCGTCTTGCCGCGCAGTTGTTCGTTTGTGAGCGCTTCATATTCCGGCTCAAGCGCGTTAACCTCGTCCACAACCCGGTACAGGTCGTTGATCACACGCTCGGTGCTGTCGCCGCTGAAAAGCCGGCCTAGCCACTTAAACATTTAACACCTCGATACCGACCGGCGCCATCGCCAGCAGGGGAGTTGGATATCATTATTAAGCGGCATACGTGGAAATGCAACCAGCGGATGTGTAGCGGGCTCAAGTGCCGACGATGCCACGCAGCCGCCTACGCACAGTAAAGGCCGCATAGGACATTATACCAGATGCATATCATCCAAAGACTGAACCAACG
>JADDQF010000130.1:0-117636 GCA_016781505.1 bacterium
AGGTCTCGCAGCTGAGCAAACTGCTCGGGACCAAGCTGCCGGGCCCACTCGGCCTCGACCTCACGCACAGTCTCGTTTGCGATCCGGTGCACAGCCCAGCCCCGCTCGGTAAAGCGGATGATCCTGGCGCGGCCATCCAGTGGGTCTGGTACACGCTCGACGTAGCCCCGTTCTGCTAAATAGTCAACCAGCGCGCCCATGGATTGTTTGGTGATCTGGGCCAGCTCGGCGAGGGTTGTCGCGCGAATCCCTTCAAGCTGCATATGTTGAAAAACAATGAAATGCGCTCCGCGAATATCGTCGTAGCCGCACGCTGCCAGTGCTTCAAAGATCTGTTGGTTCAGCGCTTCAAACGGAATGCGCAGAAACGACCCGATCATTCGCTCAATGCGTTTGTCGTCTGCCATAGCCAACTCTACATGTACACGAAATACAACTTTAGTCTGATCCTAAACAAGTAAGCTCGCCTTACTATTTAGTAAGCCTCGCTTACTAATAATCACTACAGGAGGACAGTCATGACATCTGGTCGCGATCAACACATCCACGCCGTTGGGAATGAGTCAGCACTTTGGTACCTCGGGTCCCTCGTAACAATCAAGGCCAGCCGTGAACAAACCGGGAATGCGTTTGGCTTGCTCGACGAGCTGTTGCCAGCCGGGTTTGCCACGCCCATGCATATCCATCAGCACGAGGACGAATCATTCTACATCATCGACGGTTCGGTTAGCTTCGTTTGCGGAGCGCAACAATGGACTGCCGGGCCAGGCGCGTGCATATTTCTGCCGCGCGGTATTGTGCATGGCTTTAAGGCCAGACAGCCAACCCACATGTTGAATTTGTTGACGCTGGGCGGCTTTGAAAACTTCTTCAAGGAGCTGGGCGAGCCTGCCCAAGCGCCAACACTGCCACCCGCCGGGCCGCCCCCAGACGTGGCTAAACTTGTTTCAGTTGCGGGCAAGTACCATGTCGAGATCGTTGGTCCGCCGCTGGATTAGCGGCGCACGGCTTTCGAGCATGGCTTAACCCACCCCGTCGTCAACAGTCAGCCGATACACGGCAATCAACACGCGATAAACGAACTCCGTTCGTTCATCGCGTGTTGCGTTAACTCTGAACTCGGCGCTCCACAGCAGCCCAGGCGCTCCTCCACAGCTCCAGCGTCCTTGGCTCCGCACATATGCTAATCCAAGAGCAGTGCTATAATCTGCCCTATGAATTTTGGCGCACATATGTCCGTGGCAGGTGGGCTGCATAAAGCGTTTGAGCGCGGTGCGGCCGTCGGCTGCCGTACCATGCAGATCTTCAGCAAAAACGAGCGCCAGTGGCAGGCCAAGCCGCTCGCCGACGACGACATCCAACGTTTCAAGGCTGAACAGGCGCGTACCGGGATTGGTCCGCTGATCGTCCACGACTCGTACCTGATCAACCTTGCTTCGCCCAAAGATGATTTGTGGGAAAAATCGATAGCCGCCTTCGCGGATGAGCTTGAGCGCTGCGACCAGCTCGGGATTCCGTATCTCGTAACGCATCCGGGCGCGCATACCGGCTCTGGCTGTGATGCGGGCCTCGAGCGGGAAGCCGAGGCGCTCAACCGCTTGTTTGCGGATGGCGTGGGCGGCGACACCATGGTGTTGCTGGAAACAACCGCTGGCCAGGGTAGCTGTCTGGGCGGCCGCTTCGAAGAGCTGACCTGGCTGATCGAGCATGTGTCGCATCCGGAACGCGTTGGGATCTGCGTCGATACCTGCCATATCTTCGCCGCCGGCTATGATATTCGCACTCCCGAAGGCTGCGCCGCCGTGTTTGAGCGGCTCCTTAGCCTGGTTGGCTCAGAGCGCATCAAAGCCTTTCATCTCAACGACAGCAAAGGCCCGTTAGGAGGCCATCTGGACCGCCACGCCGGCATCGGCGAGGGCGAAATTGGGCTGGACGGGTTCCGCTTCATCGTCAACGATCCGCGCTTTGCCGCCTTACCCATGATCCTGGAAACGCCCAAGACCGACGACGGAAGCGCCGACATCCATAATCTGACCCTGCTCCGCAGCCTGCGCAGCGGTCAGTCCACAGATACAACAGCAAAGGTGGAGTGAGATGACACGTCAACAATTGCGCTGGCTGTTTACGGCGCTGGCCAGTGGCCTGGTAACCTTTGTGCTGGTGCGCCGGCGCCAACAGCTCGCCGCCGCATTACCGCAACCCCTCCTGGAACAAGCCGAGCGGATCGTCATCCCCTGGCCGGGACTGGAGCGCCGTGGAGCCCGCGCCGAGGCAAGCATGGACGAGGCGCCAGCGGAGGAGGCGGAGGATGACAGTGCCGCGCTGGATGACGCATCCGGCGACTCCGACTCCCTGCGGCGCAAAGTGAGCCGCGGCTCGCGGATCAGCTTCCGCGGCAAGCGCTACGGCCCGCTGCCAGAGTCGTTTGTGGGACAGTACGTCGACGTCGAAACCCGCGCCGATCAACTGTTTGTGCTCCATGACGGCATCCCCATTGCCACCTTCACCCTGCAAAGCTAGCGTAACCCACGCCAACAGCCCGTGGAATGCACTTCCACGGGCTGTTGGCGTTCTGGTCTCGCACGTTTTGATCAGGCCGCGTAGCCGATGGCTTCAGCTCCTGGCACCCTAACGCTCACAACACCTTGGACACGTTGCCGTCGCAAAAGATCGCTTGGGCTGGCCGATCCTTGCCTTCCAGCAGCACCTCACCCTCGACGTTGATCAAGTCCACCAGCACATCGACCAGATCACCCTGCCACTGCTCATTGCGGCCAGACTGCAAAATCTTCACCGCCTTGTCAACGGTCATGCCCTTTCGATAGGCGCGATCCGAGGTCATGGCGTCAAAAGCATCAGCCACCGCAATCACGCGCGACTCGAGCGGAATTTCCTCGCCCTTGAGCCGATCAGGATAGCCCGTGCCGTTATACCACTCGTGATGATGCCGAATAATGTCGCGCACATCTTCCAGCACTTCTTCGACGATCCGCGCGCCGGTAACAGGATGCTGCTTCATCTTTTCAAATTCGTCTTGCGTGAGCTGACCCGGCTTAAGCAGAATTGCGTCGGGCACACCGATCTTGCCAACATCATGCAGCAGCGCGCCATACCGCAGCCGTTCCACCCACAGCTCCGTTTGGCGCATCGCCTGCGCCATGCGTACGGAATACTTGGTCACCTGCTCCGAATGACCGCGCGTATATGCATCGCGCGCATCAATCGCCCGTGCAAGCGCGGCGATCGTTTGCAAGTTTTGATGTTTGAGCTTGCTGTATAAGCGGCCATTTTCGAGTGCCACGCCCATGCTGGAAGTAAACACTTCAAAAAGCTGCGCCTCTTTGTCGCTCAGCGGTGGATCAGCCTCGTTCCAGGTCATTTGCAGCACGCCAACCGGTCGCTCCTGCACACACAGCAGGTGCACACGCTGGTTGCCGGTCGCATAATGCTGCACGAGCTCGGCATGTGCCCGCAGCACTTGCTCCTCGCTGCCCAGCTTAGGCACCGCCACGGTACGGCCGACCTCCAGAGCTTGCAGCCCTTTTTGCTCCAGCAGCGTCAGCTTATGCTCGTTCGGGTCAAGCAGCGACAGCGCCACGCCGGCAGGCTTGAAGCGATTGCGGAGCTGGTTGATAAACTCGCCAACCTGCGTTCCCACATCCAGCCGCGACGAGATCGTCCGACTGAGCTCCATCAGCGCCACCATCTCGGAAAGCGTTTCGCGCTCATGACGCAGCCGTTTCAGCTCACGCATTTCCAAACAGGTCGAGACCGTACGCTCCAGATCGTCTAAATCGAGCGGCTTGGTCAGGTAGTCGAAGGCACCCAGCTTCAAGGCTTGTTTCGCGGTATCGATCGAGCCGTACGCGGTAATCATGATCGCGTCCGTTTCGGGATACCGCTCTTTGATCTGACGCAGCAGCCCAAGGCCGTTCAGCAGCGGCATGCTGAGATCCGTCAGCACGATGTCATACGGAGCCTCGTTAAGCTGCTCCAACGCGCGAATACCATTCTCGACTTGATCGGCATGGTACTGTCGCATCTTGAGCCACCGAACACACACCATCCGCACCAGGGGATCGTCCTCGACAACAAGCATACGGGGGATGGTAGCACTATGTCCGTTAAGCGATGGAACTGTCTGCATGGGGCATTCCTCAAAAGCTGGATCGTACACCGGCAGTGTACCGTTAACGCACGGGAGCGTCTAGATTAATGGGAGTCGTACCGTAAAACAGCTACCTTGCCAAACCGCGCTGGTCACCTGAATCGACCCGCCATGCTGCCGCACGATGTCCAGCGCCATCGGCAAGCCTATGCCTAAACCACGACGTGTTCCATTACTGATCTTGGTTGTAAAGCTGGGGGTCCAGATCCGGGTGAGTATATCTGCGGGAATGCCATAGCCATTGTCGCTCACCTGCAGCACCGCCCACCGCTCTTGGGCTTCCACCTTGAGTGTAACCTGCGGAGCGTCAGTGGTTTCAACAGCCTCAAGCGCGTTGCTTAGCAGATCGAGGCAGACATGCTGCAGCTGAGCGCGATTGCCCCGCACCACCGGCGACTCTTCCGGCAGCTCGCAGTGCAGAGCGATCCCGCGTTGCCGCGCTAGCCCATCAACCACGGCCAGTGTCTCGGTCAACACCTCATTCACGGGCACCGGCACTTTGGTCGTGCCGGTCATATGGCCAAAGCTCGACAAGCGCTTAACAAAATCGGCGATGCGGTTGGTCTCGGCCTTGATCGCGGCCACATCGGCTTGCGCAGCGGCGCTCAGCGAAGGATCACGGCCAAGCAGGGTCGTCGCACCCAGCACTGCTCTGAGGGGATTATTGAGCTCGTGCGCCAGACCAGCCATCAGATCGGTAATTTCTGCCGACCGCTGCTGATGCGCGTGCTGTACCAACATACGTACCGATTGCTGCGCATGCTGCTCGCGCTGCACCTGCTCCCGTAGCCACACGAGTAATGCCGTCAATACGCCAGTCACATAGCGCAGCGCAAGGGGATCGACCATCGCCAGCGGCTGTGTGCCAGCGTATTTGAGCCAGAGCCAGCCCAGCGGCTCGTCAGCATGAACTAAGGATACCAAGGTGCTGCCATTACCAGGCTGCGGGGTCATCACATGCACGTCGAGATCATCCCGGGATAGTGCTTCAGCGGCAGGATCGGCTGCGACCCACCGGGCCACAATCGACACGAGGCTGTCCCGCGCACCAGGGGTGGCGGCCGTCATCTGCCCTGCCGGCATGTTAAGACCGAGCGCGTAGGCTAGCTCAGCCGGCAGCAACCAGGCCGCGGCCATTGCCTGGCAGCTCGCGGCAACATCGGCCACCAGCCGTTGGAACATCCCCTGCAGATCAGGCGCCAACAACGCCTGTTCCAAACTTGCCAAGAGTTCCCGCTGAGCCTGGAGCTCGTTGCGCATATGCACGCTCGTCTCAAGCTGCGCCATGCTCGCGGCGGCGTGTCGCACCACCACTTCGGTACGCTGTAAATCTGCATCGCTGAACAAATGGGGCTGCGTACTCATCAGCTCGAGCCACCCGCGCCGTCGGCCATGCAATATCAACGGGATCCCGAGCCAGCAACGCAAACCTTGCGGATTAGCGCCTTCGTCCACAAACAGATCGGCAATGCGTGCCGCTCCAGCCGTGGTTTGAAAGATCCAATGGCGCGTCGCGGCGAGCGACGGCAGCTCAGCGCGGTTTGGCACCGACACCCGCAGCGCAGGACGATCATCATGGCCCAGCCAGGCCGCCGCCACATCATACGGTACCAGCAGCTGGAGATCATGCAGCAGCTGGTGGAGCTGCGCGTCCAACAGTTGGTCCAACGGCACGGCGGCATCGGGAAGTGGATGTTCGCGGATGGGCATAGGTAGCTTCGTCGTGCTCACGTGTCCATCTCCGTTCCCACCTGAGCGCCCAGCCAGTGCAGATACGCGGGCGCGCCGTGCCTGATCGGCAGCGCCAACACTTCCGGCGTTTGGTAGGAATGCAGCTCTACGATGCGTTGCAGCAGTTTGTTCCACGTCGATCCGGTCGTCTTGATCACCAGCAGCACTTCGGCGTCATCCTGCACCACGTCCTGCCAGCGGTAGATCGAGCGTACGCCAGGCACAAGATTCGCACAGGCCGCAAGACGCTCTTCGACCACTGTCCGCCCAAGTCGCGCCGCTTCGTCCATCGTCGGCGCGGTCACCAGCACCGCCAACACCTGATCGTCCATCTTGCGCACTCGTCCTTACCCGCCTTGTTCAGCAGCTTACATGGCGCACCACTGGCCGCGAGCAAACCATACGAACCAATCACACATCTACATCCAGCGAGACTTCCGCACGCGCTGATTGCCCGCGCCCCGGCAACGTCGCGCTACGCGGCCACGGCACCTCGGCCGCCACCACACCTAGCAGCATCAGCCCGCCGCCAAGGAGGATCGCCGGAGTTAGCGCCTCGCCCGTCCACAACCATGAAAAAAAGGCGGCGAACACCGGCTCAAGCGCGAAAATAAGTGCCGTATGGGTCGCGGACGTGTACCGCTGCAGCTTCAGCTGCAGGGCAAAGACCAGCGCGGTAGCAACCAGGCCAAGATACAAGGCGGCGAAGGAGACGGGCGCAGCCGGCAGTGGTAAGGGCCGGTCCACGACCATGGAAGCCACACCTGCCAGCACCGCCACCACGATCAGTTGGATGGTGTTCACGGCCATGACCGATAGCCGCGTTGCCCAACGACCCACCGCCACAATATGCATCGCAAATGCCCAAGCGCACAGCAATACAAGCAGGTCGCCCCATTGTTGCTGGGGCAGCGACGCTGCGGCGGTGGTGCAGGTCATGCCCGGCAGATAACAGCCCCACGACAGGATCGCCAGACCTACCACGGCCAGTGCGACCCCAACGACCGCGCGCAGGGGGGGTCGCTGCCCGAACAGCAGCCCAAGTAGGGGCACCAACACAACATTCAAGCCCGTCACAAAGCCGGCGCGCGCCGGTGTCGTGTACCGTAACCCAAACGATTGTGTGGCGAAGCCGATCCACAGCAATGTGCCCAACAACACACCTACCTTCAGCGTCGGCCAGCTTAGCACACTTCGATCACGGACAAGCGTCGGAAGAAAAACAGCCGCCGCTACGCCAAAGCGGAGTGCAAGAAACGCCCAGACCGGAAAAGCAGTAACCGACCCATGCACAACCGTAAAGGTTGTACCCCAGATAAGCGCAATCAGCACCAGCAGTGCGTCGGCCTGCCGCTGACTCACAAGCATGCTCCCTACGTGTCATCCATACGCCGGCAGCATTATACCGGATTAGACTCGCGCCGGTTCGCGGTAGGCGACAAGATCACGCTCTTCAACAATCGGCATGAACCGCGACATTTCCACCATCTTGAAGATTTTTTGATGATGCGGGCTAACATTGATCGCGAAAAGCTTATAGCCGCCTTTACGCGCCTGCACCACGAACTTCAGCAGCGCTGAAATACCCGCCGAATTAATGAAGTTGACATGATCGAAATCAAGCGCAGTGATGGGCCGCATGTCACTGCACGCCTGCTCGATCGCGGCAGCCGAAACGGCGTCAACACTGGGCATGTTGATCCGGAGAATGGCAAGATCACCTTGCTCTTCACGACGAATAGAAGGAGCCATAAGCACGATCCTTTCTGTGCCGAAACACATTTAATCAAGAGGCTTTGCGCAGCAAGCGCAGGGTCATGACGGTGCCCTGATCGGAGCTCGTCACTTCATATTGGTCAACCAGAGCGCTGATTAGGTACATGCCAAAGCCGCGCAGCATGCCCGCATCCAAATTGTCTTCCTCGACCACCCGGCGACTCCAATCAATGCGGTCAGCACCACCGCCGTGGTCCGTAACCCGGACTTCGAGATGCTCGCCGTTGACGTTGAACGAAACATCGATCGGCATATGGGCTTGGCGCTTGCTGCCATGATCGATGGCGTTATTTACGGCCTCGCTGACGGCCAACTTAAGATCTTCAATCCGCTCGGGCTCGAAGCCGAACGTGTCGCCGAGTTCCGCAGCGCTGGCGCGAACCACCCGCTCAAACGCCGGATCGGATGGAATGGACAGGGTTACACGATGCATAAAGACGCTCCGCAAACTTAGAAAGATGCCGGCACGACCTGGTGCGGCAAACGCGCCACTCGTCCGCCACGCGCCACAAACCGATCATAGCGCCGCAGATAGGCTCGCCCAACGGGGGCATTGCCAGTTTGCAGGTAACACGCGCCGACGTAGTACAGGGCCTGGGCATGATGAGGTTGAGTCTTGATAACGTGCTCAAACAAAGGGATAGCCCGTGCCGGCTCCGACAGCTCTTTGTAACACGTACCAAGCAAAAAGGCCGCTTCCGTATCTTCCGGCTTGTGCGCAAGCACCGCCTCGAGCTCAACCACCGCTAAATCATGGCGGCCGCGGCGAATATAGATACAGGCTAGGTCGTAGCGCAACGACGCCGAACCAGGTGTCAGCTCAATCGAGCGGCGCCAGGCTGTGATCGCCCATGGCTCCTTGCCGATGACCAGATACATGAAGCCCAGCAAGTAAAACGCAACCGAATCATCGGCCAGCAGCTGGCTGGCGCGTTCGAGCGCCCGCGCGGCGGCCTGAGGCTTGCCCAGATCGTAAAGCAGTTTGCCCATCTGGACGTAGAGCTGGCCCTCGTTGGGACGCTGCCGCGCACAGTCATACAAAATGTTATACGCCTGCGTCAGCCGTTTACCCAAGCGCAGCACCGTGGCAATGCGCAGCCGGGCCACCACATAGAACGGATCCTGCGGCGGAATAAACAAATATTCCCGCACTGCTTCTTGCCACCGCCGCCGCCGCGCCAACAAATTGCCCAGCAAAAACCGGGCGCGATGCTCCTCGCTCTGCCACTCAAGCAGCGCCCGATAAATCCGCTCAGCCTCTTCTTCCGCGCCTTGATTTTTGAGGTCGTCAGATAGGCGGTAATACCATTGAGCTGTATCGGCTTCGGTCTTGTCGACCAGCTCCTGCGGCTCCGTCTCGGGCGAGATAAACGTAGGCTCAACCCGCAGCGCATCCGCAAAACACTTTTGGGCTAGCTCGTGCGCGCCATGGCGCTGATGCATCAGCCCCATGTAGTACAACGGCTCGCCCGCCTGGGGCCGCACCTCACGCGCCGAAGCATAGTGAATATATGCGCGCACCGAGTCGTTCAGCTGCTGGTAGCAGCGCCCCAGCGCAAAGTGGGCGTCGTACAAGCCATCGTTGTGATCGAGCGCCTCCTTGAATGCTGCAATCGCGCGCTCGGCTTGGCCCGCTGCCGCAAAGGCCACCCCCAAGTTGTAGTGAGCTTCGGTCAAGGATGGATCGGAGCGCACCGCTTCCAGGTATTCACGCAGCGCCGCGTCCCAGTCCTCGGCGAACGCCCAGGCATTGCCGATATATAGATAAATGATCGCCCGTTCACGGTCCGAAATAATGGCCCGCTGACCGCCCTCGACATACGCGGCGATCAAGGCCGCCTTGAAGCGCTCAACAGCCTCCGGGTACTGCGCATGGAGGTACGCTCGAATACCTTGATTAAAGGCAGTTCCGAGCTCCGAGCCGTCCATAAACCGCTCACTCCCCACAAACGTGTCGAGGTCCAGCGGCATAAATACCAGTGTTTCAGGGGGGTTCATAGATCGCTCCTGCACCGTCCGACTGGAAGAAAAATTAGTGACTGCGTTGCTCATGTTTGCTTTGGGCGTCCCCCGCTGCTTCGCGCGCCGCACTAACCATGTGCGCCAACCTCAACCCGCGACGCCGTGCGGTATTCCTCGATCGTGAGGCGCAGCTGCGACAATAATTCCCGGCTCAATCCACGGCCATGGCGTGCCTGGACCGTCTTGCCGACCTGTTGCAGGGTCGCTTGCCACGCTGCGGGTTCAGCAGGCACGTTGCCGAGCTCGCACCACAGGGCTGCGGCCGCCATTTCGCCCATCACGTCAACACACACATTCCGCAGCTCAGCGTCGAGTTCCGGTAGCCGACGCCGGATCACCACCATCGTCATGTCGTCAACCAATGTGTTTTCACTCCAAGCCTTGACGGTGTTCAGGATCGTAGACATCATGGTCCGCGGACGCTGCTGGTGATGCCGTAACAGCAGCGATTGCAAGCGGGCGTAGCCGTACATGCGCTCGCGGCGGTCATTGGCCTCGGTGATCCCGTCGGTGTACAACAGCACTGTCTCGCCTGGATCCAGCTGCGCGGTCATCGTCTCGTACTCCTCGTCGGGATCAATGCCGAGCGGCAGGCCGGAAAGTTCAAGCTCACGCACGTCACGACCAATCACGACCGGAAAGTTATGGCCCGCATTCGCAAAGCGCAACACGCCGGTCTCGATTTCTGCGTGCACATACATCATGGTGACCATGCCGTGCGGCATTTCACTGATTAATGCCCGATTCAGAGCGGCGAGTGTGGCGCCGGGGTCAAGTTTTTCACGCGCAACTTGGCGAAACAAGGTGCGCGCAACCGCCATCCGCAGGGCAGCCGCCAAGCCATGGCCGGAAACATCCCCGATCATCAGCCCATGCCAGCCATTGTCCAAGGCCGGAAAATCATACACATCGCCACCGATCTCGGTTGCGGGCAGCGAGGCCGCGGCCAGTTCCCAGCGCGGCAGCCGTGGCACGGTTTGGAGCAGCAAGCCTTGCTGGAGCTCCCGTGCCATGCGCAGGTCTTGGGCCAGCTCGGGATGATCGCCTGGTGACGGACGCTGGGCAGCTCGGGCGGCTAGCGCCGAACGGGGCGGCTGACGCCGGTGAGCAGAGCGATGACTGATAAGACTCGTCCACGACATGAAGACATCCCCAAACTAGCGCTGTTGAAGTCGATCAACGTCAAGATGCTGCAATAACCGCTGGCAGGTTTCACGGAGCCAGGCAACGCTCACGCCGTCCAACACATCCGAAGGAGCCAACCCACCAAGCTTCCGCAGCGCGCTGCGATACTCGCGCTCAGCCAGGTCGAGCCGCCCCTGCCCGCGATACGCGTTCGCCAGATGGAACGAGGGCAATGGCGCGCGCGGATCGAGATACCGGACTCGTTCGAGGTGCACCACAGCCCGGTCCCAACGTTGTTGGTTAGCGGCGAGCATACCTAGCAGCAAGTGGGCATCGTGGGTCAGCAGATCAAGCTCCAGGGCCCGGCGCGCCTCGACTGCCGCCAGCTCCCATTCCCCCCGGTTGGCATGAATGCGCGCGATCGCAGCCAATGCTTGCGGATACTGCTTGTCGGTAGGCCGAATCTGCTGCAACAACTGGAGCGCTGGCTCGAACGCGCCCGCTTCGAGCTGAGCCATGCCCAGCTCAAAGACCGAAGGCTGCGGAACATCTGGCCGTGGTGTGCGCCGAACCAATGGTGGAGCATGCTCGTCGCGATTGGCGGCCGGTCGTTCGCGTGGCACCAACCGAGGGGCGGGAACAACCCGTGGGACGGGCTTGCGATACACAAAGGCGCCTGCCACCTCCAGCGTTTCAAAACGGTCGAAAATGCGCCACAACGTTTCCGAAAAGCCCAGAAACAGATAGCCACCCGGCACCAACGCATCGAAGAAGCGCGCCATCAACGCGCGACACGTTTCAACGGCAAAGTAGATCGTGACATTCTGGCAGGAGATAATATCCAGGCTGGGGGCCCAGGCTGGCAGTGGAGCTTGCAAATTATGCTGCTCAAAACGCACCAGCGCTCGCACGTCGGGACGGACCTCAAACATATCGCCACGGCCCACAAAATGGCGTTTGAGCTCGGCTGGCGCAACGTTGGTCACCGCGCGGCCACGATACGTTCCGGCTTGTGCCTTTGCAAGCGCCTGCGTGCTGATATCTGTGGCGTAGATTTCTACCGGTCGGGGCGATGGTTGGCCCAACGTTTCAAGCATCGAGATGGCGAGCGAATACGGCTCCTCGCCGGTAGCACAGCCGGCGCTCCAACAACGCAGTGGCTGGGAGATCGGCCGATCTCGGTGCAAGCGCGGCAACAGGTCCTCGCGCAAGGCGCGATGCTGCGCGGGTGTACGGAAAAACTGCGTTTCGTGATTAACAACCAGCTCCGTGATGCGCTGCAGCTCGGCTGTGTCCAACTGTGCCAAATAGCTCCGCGGCTCTTCGATGGCTAACGCTTGCATCCGTACCGCCAAGGCGCTTTCAAGGGAGCGATGGCGGCTGCCATCCAGCATAAAGCCGCTGTACTCGGCGATACGGTTGGCTAGCGCATGAAATTGACCGGTCGAAAGCGTTGGACGCATCGGCATCACCCCTTCACCAAACAATCGCGCAGCACCATCTGCAGCCGGCCGGGGATCGCTTCGGGCGCAAGCACTTCAGCAACAACTCGGGCTTCGATCGCTGCGCGCGGCATTCCAAAGACCACACAGCTTTCGCCGCTCTGGGCAATGGTCAGCCCTGCCGCCCGATGGATCGCCGCCATACCCAGAGCACCGTCACGCCCCATCCCGGTCAGCAACACGCCGATAGCGCGGGAGCCGTAGGCTTCGGCTGCGCGCTGCATCGTGACATCGACCGACGGACGTTGCAGCAAGGCAGGTTGCGCCGACAGGCTCAGCACGCCGTCTGCGTCGACCAGCAGATGGAGGTTATCGGGCGCGACATATACATTGCCAGGCAATGCCAGTGTGCCGGGTTGGCCTAGGTGTACGGGCATTTGGCACGAGCTTTGGAGCCAATCAACCATGCCGGCGGTAAAGCCATCGGCGATATGCTGAACCAGCAGCACCGCTGCCGGCAGCGCACGCGGTAGGTTACGCAAAATCTGTAACACCACCCGCGGCCCGCCGGTCGACGCGCCGATCACGATCAGGCGGTTGGCTGCACCGGAAGCGGTACATTGTGCCGGTGATAATGCTGCCTGCGGCGGCGTTGCTAACAGCTTAGAGCCGCGGGTACGCCGCAGGAGCTCGGAGCTACCCAAGGGCTTGGAGCCGGTGCGCGTGCGGCGCAGCGTGTCGGTGCCGCCAAGCGGACGTGAACCACGCACCCGCCGTGCAGACTCGGTCAGGCCAGGATCTGGCTGTTCGGCCGGGATGGACACTTCACGCCGCCGGCCGCGGAGGTGAGTCACCACGCGTACCCGCGACAACATCTTGACCCGTCGAATCAGTTCAGCCCGGGCTTGCTGCAACCCGCCAGGCTCGTCGCTCGACGGTTTTTCCATCACATCGAGCGCGCCGAGGCCAAGCATCTTGAAGGTAATATCAATATCAAAGCGTGACAGCGAGGCAGTCAGAACCAGAATCGGCGTCGGGTAATAGGCCATGATATGCTCGGTTGTTTCCAGGCCATCCATGACCGGCATCCGCACATCCATGGTGATCACATCTGGACGCAGCGCGGCAACCTGCTCAATCGCCGCTCGGCCGTCGCGGGCCGTGCCAACAACCTCAATCTCTGGGTCGGAGGCGAGCAACATGCTCAGGGCACGCCGCATAAGCATGGAATCATCAACTATCAGCACACGGATTGGCATAGAATGATCGTTTCTGAGAGCGTCGCTGTAGGTTGGACGGCAGCCGGCGCGGCTATTACACGCCTAGGAGCACCTTGACCCGATTTGGCAGATCCAACAGATCCAGATCTTTGTTAAGGTAGTCATCAACGCCGGCCTCGAAGCCGGCCCGCCGGTCGTCCATTGAGGTGAGCATAATGATCGGCAGATCTTCCAGGGCCGGTTGTTCCCGGAGCCGACGACATACTTCGTAGCCGTCAATGCCGGGCATTTGCACATCCAGCACAATCAGGTCAGGCATAACATCCCCGACCCGACTCAGGCCATCCTCGCCGTTGTAGGCCACCTGAACCTCATAGCCGTACATTTCGAGACGCATCTTGACGATATCGGTCACCAGTTTGCTATCATCGACGATCAGAATAGTCGCGCTCATTTAATCCTCCAGCACGCGGTCATCGGCGCGTGCAATAGACTGGCCTCGGCACACCCAGCTTGAGTCGATGAGATCAATGAGCCCAAACAGGGCTGCTGGTCGCTGGAAAACTCTGTGTGCTCGGAGCAGGATACGAGATAGCATGCGGGACGGGTATAGTACTGCAGCCCCCTCCGCCGCCGCCGTATTGCCGGGCATGAAAAGGACGGGGATAACCAGCTCAGCAACGAGGCAGTTCATTGCCATCCAAATCGCACAGAACCGCCTGCAGGTGCAAGCGGTTCTGTTTGGAGCGGCGCGTGGCAGAGCGCTCAACCATGCGTTCAAGTCCTGGTGCCTAATCAACAGTCATTATCGGTTTTACACCGGTTATTTGCGTCATCAGGCAGGGAAATTGTCGGGGGACACCCCGAAGCCCCCGACCGGTCGGCGCACTAAGCCGGGGTATCCAGCAGGTCGCGCACGGCCGCCAGGAGGTTGGATTGGTCGAACTGCGATTTAACAATGTAGGCCTGTGCGCCCGCGGTAACACCTTGATGTTTGTGCTCGTCCGAATGGAGGCTGGTCACAATAATAACTGGAACGTGTGCTGAACTTGGGTCGGCACGAATGCCAGCAGTCAAGCCAAAGCCATCCAGCCGCGGCATTTCCACATCGCTGACGACGAGGTCGAAGTGGCCATCCGCGCGTAATTTGTCAAGGGCATCCTGCCCGTCGACGGCGGTGGCGACTTCATAGCCGGCCGACTGCAGGATCGAACGCAGCAGCTCCCGGGTGGTAAATGAATCGTCGGCGATGAGCAGCCGATACAGCCGCCTGGTGCGGACCCGTTCCGGGCTAGCCAGGCGCGCCCGCCGCGTTCGATTGGCCAATCCCTGCGTGCTGACCACCACCGCGAGCGAGCCATCGGGCAGTGGAGCTACACCAGCCGCGACTGGATGCGTCCCGAAAAGCGGACCAAGCGGCTTGATAACAACCTCACGTTCATCCACAAGCCGATCCACCAACACGGCGATTGGGCGGGCAGCAGCGAGCAGCAGCGCGTGCCCCTGAGCACTGTTGCCCAGTGGCTCCACGGGCAGATCGAGTAAATCGGCAAGGGCCACAATCGGCACGGTCTTGCCGTCGTATTGCAGCAAGGGTTGGCCTTCGACACGGTGCACGCTTTCGCGCTCCATGCGCAGCACCCCGCGGCAGTTACGCGAGGGGATCGCCCACAGCTGTTTACCCGCCTCAACCAAAATCACCTGTGAGGTCATGAGCGAGACTGGCAACACAAGTGTGATGGTGGTGCCAACGTCTACCTGGCTATCGACCACAACCTGACCGCCGAGCTCGACCATCCGTGACCGGACCACGTCCATGCCCACGCCTCGCCCCGAAACGTCGGTGATGATCGGGCTCATCGAAAAGCCGGGCATAAAGATCAGCTCAAGCGCCTCGGCATCGGTAAGGGCATTGGCCGTCGCTTCGTCGATCAAACCTTTTCTGACGGCGACCGCCCGCAGCTTGTGGGGATCCATGCCTCGGCCGTCGTCGGTCACGGCAATCCGGATCTGACCATGGTCGGCTGTGGCAGCAATGATCAAGCGACCACCTGGAGTTTTGCCGGCCGCGACGCGTTCGGCGGCCGACTCCAAACCATGATCGACGGCATTGCGCACCATATGCAACAACGGATCACCGAGGGCATCCAGCACCTTGCGATCAGCCTCGGTTTCTTCGCCTTGGAGCTCTAGCTCGACCTGTTTATCCAGGCTACGGGCTAGCTCACGGATCGCGCGGGGCAATGTTGCAAAAATGGTTGCGGCCGGCACCAGGCGCGCCGCAAAAACCTCCGCCTCCAACTCTTCCACCAGCGATGCATGGGCTGCCGACCGACGTAGATAGCCTTCTTGCTGCGACCGCAGCAGATGATTCAGTTCGCCAGCCTGCATACGCAATTCATCGATGTGCTGCAGCAGGCTTTGCCGCTGGACGGCAGGGACCCGAACACGATCCAGTTCACTGGAAACCGCTTGCAACACTGCCTGCTGCTGCGACACAAGCAGCGTCAAATGCTGCAAGCTTTGGATGTGCAGACTGTCTGCTTGTTGGCCAACGGTTAGCTCACCGGCCACAGCCAGCAAGCGATCCAGCCGATCAACCCGCACACGCACAGTGGCCCGTGTTTTACCGGATACCGAAGCCCCCCCGGACTGCCGCTGGTTGGAACCCCTTGCCTGGGGCATGGCGGAAGGAGCCGGACTGGCAGGGGGTGCTGCCGGCGGCACGGTTGGCCCTTCAACAGGGACCTGCTCCGCTGCACCAGGTGCGACGGATGGAGCGGGCGCTGACCGTTGGTCTTCCCGTGGCGGCAGAGGTGCGTTGGTCGGCGGGGAAGGGATGGGCGCGGCAGCTTCGCTCAGGGCGGCCTGTTCCAGGCTAGCGATTAACCCGCTGGTATCCAGCGTCGATGACCGATTCTCGCTCGCGGCGGTCGCCAGCGCCAGCACGGTATCATTCGCCTGCAGCAGCAGGTCATTGAGGGCAGGCGAGAGCTTGACCGACCCCGCGCGCATCGCCCCCAGCAGGCTTTCCATGGCGTGCGCCACGCTCGCTACGGCATTAAAGCCGAGCAGTCGGGCCGATCCTTTGACCGTATGCGCGGCCCTGAACACACCGTCAAGGGTAGCACGATCAGCGGGGTTGCGTTCGAGCAGCAGCAGCCCGTCGGCGACCATGCGCACATTGTCGGCGGTTTCTTCACGAAATTGAGCGTAGAAAGCGCTAAGATCCATGGCAGTGACAACCCGGCTCCGAGCACGAAACACCCACCGGGATTGTTGGTGCTCCGTGCTCAGCTCCCGACTAAGTGGTGCTGGTTACGCCATGGAGGCGGTCGGCAATGGCGGTCAGGGTTGCAGCCGCTTCGGCCATCTGCCGCGATCCGGCAGCAGTTTGGCGCGACACCTCGGCCACATCACGCATGGTCTCAACAACTTGTTCACTGGCGGTTTGCTGTTGCGAGGTGGCCAGGCTGATCTCCTGGGAAGACTGAACCGTTCGCTCGGCCATCATCACAATCGTGTCCATGACCTGCCCAGCGCGATTGGCCAGCAGCGCGCCACGCTCAACCTCCTTAACGCCTTCTTCGGTCGCCATCACCGCGGACGAGGTTGCAGCTTGGATTTCGGCAACAACACTCTTAACATCCTTGGCCGCGGCGATGGTCCGGTTGGCCAGGTTTTTGACCTCGGCCGCGACAACGGCAAAGCGACGACCGTACTCACCCGCACCCGCGGCTTCGATGGCGGCGTTCAGGGACAGCAGATGTGTTTCATCCGAGATATCGTCGATCAGGTCGATGATCTCGCCAATTTGCTGCGAGCGTTCGCCCAGAGCCAGAATGCGGGTAGCAACTTCCTGGACTTTGGCTTTGATCCGTTCCATCGCCGCCACGCTTTCGTCGACGGCACCCTGACCCTGGCTCAGATTATCCATGGTCGCGCTGGCGGCATCGCTCACCTGCTCGGCCGACTGGGCGATTTGACGGGAGGTGTAGCCCAGCTCCTCGATCGTGGAGGTTACCTCGGCCACGGCCGAAGCTTGCTCGGTGGCCCCACTCGCTTGCTGTTGGGACGTGGCCGACATTTCAGCGGCGGCGGCTGAAAGCTCAGCCGCAAGCTCGATCTGCTGCTGGCCTTTTTCGCGCAACACCTGGTTGGAGTGCAGCAGCTCCTGGGCGCGCTGCCGAGCCTCGGCCGAGCTGTTGTCGAGCGTTCTGGTGGCGATCCTGATCGCCAGCATCACAACGGCGAAGCCCAGCAGATAGTTAAGGGTGCTGAACAGCAAGTTAAGACGTTGGCTAGTCACCCGAATCGGCATCACCAGCCCGAGCGCTTCAAGCACGGCCAGTGTCAGGCAGCACAACAGGGCAAAGCCACCCACGCGCAGGCTGCTGCCAATACCACTCATCAAGCCAGCAAGAATAATCGGAATGACATAGTACACCGGAGTGGGGCCGTTGACGCCATTGTAGGACCAGACTGCAGCGGTGATCATCAATATCTGATACACCAGCCCCACCCGTCCAGCCACAAAAACATTCCAGCGTGTCAGCCAGAGCACACCGAGGCCAAAGCAAGCGGCCAGCACCGATACACCGGCTGGATACGCGAGATTCGTCTCGCCGGAGCGCACCATCACGAACGTAATGATGATGGCCATCAGTCCAAAGCCAAGTGCTGTGCCAAGCGATAGCGCTTGCACCAGGGGGCGATACCGCGTGGAGTCGTCACCCTCGTGCGAGGCTGGCGCAGGAACGAGGTGTTGAACAATCGACAGATTCATGTGGCTTCGTATCCTGTCTCACATGCAAGTTGCGTTAGGTCAACCAACGGAATAAGGCTCGTGTCGTCCAGAACAAGGCCGATAACGGCGGGATGTACCTGCTGTGTGAGCCAAGGGGGGAGTGCAAGCTGCGGTAGGTTGGCCCATAAGTCGGCCTGCTGGACATGTACGACCAGCGTACCGGTTTGGCTAGCGACGGTGATGGCATAACGTTCGTCGGTCATCGGCTGCTCACCAAAGGCGCCAGCCAGGGTTACCGCTGCCGCGCCGACCTCGGACCGCGTCAATGCGCTCACCTGGCGGCGTGGCACGACATAACGCCGCCCACCAGACACCAGCAGCAGCAGCCCATCAGCCTGCTGCATGGTCGACCGTTAGTGCCGCAAACAGGGTCGCAAGGGTCAGCAGTGCGACCGGCTGTTCAGCCCAGTACACCAACCCAGCGAGAAAACGGGCTTGTGCAGCGGCCAAGGAAGCAGGTACAGGCTCCACTGCTGATTGCTCAATTTCAACAATATCGACCACTGCATCGCTGACCAGTGCCGCCTCCAAGCCGCCATGCTCCACAATCAACAATCTGGTACTGCGCGTGGGCGGAGGGGTGTACAGACCCAGCAGCGGCCGCAGATCGACAACAGGTAACACCACGCCGCGGTGATGGATCACGCCGAGAATGGTCTCGGGGCTACCAGGGATTGGTGTAGGCACACGCCAGCGGATCACCTCACGCACATCGCTCATCAGCAGGGCGTGGGGCTCATCTGCCAGCCTACACAACAGAAGGCTTGTTGTCTCGATCTCAACCATGTTGGGTCGCTCACAGCAGGAGTTGTCTCCAGCAGGATAACAACCGGCTGCCGTTGGATCAAGCAGGCAGGCTAGTACAACAGGTACGCCACAGATCAGTACTCTTGCCCGGCCGCGGCTGGCAGCCGTTGGGCACGCATGGCAGACGCTTCCTTGGGGCAGCACGCTTGTCGCCGAGCTGTGTATTTCGGATAAAATGGACGCATGAATGCAAATGAAAGAGATCGAGGCTCAGCCGTGCGGGCGGTGCTGTGGGATGTGGACGGCACGTTATTGGACTCCGCGGCCTACCACTGGCAGTCGTGGCAGGCAACGTTGGCGCTGGAAGGCTTCCCGCTCCAATGGGAACAGTTTGTGGCCTCGTTTGGGCAGCGCAACGACGCCGTGTTGCGCGGCTATTTCGGGGCTGATTTTCCCGTAAGCGAAGTGGAACGGATCGCCGAGGCCAAGGAAACGCGGTACCGGGAGCTGATGGGTGCAGGTGGAGTAACTCTGCTGCCGGGCGTTGATCAGTGGCTGCAACGGCTGCACCAGGAGGGTTGGCGTCAGGCCATCGCATCGTCCGCTCCACGGCTCAACGTCATGGCGATTGTGGAAGCGCTGGGCATCGGCGCGTACTTTGAAGCGATCGTGTCAGCCGAAGATGTGCGGCGCGGCAAGCCCGATCCACAGGTCTTTCTGGTGGCCGCCCAAAAGCTGGGCGTTCCGCCGGAGCGCTGCATCGTGGTTGAAGATGCGCCAGCCGGGATCGAAGCGGGCCGCCGGGCGGGGATGCGCACAATTGGGGTACTGAGCACCCATGCACAGCTGGACGGCGATCTTGTGGTACGCACCCTGGATGCATTGCCGGACAACGCGTTTGTGCAGCTGCTGGGCTTGACCGCACCATGACCCGTCCGACGTTGGCCACCCTGTTGCCGGAAATGATCACGATTCCCGACGGCGCCTTCGCCATGGGCACGCCGGATCGCGAGCGTTCGACGCTGGCCAAGCGTTATGGCGGGACGCGCGAAAGCTATGCCGAAGAGTCGCCGCAACACAGCGTCGACGTCGGCGAGTTTGCGCTTGGACGAACCCTGGTCACAAACGCGCTGTATGCCGTGTTTCAACAAGCCACGGGGGGGCATACGCCGATTGTTTGGGGTGGCAGCTTGCCGGAACAGCTCGCGTATCATCCGGTGGTGGATGTGAGCTGGCACGACGCCCAAGCTTTGTGTGCCTGGCTCCGGGATGAAACAGGCCAAGGTTTTCGCCTGCCAACCGAAGCTGAATGGGAAAAAGCGGCCCGCGGCGTGGATGGCCGCACGTTTCCCTGGGGCAACACCTTTGACGCTGCCTGCTGCAACGTCAAGGAGAGCGGGCTGGCGCACACGACGCCCGTGGAAGGCTTTGCCGCGGGCGCATCGCCGTATGGTGTATTGGACATGGCCGGCAACGTTTGGGAATGGACCCAGTCGCTCCAAGCGCCCTACCCGTACACGGCCGCCGACGGACGCAACGACCAAGCGCCGCGCGAGCAACGCCGACCGCGCATTGTGCAGCGTTTCCTGCGGAGCGCCGGTATCCGGCAGCCCGAGCATGTGCCGCCGCCTACCGAAACACGCCGCATTATTCGGGGCGGCTGCTTTGCCAATCCCGAAGGCTTTGCGCGGTGTGCTTGTCGGCTGCGGCTGCAGCCCGAGCGCCGAACGCCCTTTCTGGGTGTGCGCTTGGCCTGTGACCGGTGAGCAAGGGCGGGCCAATCGCCCGCCCTCAACTGCTACCCTGCACATACTTCAGTAAGCCATGCGCAACCGGAAGTTAATTCCCGGCTACCGCCGCCGCCTGGTCGGCTCCTTACGTTTACGCCGCCCGAACCCGATCCACTGGGCTAACATTGCGCCGACCAATGGCCAGCGCACGTTGCGCCACGCCGTCTCAACGCTGGCCGGTGCCACCGGCTGACCGCCGCTATAGCGCTCACGGGTATAAGCATTAGCAATTTCGTCCAGTGAACGACGCTGCGCCGGCAGATGCTCGCCCAACTGCACGGCAAACTCACGCGGAGTTGCCGATGTTTTGGGTCCGAGGCTGGCCCACTTGGCCAAGCGCAGCGCGCGGATGTACGCCGCTGCAGCCGGGCCGACACCACGTGGTCGCCACAGAAACACCAGCCCAATCAGCGCGGCAACCAACAGGCTCGTGCCGGCCGCTCCCCGCTGGATCCAGGCCGCGCGGCGCTGCTGAGCTTCTTGTTGGGCAATCCGCTCCAACACATCCGCAGAAGTAGCTTCGCCCTGCTCTGACATGCGTAGGCGCCGCTCAAGCTCTTCCAGATCGATCTGGCGCTGGTCGGGCACCGTTATGTTTCCGGCGTCCCCATTCGAGGCATCGTCCGTTTGGGCTGTGTCTTCGGCCCGTTCCGGTGGCGCGGTATAGGACGCAGGCGTGGGCTCGAAGCGCTGCCAGCCATAGCCGGGGAAGTAGGCCTCCACCCAGGTATGGGCAACATTCTGCCGGACCTCGAAGACACCCTTTTCCGCATTGTATTCGCCAGTGGCATAGCCCGAAACGATGCGCGCCGGCACGCCCTGTGAGCGCAGCATCAATGTCATGGCCGACGCGAAATAATCACAGTAGCCGCGCTGAAGATCAAACAAGAACCAGTCAACGCGATCACGATCTTCGGGCGGGAAGGGAATTTTCTCGTCGTAGGTAAAGCCACGCAGGTAATTCTGGATCGCCTCCGCTTTGTCGTACGGATTGTTGACCCCGCCAGACACCTCCTGGGCTTTGGCAAAAACGCGGCTAAGTGCATCGCCTTCAGGCAATTGCAAATAGCGCTTGACCCAGTCGGGATACTGGGTGGGAGCACTGCGCAGACTTTGTTTGTCGGCGGTTGACACCAGCGAGGCCGCGGTATAGCTCAGGCCAGAGCGCACGCCGCCGCGCTGGGAAGCAATCAGCGACAGATCGCTGTAATTGGCCACCGTTTGTCCATCGACCGCAGCAAAGGTGTGCTTGACGTTGATCGGCACGGAGATCGAGATGGGCTGGGTCGCCGCCAGAAGCGTGGGCTGCGAAAAGTTCTGGCGAAAAGTAAAGGTTTGGGTGATAACTTCACGCGCTACAACGTCAAGCTGAGGCATTTGTTCGCCAGCCGCGATCGGCGTGCGCGCCTGCTCCTCGTTGGACAGACCTAGAGTAGCGGCCGCCGCTTGACCGGTGGTATCGGCCCAGGTGCGCGCGTCCGGCCCACCAACGCTGGTGTAGCGATCATACGCTGTGGCCCGCCAATAGTCGGCGCGAGGCTGCCCATCGGGGCTTTGCGACTTGACCTCAACCACAACGGCATTGCCAAAGGAGCGCGCGCCCTGCAACTCCAAGGAGCGCCCGGCAAAGCCGCTGCCCACCGCGTTTGAGGGTGCATTGATGTTGGAAAAGGCACGGTCCCACCGATTTTGAATATTTTGCCATGGCTCGCGCACGCGCTGCCACACGGCAGCAACCTGCACACTGGTGATGCGAGTAGGCAAAAAGGTAGCGATGCCCAGCAGCGTAATCACGACCAGGCTACCGGAGGCGACAAAGCGCCAGCCCAGCAGCTCGGGCACTTCGATCATCGCGGCCGTCCAGGTCTGCGCCCGTGCCAGATAGCTTTGATGGACCAGCAGCAGCATGCCGGCGCCGAGAAACAGATAAAACAAGGCCACCGGCGGCTTGGGCGAGGCGTAGGTCAGATTCACAAACAGGACCAGCGCATTCAGCAGCACCGGCCGCCACGCCCAGCCTTTGCGCACGAGCCACCACATGGTCAGATAGCCGAGCGCCCAGGCCATCAACGACAGCACGGCTACGAACAAGAGCAAATCTTCGCCCGTGCCGCCGTTCACAACCACGCGACCCAGAATAATGGCGCGGATCAGCAGCTCCGTCGCTTGATCTTTCCAAGTCGGCAGCGCGGCGCCCATGAGCGGACCGATGCGATTCACGCCCCAGGCCAGGCCAAGCACCACGCTCAGCCCATGCGCGAGCCAACCGGGCAGACCGCGTATCTGTGCAAACAGCGCCCCCACCACCAGGCCACCCAAGGCAACCAGCGTCAGCACCTGGAGGCCACGCGCCCAGTTAGACGTAACAACGCTTTGGACGGTGGCCAGAGTGATCAAGGCTCCCAGGAGCGCCGTCACCGATACCGGGCCCAGACGTTCTGTCCACGGTGTTCGGCGACGGGCGGGATATACACGAGTTGCTACAGCCATAAATACCTAGCTTCTAGTTGCATAGCAATTGTTGATTGCCCTTATACATCAAATAATGGGTCCGCAGCTGCTAATTTGGGAAAGACGCGCTGCGCATTCGCCCACAGCGCCGCCACCAGATCCTCATAAGATACACCACGCAGCGCCGCAATGCGTTCAGCGACCAGCCGGACCCGCGCTGGTTCGTTGCGCTTGCCCCGAAAGGGATGCGGCGTGAGATACGGGCAGTCGGTCTCAACGAGCAGGCGCTCCAACGGTACACGCTGGGCGACCTCGTGCAGCTCCACAGCCCTGGGAAAGGTGACCGGCCCTGCCAGCGAAATGTAGGCGCCCAACGCCAAACAGTCCGCCGCATACTGCCAGTCGCCACTGAACGCGTGCATCACGGTGGGCACGCCGACGGCCGCCTCCACTAACATCCGCACGGTATCGGCCTGGGCATCACGGGCATGGATCACAATCGGCATCCCGTGCTGACGAGCAATGTCAATCTGGTTGCGGAAAAGCTCCTGCTGGGCAGCCTGGGGCGCCCGATTATGATAATAATCCAAGCCTATCTCGCCGAGCGCCACAACCCTGGGATGCGCCAGCAGCGCCGCGATCCGGTCAAGCTGCGCCGGGATGGTCGTCAGGGCATAGTGCGGTTGAATGCCGACCGTAGCAAAAACCATGGGATGGGCATCAGCCAGGGCGACACTCGCCTCGCTGGACGGGAGGTCATAGCCGATGTTGATCAGGCGGGCAACACCGAGCGCAGCCGCACGCTCAAGAACGGCGGGGCGATCGGCGTCGAACGCCTCCAGGTGAATATGAGCATGTGTATCAATCAGCGGCACATGTTGATTCTACCATACAGTGGGAGCAGGAACCTGAGTGCTCGCTGTGAAGCACGGCCAAACGGAGCGAGGACGGGAGCAGGCGTACTCACGTGCATGGACGCCAGACACCTACCTTGTAGGAACGACGGGCCAAGCCTATGCCTGAGCATCGGGAGGCGAGTAGGGCCAGCGCACGCAGCCACGGGACCAGGCATCATCACGGCTGAACTTAAACGAGCCGCCTAGATCCGCCGAGACCAACGTCTCGATAATCGACAGCCCCAGGCCGCTGCTCTGCTTGGGCTCTGACGCTTGGGCGCTTGGCGGCAGGGCCGGGCCGTTGTCACGAACCTCGATCACGGCGTCGGGGCCTTCCCGCCACACATCGACCTCGACGGTGCCACCCTGCTCGGCGATGCCGTGGGACAGCGCATTATTGACCAGCTCGTTAACGATCAGGGCGAGGACGGTGGCTTCGCGGGAGGTGATCGGCAAGGACGTGCCCTTGACCTCGAAATGCACCGGCGACTCGCCGACCAGCCCGGTGTGGGCGTTATCCACGACCTGCCGGGCGATCTCTTGGACGGTGGTCACGCCAACATCATCATTGCACAGGAGGTTATGCACAGCCGCGATCGCCTGGATGCGCCCGGCTGATTTGGCGAGCGGCGCGGCACCCGGCGAGTCGGGGTCCAAACGGCGGTACTGCATGGTAAGCAACGCCGAGATCGTTTGCAGGTTGTTGCGCACACGATGATGCATCTCCTGCAGCAGCGTCGACTTGATCTTGAGATTGCGCTGGGCCTCCTTGAACAAACGCGCGTTCTCGATGGCGATGGCGGCCTCGTCGGCAAAGGACGACAACAGCTGCACCTGCTCGTAGTCGAAGTAGCGCTGCTGACGCGTGTACAACACAATCGCGCCGATGATGCGCTCGCCAATGCGCAGGGGCAGACAGAAAAGCGAGTGGAAGCCGTTGTTGTGCGCAAGCGCTGCCAGCTCGGGGAAGCGCATATCATCGAAGGCGCTGATGATGGCGACCGGATGGCCTTCGCTCACGGTTCGCATGATGATGCGGCGCAAGCGCTCGTCCCAGGTTCCACCGCATGAAGCGACCAGCTTAATGTCGGTGCAATCGCCCTCGCACTCAAAAATATCAGCCCGATCCGACGACGACAGCACCACGGCTTGCTCGGCAATCAAATTGAGCACGGTGCCAAGGTCCAGTGTGGCAGCAATCGCGGCCGACACCCGCTGCAGCGTACTAAGCTCGCGGATCTTTTGACGCAGCCGCTCGTCGGTCTCGTGATAGCGCTGGGCATTGGCAATCGAAAAGGCTAGCTCGCCGCCGACGACTTCCAAAAACTGCACTTCCTCATCTTTGAAGACGCGCGGCCCGACCGCCTGCACGCTGATCACGCCCTGCAGCTGATCGCCCACCAGATCATCCGGCGATTTGGCAAACAGAATGATCGGCACACAGACCAGCGAGCGATACGGACGCTCATCCAGATGGGGCACCACCTTGAAGCGCTGGTCGGCCCAGGCATCTTGGATCACCAGCGGCTGGCCTTCTTGAGCGGCCCAGCCCGTCGCCCCTGCACCCAGGCGGATTGTGACATGCCCAATGGCGCCGTGGTCGAAGCCATGGGTGGCACGCAGCGTGAGATTGCCGGTATTGCGATCAAACAAATAGATCGAGCAGACGTCGGTGCTCATCACGTTGGCGACGGTTTGGGCCACCGTTTGCAACGAGGTTTCAAGATCCAGCGATGAGTTCGCCGCGCTGACGATATGGTGCAAACCGTCCAACTCCGCGACGCGCCGGACCAGGCGATGCTCCCACTCGCGGGAGCGCCGGTCTTCCCGGGAAGCGGCATAGCCCAACAGCAGCTCGCTCACGAACAAGGCCGCATCGTGCTGCAACACCGGCGCCAGCGTCAAGCCGAGCCGGGCAAGCTCTTCCGGCTCGCGCTCCTCGTCATGCCACATATAACCGATGCAAAAACAGCGGGCGCGCCAGGCCTGGGAGCCGGGATCACGCACAAGCTCTTCGATCAGGTCAACAGTCTGCGAGCCAGCAGTGGCTAGCTGTTCACGCAACTCCGGAATCAACGTATCGACGGTTGCACTGGTCATGGCCTCTGCTCATATCAAAGAACCAAGCAACAGCGTGGGCAGCCCTCCTCTTGGTTCTTAAGGCTACATTCGTTAGTCCACCGGAATCCACACAACAGCATCGTACCACACATTGTTGCCAGCCTCCCGGTCGACGGCGCGCAGGCCCACAAACGGCGCCTGCGCAGGATCGAACGAGTGGACGCCGAGGTCGGCCCAACCCCAGCCACTGGCGACATCCCAGTGGCTGATCGACACCTCCACAAGATCGGCTGAGCCAGCGGCGTGCCCCACGACATAGCGCACGGCACGTGCGTCGTTATTGCCGTTGAGGATATACGGCACCCAGGCCAGCACGCGATACGAGCCGGCGCGAGGCAGGGTTGGACGCCAGGCGCCGATCGTCAGACTGTTGTTGGAGTCAAGCTGGCTTGGGACATACAGCGCGGTGCCACCCAGGCCGGGCGCAAGCTCAGCCCACCCAGCGCCAACCCGCTTGAAGCCGGGGTCGGTCGTATCAACCACAATCGCGCCCTGCGGCAGCGCGCACGGCGAAGGAACGTCCCGCCACAGCCACACGCTTACCTGGCCCGCCGGATGATTGGCCCAGGGATCGCCGTTTTTTGGACCGCACCAGCCGGCCGGATCAACGTCACGACCAAGGTACTGTACCTGGAAGTGCAGATGCGGCCCCGTTGCGCAGCCAGACGAGCCGGCAATGCCAATCGTTTCGCCCTGTTTGACCGGCCCTGGCTCGACGGTAGGACGGGATAAATGCCAGTACAGCGTGCGGTAGCCGTTCTGATGGTCGACGATCACGACATGCGCAATACCGCAGCCGTCGTCGGAGTTTCCGGCGAAGACAACCACACCATCGGCGGCGGCCAGCACAGGCTCCGGCGGCAGCATAGCGAAATCCCAACCGTCATGTCCATCATAGCTAAATTGCGCATCCTGGTCACCCCGATAGATCCAGGTTGAGCCGTTCTGCACCAGAAACGGAGCGTCGTGATCGAAAAACGAGGTGGTCTCGTGCACGTATTCCATGGGCAGCGCCAAAAATGGCGCCGCGACGGAGGGCCAGGCGGCCGACGGTCGCTCGGGGGCATTGCGTGGGTCGCCAAACAGCCGGGTATAGGTCGCGACAAAGGACTGCTCACCCTGGTCAAGCTTGGCAGGTAGTTCGGCGGCGCTTGTCGTGAGCGCCAGGACACGAGCTATGGCGTAGCCGGCGAGACTCAGGCCTGGCGGGAGCGGCGAGTGCGTCTGGTCGGCATATACTAGCTCCTGGGCGCTTGCATAATCACGCTGGGCGCGATGAAGCTCGCGCCGCGCCCAGGTCAGCTGGGCCATCCAGCCGGCGTGGCGCTCATCCTCACCATGGTAGCCCAGCATAAAGCGCTGCTGCTCTTCCGCAGGGGCGGCATTGGTAAGGAGGCCGCTCTGCTGCTCGATCAGCGCCAACAACACCTTGGGATTGATGCTATACAGGATCGCCTGGCTACTGAGAATTTCGGCAAACGAGTGCTCGCGATTGCCAACGGTTGCCCGATAGCCTTTGAGTGGACCCGGCTGGGTATCCAGGAAAGCCTGGATCTGAGCGGAGTAGAAGTCCGGCTCGTAGAAAAAGCGCTCATGGTCGATGATCGCCGCGCGGGGTGGTGGTGGCGGCGGTACCGCAGCACCTAAGGACGGTGTCGGACCGAGCGGAACAGCGTGCTCATGCGGCGGCGCATCCGGCGCTTCTTCGGCGGGTCCAGGCGCACGCTCCGCAGCTACGGTTGGACGGGGGGCGGCTGCGTTTGCCGCCGTGAGCAGGGATGTTTGTTGACGGACTGCCAACGATGTCGAAAGCAGAGCCAGGATCAAAGTCGACGCGATCAGTACCAAACGATAACGACGATGCTGCATGCGTTCCTTCCTAGACCATTCTGGGTGGAGCGCGTCGAGTATAGCCCAAAGCAAAAGCACCCGCAAGATTGGCGAGCGACAAGGCGAAGCAGCCGGCCCTAACGTGGACGCAGCGGCCATGCATCGGCATGGCCGCTGCGCAGCAGTGACAGGTTTGGCAGATTGTTACTGCTCGTACGTTTTGGCGCGACGACGAGGCGCGGGTGGAGTTGTGGTCGCGAAATCGGTTTGCACGCCCAGGGGCTCGTCTGCGGCGCTCTCCTCATACGCGTCCAGCGTCTGCTCATACAAGGTTCGCTCGTCGGCATCGTTGAGCGTACCTGCGGCAAGCGCAGCATGGGTGTTAAGCGCCGCGGTAGAAATATCGACCGGCTCGGGTGGTGATAATGGCTGCGAGTCGAGGCCGGCATCGGGAACGTCGGGCAGTGGGCTGGTAGGGGTTACGTCGGCGCCGCTTTGGGCAGCTTGATCGGCAGATGAGTTACGCTGCATACGGGTTTGCTCCTTGATGTGGGTAGATGCGGCGCGCACCTAGTGCTGGCCGCGGTGCAATGTCGAAATGCGCTTGGCCAAAAGGTATCAATGTGCATACCACGACCACCGGCCGTCGAACGGAATGCCGAATCAGCAGCATCGATGAGCCGCGGAGGCTGAGCGGATTATTCGCCTCGCATTACGTCAACTTTTAAGGAACGCGGTACAATACGGGCAGCATGAAACACTTGTATATCCATATTCCGTTCTGCCAGCGGCGCTGCTCGTACTGCGATTTCAACACCTACGCCAACATGGACGACCGCATCGAGGCGTATGTTGACGCGCTATGCACGGAGCTAGTAGCGCGTGGTCAAGCGCTCGGCCCTGCCGCAAGCAGCACCTTTATCCATTCGCAGGTTATAACGCCGCCCCTAACACGGGCTGCGCTGCGTCCGACGATCTTTTTGGGTGGCGGCACGCCGACAATGCTGTCTCTGCCCCAGATGGAGCGGGTACTGGCGGCCGCCGATACGCTTGTGCCGGCCGCGGCGGCTGAAGTTACCACCGAAGCTAATCCTGGCACAGTGATCGACGAAGCATATCTGCGTGGCCTGCGCTCGTTGGGCATTAATCGGATCTCGTTCGGCGTGCAAAGCCTGCACGATCCGACGCTGCGGGTGCTGGGCCGCATTCACACCGCCGCCGAAGCGATTGCAACCTATCACCAAGCCCGCCGCGCCGGCTTTGAGCGGGTCAATCTTGATTTTATCTTTGGCCTTCCCGGGCAAACAACCGCGCAATGGGCCTGGACACTGGATCGGCTCGCCGAGATCGAGCCAGAACATGTCTCCTTGTACTCGCTGATCGTCGAGGAGGGCACGCCGCTGCATCAGCAGGTGACCCGCGGCAGCATCACCGTGCCCGACGACGACGAGAGCGCCGCTATGTACGAGCTGGCGATGGAGCGACTCGCGGCCGCTGGCTACACCCAGTATGAGATCTCGAACTGGGCTAAGCATACCGGCGCTGGCCAACCAGGCGGCAACCATGCATGGGCGTTACCGACTGGGGCGTGCCATCATAACGTCGCGTACTGGCTGAATGCCGATTACGTAGCGGCCGGCGCCGGAGCGCATGGCCATATCTACCCCCAGCGCTGGCACGACATTCTCGGCATCAACGACTACATCCGGACGGTTCGTGCCGGCCAACTGCCGACGGCCGAGACCGTTGCGCTGGCGGAGTCCGACCTGTTGGGCGAAACAATGATGATGGGCCTGCGGCTCAACAGTGGCGTCAGCTTTGCGCACTTCGCCGATCGCTGCGGAGATGATTTGCTGGCCGTGTACGGCGACGAGATCCGCGACCTGACCGAGCTTGGGCTGATCATCCAGGACCCTATTGGCATTCGGCTGTCCGAACGGGGCCGCATGTTGGGCAACGAGGTATTCGTGCGCTTCCTCCGCGAGCCGGCCGACGCACATGCATCCTGAGTATGCTGCGGGCTGGCAACAAGCAATACCGCGGAAGCAGTCGTCTATGCCTTGGCCACCACGGCTGCGAGCGCACGCTGTTCGGCCAGCATTTCGCGCACAGCAACCGGCGGCACAAGCCATTGTTCAAGCTCAGCACCTGGCACCCGTTTGCGCTTGTGCATACGCCGTCGAGCGCCGATCAAGTCGGGAAGCTCTCGTACAACCGCCGTCCGGCCCCCGATGATCGCCGGCTGCCGCCGGAGCAGGGCATAACAGACCGCCAACAGGTCGTAGCGCAGGATGGCCAGCCAATGGCGGCGCAGCACAGCGTAGGGAATGCAGCGCACGATCAAACGGAGACGGTTGCGCGCCAGCAGGCGCTGCTTGAAGGGCGAGCCTTGACCGGCTGTGGCCGAATAGATATGGCGGACGTGCGCATCCGGGGCTAACACGCAGCGCCAGCCCCGCAGTCGTAAGCGCCAAGCCAGGTCGGCGTCTTCAAGATAGTTGAAGTAGCGCTCATCAAACAATCCCACATCGTCCAGCGCGGCGCGGCGAAAACAAACCGCCCCGCCACTCGCCCCAAAAATCTCGATTGGCTGCGCAGGTAAGGCGGCGACCGGTGTGAGCGCCCGTAGATCGCGATGCACGGCATCCCGGCCGACGACGATGCCGGCTGACGCAACCGTCTCCGGCTGGTGGGCAAACGTCAGCACGCCCGCGACCGACCCGATCTGTTCGTCGTCTGCCAGCGGCGCGACCAGCCGCTCCAAAAAGTTCGGCGCCGCAATCGTATCATTATTTAGCAGCACAAGCTGATCACCCAGCGCGGCTCGCAGCCCGACGTTGTTGCCGCCGGCAAAGCCGAGATTATAGGCCAGGCGTATGCACTTAGCGTGCGGAGCATGCTGATCCAGCCATGGGCGCGTTCCGTCATGCGAGCCATTGTCCACCACGATCAGCTCATGGGGTAGCGTCTGCTCCGCCAGGGCAGCAACGCAGTCCCGCAGGACGTGCAGACCGTTCCAGGTTACAACAATGACTGAGGTACGCACGCTTAGCTTGCCTCACATCCAGCGCCGGTTTACGTCAAACGGACAGGTTGCTGCGTGTGGCTCCGACCAGCACATAGTATGGCATACACACGCAAAAAAGCGCCGTACGCGACGGCGCTGCGTTAGCGGGAAATAGGTTAAGGATTATCTGCGGTGCCGGGAAAGAGCGCGCGCCACCAGCGCTGATAATTTGGCGTCGATGCTGATGTGGCGGCCAGCACAACTTGCGGCTCGGATGGGTTAGCCGCGGGTGGCGGTGCCGGCGGAGAAGCCGCAGGAATCACAACCGTTGGCAGCAAGACCGTGTCGCCATCCCGCGCCATGCCGAGCTGCTCGCGAGCGGCCTGCTCGGCATACATCCCCGATTCACGAAACTCGGCTTCACCTTTGAGCGCCGCATTGCGTTGTTGCTGCGCTTCGTTCGCAGCCAACTGCTGCGCGCTTTCTTGGTTAATCTTATGTTCAGCCCACGTCATGCGCACAAAGCCAACCAGCAGGCCAACCGCCAGAACGCCCAGGGTCAGCAACACCAGGCGGCCAACCCAGCGTGTGAGCGACTGCGATGAGACGGGCGCTCGATAGTTTGGAAGACGAAAGCGTTGCATGACGCTCCTAGCAAACAACGGGACTGATTAGGCGAGCGCGGGCTTGGGCGCTTCCAACAAGAGCGGCTCGTCGGCCGCCGTCATGGCGCTCTGGCCACGAAACATACCGCCGGGCTCGATCTGCAAGGCCGACGCGTTAATCTCACCCCACACTTTGCCAGTGTGCGAAATTTGGAGCTGCTCGGTTGCGGTTAGCTCGCCCTTAGCGGCCCCCGACACATGGATGTTTGTCGCCTTGATGGTGGCAATCACCCGGCCAGTCGCGCCGATGATTAGGTTGCCCAGGACCTCAATGTCGCCTTCAAACGAGCCGTCGATGCGCATGTTGCCGTCGCACTTCAGTGAGCCGACGATGCTGGTGTTGGCGCCGATGCTCGTTTCGGGCCGGCCATGGTTAACAGTGGGCACCGAGGCCGGTTTCTTCGTACTCATAAAGCCCATGGATTCCTCCTGATCATGCGGAAACGTGCCGCGCGCTGTGGAGCATGGTTACAGCGCTAGGTGAAGCTGCCTGGCCTCAACTGGGCTGCATTATAGCGAATGGACTATCCCGCCGCAACTACACCCGCATGATCATCGGCAAGCTTGCCGGGCACCCATTTCGCCCAAGCTGGCATCAGGAAGCCGCAGGATCGTCCGGAAGGAGCGAGGTCCCCCAGCCATGCCGCCGAAGGTACTCACGATCCTGCTCCGAAAGCACGGCCCTTTGTAGGAGATCGGGCCGGCGCTGCAGGGTGCGCAGCAAGCGTTGCTCATGCCGCCAACGGTGCACGTTTGCATGATGGCCCGAGGTAAGCACCGCCGGAATGGGCTGGCCGCGCCAAACCGCGGGACGAGTATAGTGGGGATATTCCAGCAGGCTATCGCTGTGCGACTCTTCGTCGGTTGATGCGGCGGCTAAAACGCCGGGCTGCAAGCGGGCGACCGCGTCCACAATCACCATGGCCGCAAGCTCGCCGCCCGTCAACACATAGTCGCCGATGCTGATCTCACGATCCACGCAGCACTCGCGCACCCGCTCGTCGATGCCTTCGTAATGACCGCAGATCAGCACCAGCCGCGGCGCCTGCGCCAACTCCTCGGCCATCCCCTGGGTAAATGGCTCGCCGGCAGGAGACATCAGCAACACGGGTGGTCGCTCGGCCGGCAGCGGCACCAGCACCTCCGCCTCGGCCTGCACAACCGCGCCCATACCCAGCACCTCCGCGAGCGCCCGATACAGCACCTCGGGCTTCATGACCATGCCGGCGCCGCCACCAAATGGGTAATCATCCGTAGACTTGTGCTTGTCGGTGGCGTAGGCGCGAATATCGTGCAGCACAATGTCGAGCAAGCCCGCTTGCTGTGCGCGCTTCAGGATACTTTCCGTAAACGGCCCCGTGAACATTGCGGGAAAAAGCGTCAAAATATCAAAGCGCATACAATCAGCTATCAGCTTTCAGCCATCAGCCCTCAGCACAGCCAACGCTTGTCAACTACACGTGCACGCAAGTCGTTATATCGTGCCTATTTATGCTAAGGCTTTTGCAAAAAACTCGGCTACTCGCGACACATAGGCCGGTCGGTCGGCAAAATAGCCGCCACAATGCTGCGCTCCCTCAAAAATGACCAATTCCTTCGGCTCGCCGGCCGCCGCAAAGATCCGATGGGCATGGCTAACGGGAATGATCGTGTCGGCGGTACCATGCAGCAGCAGAAATGGACGTGGGGCCAGCGCACCGACTACATCGATCGGGCGGACAGCTTGGAAGGGATAGCCATAGCGCCAGCGGGTAACAGCATCCGTCAGGTCAAGCACCGGCCGGGTCGGTAGCCGTCGGCGCACATACGCATCGGCAATCACATCCCGCATGGCCGCAAAGGGCGAGTCCGCCACCACAGCCCGGATCGCCGGCTCGGTCGCCGCCACCAAGATGGCAATCGACGCGCCCATGGAATAGCCAATGATCCCGATCGGCGCCTCCGGCATGCGCGCCTGAACGAAGCGCAGTGCCGCACGGGCATCGCGCTGCTCAAGATGCGCCAGCGACTGGGGCGCAGGATCGCTCTCGCCGCAGCCGCGAAAGTCGAACAGCAGCACATTGTTGCCGGCCCGCCACAAACCTGAGCCAATCCCGAGCAAGTCCGTTTTTGAACCGCGGTGGCCATGCAAGCCAATCACCACGTGGTGTGAGTCGGGGCGGGTAAACCACCAACCGCGGAGGGTTACGCCGTCTTCGGTTTCAAAACTCACCCGCTCATGCTCAACCTGGACCTCCCATGGCGAGAAGGTATACTGATCCCCATTGCGCCGACGTGGGCCGTTGATATGGTGGGCGGTGTAGGCCGCTACAGCTCCAGCGCCGGCCAAAAGAGCGCCGCCAAATGGCAGCGCATACCGCAAAAATTTTGACACGCCCATCGATCTGCTCATCTATTCTCGACGTAAGCGTCGAGTCAGTGTTTGATAAAAATAGCTAGGTGAGTGGACACGGGCAAACCGCGCCACCTCGGGTGCCCGCTTGACCGCCACGCCGTCACCCATTTGCAGCGCCAGGCCAACCCGGCCGTCAACCGAAAGCGCAGCAGGATAGCGCGATGCAACTTCAAGGTCGAGATGGGCATCTTCATGGAGCACCAGCGACGGCACGTTGGTTAGATGCGCGGCTACCGGCACCAGCACAAGCGCTTTGGAGCGCGGGTCCAACACCGGGCCGCCTGCCGCCAGCGCGTAGGCTGTGGAGCCGGTAGCCGTCGCGGCCAGCACACCATCGGCATGATACGTCGTCATCGGGATGTCGTCGATCTGCACCGCCACCGCAATCACCCGCGCGAGGTCGCCACGACCAATCAGCACCTCGTTGAGCGCCAGCAAGCGTTCCCGCGGATGCTCGGCGCGGGTCACTTCCACCTCGGCCAGCGCCCGCTCCTCGTACCAGCAATCGCCGGCGATCACGCGCTCCAGGCTGTGGTACAGGGCTTCGGGGGTAACCTCGGCCATGAAGCTAAGATGGCCCAGCGCAACCGGTAGCATGGGTACGGCTGCCGGGATCGCCAATGCGGCTGCGCGCAGCACCGTACCATCGCCACCCAGGCAGACCAGCAGATCGTAGCTGGTGAGTGTACCAGCCGCGTTTGCGTCCGGCGCGACACCACACCACGTGACTAAGCCTCGTTCTTTCAGCCAACGATCCAGCTCATTGGCAACCCGAGTTGTGGACGGGGACTGCGGATTGTAGAAGATGCCGATTCGGTGCATTGCACGCCTCCACGGTGATTATACCCCAATCCCCGTGGCCAGCAGGGGACGCGCCATGGCACGCCCGCGAGATCGGCGTTGGTACGGCGCATTCAGAGGCACCAGGCAGAATAACGTCCAGGTACAAGGAACGATCAGCGGTTCGATCTGGGATCCTCGAGCAAATCGGCAAGTGTGACGGCAATATCCCGGAGTGGTTGCTCGTCCGTTTCGCGCAGCCCAAGCTCAGCCGCCGCCGTGCTCACGTCGGCTACCACCTCGGCCAGCAACGGGTTCATCGGTGTGGCAGGGTGTGACGGGTTGGACTGGGCCTGCGCCTGGGGGATCGAGGTCCCACCACTATGGGCAACATCTGGCGCTTCAACCGTCCACAGCATATCCCGCTCCCGACGGAAGCTGTTCCAGCCGTACACATCGGCCAAAAAGCCAAGGTATCCTTCCGCTGCCTGCTGCAAACTATGTTCGCGGGCGACATAGCGGCGTGCATTCTGGCCAAGCTCGTAGGCAATACGGGGCTGCGACTGCAACAAGCGGGCATACGCCAAGATTAACGCGGTCTCGCTCCAATCGATGTCGACGAGCGCGCACACGGCTGGCGGTAGCTCGGCAAACGCCCCCACGGCTGAAACAAGGGTTGGGCGGCCTGCGCCAAGCAGCCGCAGTAAACTCGCCGACGTTTCGCCCGCCGTTGGAAAGCGCAAGTTAAGACACAGGTCGGCGGCGGCAACATAGTGCTCAAAATCAGCGCGCGGCACATAGCCGGTGACGGTTACGGCATCCACGAGATCGAGACGCCGAATCAGCGCTTGGAGGTCGTACGAGGGCGAGACCGAGCCAACCAAAAGGTACTGCGCCGCCGGATGCTCGGCCCGAAAGCGTTTGAACGCCCGTAACGCGCTTTCCATGCGCTTGTACGGGTTGATATGGCCAAAGGATGCCCAGATTGCCCCATCGGCGGGCAGCCCAAGCCGGACACGCGCGTCAGCTGTAGGGATCCGGCGCGGCAGGGGCACGCCCATCGGGACAACGGCGGCCGGCAGTGCTGGCCGTAACGCCCGGGCTTGATCAACCACAAATTGACTATGCGCCACGAGCCCACGCGCACGCTCGACCACGTCCTCAACCAGCGGCATGCCAAAAGCGGCGTCTTGCAGCTGGCCCCGCAGCATCTTGCGCGCGACTCGCTCGCCGGCAGGGCCATAGCGCGCCTGCATCTCCCCCAGATACACGCCGATGTTCTTGCGGCGCTCGGCGGCGTGCCATAACTTCAGATGGTGCAACACCCACTCATGCAGCACCACCACACCGGGGAGCTGCTGTGCCAGCTCATAGATCGTGCCGTGCGCCGGGCTATTGCCCAGCTGGTACACAATCGCATCGAAGGGCCGCTTGTGCTGCTGGCTTGGCAGCTCGTCGAGCGGGCGAACCTCAAGCTGGGCGCGAACCTGCGGATTGGACGGCTTGAGCCCCCGCTCCACAAACAGAACGACATCGGCATATTGGCCGAGGTAGGGCAGCAGCTCCTCGCTGTAATCCGAGATACCGGACTCAACTGGATTGACGGGAGAGCAGTACGCGATGCGCCGCATAGCCTAGTACGTTACCCCCAATGACAGATGGAAAAAACCGATCATCCGCGCAACCCGATCAGACCTTGGGGGTGCTGGACGTTACCCAAGCCGCTCCACCATCACGTCATGCGCCTGCACTTCCAGCCCGTCATCCAGCGGCACAAGCCCCGCGACCGCGCCATGGCGTCGTTCAAGCGCCAAGCTCAACAGGTGGTCGGCGAAGTGCGGATTTTTAGGCAACAGCGAGCCGTGCATGTAGCAGCCGTGGGCATTCCGGTATACCGCGCCTTCGGTTCGGTCTTCGCCGTTGTTGCCAAAGCCGCGTTGGACCAGGCCGAGTGGCTGCACGCCCGTTCCCAGATACGTTCGGCCGCTATGATTTTCAAAGCCGACCAGCGTGCGCCGTACCGCGCCACGCTTTTGGCCGGTCCACTCGATCAGAATGTTGCCGATCAGCCGTTTCTCGCCACCCACCGTATGCACATCCAGCGCCCCGATGCCGGGCAGCTTGTCGCCGGTATGGGTCAAGAAATAATGGCCCAGCAGCTGATACCCGCCACAGATCGCCAACAGCACCAGCCCATCGTCGATAGCCGCTTTGAGCGAGGCCCCGTGCCGCTGCACGAAATCGTCGGCAATCAGCGCCTGCCCGCTGTCCTGCCCGCCACCAAAGAAGACCAGATCATAGCTGGCCCAATCCACGACCTGCCCGGGCTTGATCCCGTCCACCCGCACGGCTATCCCGCGCCACTGGCAGCGCTGCCGCAACGTTAAGATGTTGCCGCGGTCGCCGTAAATATTCATCTGCTCGGGATACAAGTGGGCAATGGCTAGTTGATACATGATAAGCTCGCCAATAGGGCGTTCCCTGTAATGGGCGAATGCTCCCGGTTTATGCCGCTGTGCCGGCAACCGAAGCCGACGCAGACGGCGGTGTCTCCGTAGCCGGGTGCTCCTCTGACGCCTCGTTCAGCAACGGCAGCGCAACACCAAAAAGACTGCCTTCGCCTTCCTCGCTTTCGACCCAAATATAGCCGCCGTGTCGCTGCAAAATTTCGCGCGTGATATACAAGCCAAGCCCCATGCCGCTGATGCGGCCCTGGGTGTTGGGCGCTCTGAAGAAGCGGTGAAAGAGCCGCTCCTGCACATCGCTGGGAATGCCAATACCGTAATCCCGCACCGTAACCACCGCGTAGGCGCCCAACGGCAGCTCTTGTGGGCGTTGGGGCGGAGTAGCCTCGCGGCGCACAACAATCTCGATTGACCCCCCGCTGGGGCTGTACTTGATCGCATTGTTAATCAGGTTGCTCAGCACCTGGGTCATCCGAAACTCGTCGGCATAGATCATCAAGGGCTCGTCATGCACATCGATCTGCAGCTGATGGCTCGCCGAGGTCGTCTGCATCTCAAACGCAATCCGCTGGGTGAGATGGGCCAGATCGACCGGCCCGGCCTCAATCATGAACCGATCCATGCCAATCTGCGATACATCGCGCAGCTGATCAAGCAACGTCGTCATGCGATTGACCTGCTGCTCGATCACATCCAGTCCCTTGAGCGATGTTTGCAGCGTTGTATCTTTTCGGGCGCGTCGTTGCAAAAGGCCGGCATAGCCCTTGATCGAGGCGAGGGGATTTTTAAGCTCGTGCGAGATGATCGAAATAAACTCATCACGCTCGTGATCCACGCGCTCCAGATCTTGCCGTTGTTGATTCGACTCTTCAAATAACCGGGCATTTTGGACAGCAACCGCCGCGGCATTCGCGATCGCGTGCAAAAAGGCCAAGTCCTCATCGCGCGGCGTGCGTGTTTGCCGCGTGCCAAGATGCAACAGGCCCAGGCTGGCGTCTCGGTGCACCAGCGGCAACACAATTGCTGTACCGCCGGCTTGACCGAGCAGGTTGTGGTCGCCGAAAACCTCGGCCGTGCTGCCCACCAGCAACTTGCGGCACTGTAACACGCGGATACCGATCGGGCTATCCGCGACCACGTTTGTTTCCCAGGCGGCGATGACCTCCGCGCTATAGCCCTGCTGTGCCAAACAGATCAGCTTCTCATCCTGCTGGAGCCAGATCCCGCCCCCATCCGAATGCGTCGCGCTGACAGCACGGTCAATCAGCCGCCGGCCGACCTCATCCAAGTTCAGTGTGCTGGTGCTGGCTTGCACAATATCCAGCAGCGCCGTTAGCTGTGTGTTTCGGGATTGCAGCTCGTCCTGGGTCTGCTTGGTGCGGAGCAAGGCCTGCACGCGCGCTAGCAACTCGTTGTTGTTGATCGGCTGCGTCAGGTACTCGTCCGCGCCCAGTTTCAATCCTTGAATCTTAAGCCGTTCGTCGGGCGCGTTCGCCGTTAACAGGACAACCGGAATTGTGCGAGTCGTGGCGTCATCGCGTAAGCGCTGCACAACCTCAAAGCCATCCATCTCCGGCATCATTACGTCAAGCAAAATAAGATCGGGCTGCCTGGTTGTCGCCGCGTCCAAGGCCGCCAGCCCATTCTCAGCTTGCAGCACCTGGTAGCCCTTGCCTTTCAGCAGCCGCTCCAGCACGTACAAGTTATCAGGCTGATCGTCAACGATCAGAATCGTGGCCATGGCGCTCTCCCCCTAGGTAATCTTCGACGAGTTGCAGTAGTTCACGTGGACTGATTGGCTTGGCAACATAGTCGGTACAGCCCGCCGCAAGCGTTTGTTCGCGGTCCCCGGGCATGCTGTTGGCGGTGACGGCAATGATTGGCAATCCGGCAAGCTCCGGTATTTGGCGCAGCTCACGCACGACCGCATAGCCGTCCATGCCCGGCATTTGCATATCCATCAACACCAGCGCCGGGTGCTCCTGCCGTACCAGCGCCAGTGCCTCCTCACCGCGCACGGCTTGCCGCACCACATACCCTTTACGTGTCAGCAGGTGGTCCAACACATACATGTTGTCGGGATTGTCTTCGACCACCAGAATCATGGCTCCGCTCACAGGGTATCCTTCCTCATTCAAAACATGTTAGCGTACCGCCGGGCGTTGGAGGCGGCGCCGCAGGGTGTGCTGAACTTCTTGCAGGAGCTCTTCTCGATGACGTGGACCCTTCTGGATAATGGCTGCAATCCGGCCATTCAACCGCGCACGATCTTCGGCAAGAATATCCTTGGCGGTAATGATCAGCACCGGAACATCTTTGAGCTGAGCCAGTGAACGTACACTATCAAGCACCTCAAATCCATCCATGCCCGGCATCATCAGATCAAGGGTCAGCAGATCGGGTGTGTGGCCGGCCAGCCATTCCAGGGCGGCGTGGCCATTGTTAAACGTTTGCACATCCAAGCCCTCGTCGGTCAGCGCCGTCTCCACCACGCGCAGCTGGATTGGATCGTCATCGACCACCACCGCCGTACGCAGTGGCTTGCCATTTCGCAGTTGACTCAGCCGCTGCAGCAGGCTTGTGCGGGAAACGGGCTTGACCAAATAATCCGTAGCGCCCAGGCTGTAGCCGATCTGCCGATTGTCCAGCATCGAAAGCATGATGATTTGGATATCACTGGTTTGCGGGTCGCTCTTCAACGTTTGAATCACTTCCCAACCATCACGTCCCGGCAGCATCACGTCCAGAGTCATCGCAAATGGCCGCAGCGCGCGTGCTTTAGCAATCGCCTCATCGCCGGTACGCGCCGACTCGATCGCGTAGCCATCGGCGCGTAAATATTTTTCAAGGATGTAGATCACTTCGACATCGTCGTCCACGATCAGCACCAGCGGCCGATCTTCAGCCCGGACGCGATCTTCAACAACCGCCGGCTCGGGCTTGACCAGAGCCGGAGCGCGGTGCAGTGTTTGCGGACCAGCCGGCAGCCGGGCTGGAAACGTAAAGCGAAAGGTCGAGCCTGCGCCAAGCGCGCTTTCAAGCTCGATCTCGCCGCCCAGCAGCCGGACCAGCCGGTGCACAATTGCCAGGCCCAAACCGGTCCCTTCGTAATTGCGCGATAACGAGCCGTCGATCTGCCGAAACTCCTCCCACACGGTCGGTTGGTCTTCGGGCGCGATGCCAATGCCGGTGTCCTGCACCTCAACCGTGATCCATGGACCTAGCCGCTCATCTCCGCTAAAGCTCCGCAGGCCAATACCGGTGCGCGCTCGAATCGCGATGCGCCCCTGCTCCGTAAACTTAACTGCATTACTACACAGATTGAGCAGCACCTGCTTGAGTTTGTTCTCATCCGTGTTGCATTGGGGCACATCCGGCGCAATATCGACCTCGAACTGCAAGTTTTTGTTAGCCAACAGCGGTGCTACCGTGCCCCGCACACTGTTGACGACATCTGGTAGTTTGAACGGAGCGGCCACCAAATCGATGCGTCCGGCCTCGATCTTGGACAGATCCAGAATATCGTTGATCAGCCGCAGCAGGTTTTGCCCGTTGCGCTCGATGATCCGCACCTGTTTGTCTTGCTCTTCGTTGAGCTCGCCATCCAGCCGGTCCAGCAAGATCTGGGACAGCGCCAGTATCGAATTGAGTGGCGTGCGTAGCTCATGGCTCATGTTCGCCACAAACTCACTCTTGAGCCGGTTGGCACGTTCGACTTCCTTGTTTTTACGGGTGAGCTCGCGGGCACGCTGTTCGGCCAAATCGCGCTCGCTTTGCAGCTCGGTGACCAGCCGCGCGTTTTCAATTGCGATCGACGCATACGAAGCTATCGCCGTCGCCAATTCGATCTCGGCGTCAACGATCTGGTGGTCGCTGCGATAGCCTACCAGCAGCGCGCCCACGGGCGTTTCTTTGCGGAACAGCGGCACGCCTAACGATGAGCGCATGCCTTCGGCCACATGCACCGGAAACTCATCAACCGGAAATTTCGGATTTTGACCGAAATTCTCGATGACGATCGGACCTGCCGTCGCAATGACCCGCCCGGCGGTACCTCTGCGGGGCGGAAAAACTGTATCCCGGAACGCATCCGACGTTGCCCCATCGATTGCAGCCCAACGCGTCGAACCCAGCGGATCCGAAATGGTCGCTACCGCTGCGTAATCGGCGCGTAGCAGGCGCCGTACCTCGCGGCACACCAGATTAAGCAACGTCTGCAGATCGCTTTGGATCACCAGCTCGCGCCCGATGTCCTGCAGCGTATCGCTCGATTCAAGCAGCCGAGCGAGATACGCATTGTTGTCCGCCAGCTGATCCGCGATATGCTGCGTTTCTTCAAAAGCGCGCACAATACTCATCGCGGTGGCCAGCTGGGAGGCCGTCAGGCCCAGCTGCTCGATGTCGCTTTCGGTTAGCGGCTGCACACTGGCGACGACCAGCACGCCCAGCAGTTGCCGACCGTAGCGGAGGGGAACATTGGCCACACTGCGCGGTGCTGCCACGCCTATACCCGTATGGATGCGATAAGGAGTGTCTGGCGGTAAGTCGCCGACCACAATCGTGCGTTCCTGCAGGATCGCTTGCCCGGGCAATCCTTCGTTTGGGCGCACCGGCGGCAGCTGATCTTTGTCCAGGCCCACCGCGAAGATCGGCGTGAGCAGATTGTTGTCATAGCCATACACCGCACCGGCTTGCCCACCCACACTCTTAAGGAGCACCGGCAACGATTGGCTGAGCAATGGTTGGAGCTGCGTCGGCCCATTCAGAGCGCTTACTACCTCGGCATAGGCAGCCTGGCGATCCTGACGCGTTTGCTGGCTGCTGGCCAGCTGGCCAATCCGCCACACCAGTGAAATCCCGTACAGCAAGGTTGCGAGCGTGGCGGAGGTGCCGAGCACCAGAAGTGCCAGACCTGTGTTGATTAAGCGCCGATTTGATGTTTGCAGGCCGCTCCGACGGGTCTGGGCAAATGCACTTATCTCGGCCTCACGGAGCCGCAGCGTTTCGAAGAGCTGCCCGCCCACGAGCGCTTGCTCAGGCGTACTCCCGTCAACGGCGCCCGGCTGCCGCTGCGACACGCTGCCTGACACTTGCTCCAGCCATTGTTGGGCATCGACCTCAAATGCTTGCAGCAGCTGGGGAGCTTCGCCACCAACCACAGCCGCGGCCCGTCGGGCGCCGACAAGCACGTCAGGATAGCGGCGAATGCCGCGATTGAAGGGCTCAAGCAAGGCTTCATCGCCAGTCAGCAGATAGCCGCGCTGCGCCGACTCAATGTCGAGCAAAAAGCCGAAGGCATCGTCCACGGCGAACTGCAAGGCATCCACTTCTTCCAACTGCATACGGTTTGCAACCCGCAGTCGGTCGACGGCTAATGAAGCCACGAGCAGCAACATAACAACAAAGGCCGCCGCGCCTAGCCATACCGTATTTCGACGCGTGTGACGGCTAGACCAGCTCGACGTAGGTACAGTGGTATCGATCAACATGTATTCTTGGGTAACAGGTCCAGCTATTGTTTGGAAGACTCTCTGTCGGGCATTATAGCATGATTGTGCTGGGGGCCTCTTTTACCAGTCTTTGCGTGTGCTCGCTAGCTCATCCGGCGGAAGGTCGGCGACAAGCTCACGCACGGTACGACCGATAACGGGATGCCGCAGATCAGGGGCAAGCTCCAGCAGGGGGACCAGCACAAAGGCTCGTTCGTGGAGCCGGGGATGTGGCAACGTTAGCTGCTCGGCGTTGAGCACAAGCTCGTCATACAACAAAATATCGATATCAATTGCACGGGGACCCCAACGGAACGATGGCACCCGGCCCAACTCGCGCTCACGAGCTTTGAGATACGCAAGCAACGCTGTGGGCGATAGCGCGGTCTGTGCCTGGCAGACGGCATTAAGAAACGGAGGTTGTTCAGAGACGCCCCAGGGCGCCGTCTCATACAAACTTGACCAAGCCAGCACCTGGACATCCGGAGCCAGCCGCTGGCGGGCGGCCCCAAGGGTAGCGGCGCGATCGCCAAGATTAGCGCCCAAGCCTAGATACACAGTATGCACGGGTGTTGCCATACCATCATTAAAGCACAAATGCCACCTCGAATGGAGATGGCATCGCCTAGATCGTGTTGGAATGCGTTCCCGCGGCACGGTGGAGCCGGCCCATCTGCTCCATGACTATCTCTGCCACCCCAACCTCGCGCTCAGCGAGCCCACTTGCGGCAGGTTACTTTGGTGCCAATTCCCAGCTTGCTGTTGATCTCAAACTCGTCCATCAAGCGCTTCGCACCGGACAAGCCCATGCCCATGCCTTTGGACGACATGTAGCCGTCCTGCATTACCAAGCTAATATCGGCGATCCCTGGGCCACGATCTTCGCACACCACTTCAATGCCGCGGCGCAAGCCGTTGGTTGCTTCCTTAACCGTGACGCTGCCCTCGCCGGCATACAGATAAATATTCCGCGCCAGCTCACTGATGGCGGTAGCAATGCGCGCCTGATCGATGGCCGCGAAACCGAGCCCGCGGGCGGTATCGCGAGCTACCATGCGGGCAGCAACGATATCAAGGTCGCTGCTGATCGTGATCACCTTTCCCTCAGCCATGTGCTGCCAGCTCCGTAACACGGCCGAGTGCCGCAATCCTTTTTTCGAGGTTAACGCCCGTCAAAACCCGCGGCAGTTCACGCCCGAGCTCAACCAGGTTCATCGCCACCGCTGGCTGTAGCCCGGTGATGACCACTTGGGCGCCCATCAAATGGGACGCCTTGATCAGCCGCCCAACAAAGCTGTCCAACACATCAATCACGGTCAGATCAAGAATAAAGCCTTTGGCCTTGATCTCCCTGATATCATAGATGCGCTGCAGCAGGGAATCCTTAAAATCCATCGCCTGCACATCATGCCGCGTCGTCTGGATCGACGCAACCAGAAAGTCTTCGATTTTGAGGATCGGAATGCGAATGATCTCCACGCAACCTCCATAGCAAACACGTTCCACAACGCGCGAAGCTTCAGGACTGCATGTAGTCCGCCAGTTATGCCCTAGCTCCTAGCATTATATTGAGGCTGCCGTAGGCCAGAAATAGGCCGTTGCTCCTTGGGTCTCCTATGACTGGTGACTAGCGAACGCTGGTCGCAGATATGGGGCAATCGTTTGGAGTGTCTGCCTGGGAGAACCTTTGTCGCCCCTGCTGGGCGCCTAGCACTCAGCTAGAATAGCTAGCTTTGCTCGGGCTGAGGTGATGTTTCAGCTTGTTGGGCCTCAGAACTATTATCTGGGGGGACATGAGCGGTCCGCCAGGCTAAGCGTGCAGCAACTTTGGCTTCAAAGCCATGGTCGGTAGGAAGGTAATAACGGCGATCGGCGAGGTTGGGCGGCAGATGAGTTTGCTCGACATGCGCATCCGCGTAATCATGCGCATATTGATAGCCTTGGCCATAGCCCAGGCCACGCATCAGGCCGGTTACCGCATTTCGCAAATGTAAGGGCACCGGGTCGTTGCGGGTCTGCTCGACATCCTGCAGCACAGCGCCGTAGGCACGGTACACCGCGTTGCTTTTGGGCGCTTGACACAAATACACCACGGCCTGCGCCAGGGCGATGTCGCCCTCCGGCTGTCCCAAAAAATGCACGGCTTGTTGCGCCGCGACGCATTGCGGCAGGGCCAGTGGGTCGGCCAGCCCAATATCTTCCACGGCCATGCGAACGACGCGCCGCGCAACATACAGCGGATCTTCGCCGCCTTGCAGCATGCGCCCCAGCCAGTAGAGCGCGCCGTCGGGATCGCTGTCGCGCACCGATTTATGCAACGCCGAGATGGCATCGTAGTGCAGCTCGCCCCCCTTATCGTGCTGGACGTGACGCCGTTGATACGCTTCAACGATGGCCTCGACGGTCAACACCCGTTGCGCATCCTCCGCTGGCGCGGCCGACAACGCCGCAACTTCCAAGGCGTTGAGAGCAGCTCGCGCGTCGCCGTTGGCCAGGTTGATCAGCAGCGCACGCGCGTCTTCGGTCAGGCTAACCTGGAGCTCACCCAGGCCCCGTTCTACGTCGGTCAGCGCCCGGTCGATAATGACGCCAATCGCTTCGTCGCTGAGCGCCTCAAGCGTAATCACGCGGCAGCGCGACAGCAGCGCGCCGTTTACCTCAAAGGATGGATTTTCGGTCGTGGCGCCGATCAGTGTGAGCGTTCCATCCTCGACGTGCGGTAAAATCGCGTCTTGTTGCGCCTTGTTCCAGCGATGGATCTCGTCGATAAACAGCACCGTGCGCTCACCATACATGCCCTGCCGCTGCTGCGCATCCTTGACCACTCTGCGCAGATCGGCTACCCCGGCGCTCACCGCCGACATTTGCTCGAAGTGCGCGTGGCTGGCCTGCGCCAAAAGCCGGGCAAGCGTTGTTTTGCCGGTGCCGGGCGGACCCCACAAGATCATGGAAAAGAGCGTACCCTGGTTCAAGGCCCGCTGTAACAACCGCCCTGCGCCGGCGATGCGTTCCTGCCCAACAAACTCGGCCAATGTTTGCGGCCGCATGCGTGCCGCCAGCGGTGCCGAGCGCGTTTGTTCGGCGTTGGCGGCGTGACTAAATAAATCCATACGTTTCCGTTATCGACTAGCTGCTGGGCGTGGCCTGGGCCGGCAGCCGCACATAAAACGTCGTGCCGACCCCTGGCTCGCTTTCCAGCCAAATCTGGCCGCCGTGCCGCAACACGATCTCGCGGCTGATATATACGCCGAGGCCAAGCCCGCTTGCGGCCGTCACCGTGTTGGCACGGTAGTAGCGGTCAAATACCTTGGCCTGCACATCCGGCATCATGCCCACGCCTTGATCACGGACCGCAACAACCATGTATTGATCCGCATGTGGATCGGAAATCGCCTCCGTCCAAACCTCGACGCTGATCCGGGTACCGGCCGGACTGTAGCGCGCTGCATTCGACAGCAGGTTGGTGAAAACTTGCTGCAAGCGTAGCTGATCGCACACGATGTGCAAGTGCGGCGGGCCATCGAACACAAATTCGTGATTGTTATCGCCAATCCGAATTCGGTCAATACTGGACTCAACCAGCGCCACCAAATCTGCGGGCTGCAGGTACAGCTGCAGGCGACCGGCGTCCAATCGCGACACGTCCAGCAAATTATCGACGAGCCGGACCAGATGCTCCACCTGCCGCGACAACATCAGAATGCCGCGGCGATCCCGGTCGGTGGCATCCGGACGCTGTGTTTCACGCTGCACCAGCAGATCGGTGTAGCCTTTGATCGCGGCAAGCGGCGCCCGCAGCTCATGCGCCGCGACCGCCACAAATTCATCCCGCAGTGCCTCGTGCTGCTTGTAGGCGGTCATGTCGCGGAACACAACCACGGCCCCATCGAGCGCGCCATTATCCGCCACCAACGGCGCGCCTGAGCAGCTAATCACTTGATCGTGGCCGGACCGGTTGGTGACGATCACTTCATAATTCTGGTACAGATCGCCGTGCAAGCTACGTCCCAGCGGTGTTTCGTCAACCGCTAGCAAGCGTCCATCCAACGTGCGCATCGCCAACAGGCGCGCAAACTCGGCCATGGTGATGCCGGGCTCAAGCTCGCGGCCCAAAATCAGCTCGGCGGCTTGGTTGGACAACACCAGATCGCCCGTCCGGTTACATATGATGACGCCCTCGGCAATGGACTCGATCACACCTGCGAGCTGGCGGCGCTCGCGCTGGCTGGCGTTATACAGTTGATAGTTCGCGATCGCGATACCGATTTGATTGCCAAACGCCAGCAGTGAGGGCCAATCCAGCCGAGAGCTAGACGCTCCTCCCAACGCGAGCAGCATCACTCCCACCACGGTTCCACCCGCCAGCAGCGGCAGCAGCGCGACGGCTTCAACGCCTCCATCCCGCAGCATCGCCCACGGATGCTCATCAGCCAGCAACTCAACCTGGGGCTGTCCAGACCGAAGCACCTCGGCCACCGGCGGCACCGCCAGCCCTTGCACTCTGCCCGGCCCGAACAGCTCCGTGGGCAGCTGATAATTAACTTCGACCTGCAACGTCGTTTCGCGCAGCAGGGCAATCGCACCACCTTGCGCGCCAACAACATACAGCGTCACCGACAAGACTCGCTCAAGCATTTGCGGCATGTCGGACGCTGCGGTGATCGCCGTGACCACAGCGTCAAAGGCCTGCAGCCGACGGTGCTGCTCGCTCATTTCGGCATAAATTTGCGCGTTGCGAAACACAACAGCTAATTGGTCCGCAAAGGCTTGAAGCAGCGGCAGATCTGTGGCAGCGGCGATAGGACCGGTGCCGATGTCGAAAAGCTCCAGCGCGCCAACCGGAATATCGCCCAGGTACAGCGGCAGCACAACAACGCGGAGCGAGGTTGGGAGCTGCGCTGCAAAGGGTTCGATCAGCGCTGCGTTAGCGGGTTCCAATGCCGCAAGGGTGCGCTGGTAGGCCACGAGGTCGGGCAACAAGACCGGCTGGCGCGTGGCAACCACATCGCCCACGACGCCTTCGTTCAAGCGCAGGCTTAGCTGGGCGGCAACGGCCGGATCAAACACGGGCGCTTCAGGCCCACTATGAACTGCGGCCAGCTGTAACCTGCGCTCGGCGCGACTGTACAGCCACAGCCCCACGATATCGATGTCGGGCAGTGCACTGCCGATGATGCGAATGGCGTGCGGCGCTAGATCGCGCGTGCCAAGCTCGGCGGCCAGCTGAGCTGATACCCGAAACAATGTCAGGAGCAGCTGATGTTGGGCGTACAATCGAGCAAAGTCGGCCTCGGAATGCGCCGGGCCTGAACCTTGGGCAGCGAGGGGGACGAACTGCTCCTCCATTAACCACGACCCTTCTGGTGAGCAAACGATTGCCAGGACTGCCACCACGCTACGGCGGCCTTGATGCCCCGCTCCAAGGGAGTGTGGGGTCGATAGTCCAGCAGCTCGACGGCTTTGGAGAGATCGGCGACATAGTGAGTTACTTCACCTGTTCGCTTGGCTGGCTCGACGTTGATCTGCGGCGCGACCGCCAGGGCATCGGCGACCAGCTCCGCCATCCGCACCAGCGTATTGCCTTGGCCATACGCCAGGTTAATCGTTTCGTTGACCACAGCGCCAGCCAGCAGCCGCTCGATACCACGCACAATGCCACCGACGCAATCATCGACATAGGTAAAATCCAGCACCTTGTCGGCACCATACACCGTTACCGGCTGGCCATACGCCAGACGCTGAATAAACAGCGGAATAACCCGCTCCATGCGCTCGATGTCGCTGTCGTATCGCCCATACACATTGGAAAACCGGAAAACGAGGTAGCGCAAACCATAGCAGCGCGCGTAGGAGTAGATCAAGGCTTCGCCGCTGATCTTGGAGGCCGAGTACGGGCTTTCGGTAAACGAGAAATCGGCGTGAGCTTCCTCGGTAATATAGCGATGAATATCGCCATACACCTCGCGCGAGGAGGAGAAGATGATCGGCACGTTGTTGGCCCGGCAGTATTCCAGCACGTTAAAGGTGAGCTGAATATTTTCCAGCGCGCGGTGCGGCGCTTCGACCAACTCATGCACTTTGGCGTTGGCCGCCAGATGCACCACAATGTCCACGGGGGGATACGGCACCGAGCCTATGCCGCCCACAAAATCACGATACGGGGCGCCGAGGTCTTGCAGCAGGTAGGGAAACGCGTTCGTCCAGGTGTTGGCGCGCTTGTCGATGCCGAAGACCTTGTGTCCAGCTTCGTGGAGCCGCAGCGCAAGATTTGTTCCGATTTGGCCACTTGAGCCGGTAATTAAGACGTGCACGCGAAGCTTCTCCGGAGCTTAACCAGTGCTCCTAATTTACTCATACTCGCATAAAAATTATACCATGATGACTCAGATGCTCACAATATCGCCGTACAACGTTGCACCAACCGCGTTTGTGTCAGGAAAAGAGCACGATGTACAGAAGAAAAATCGGTTTCCCAACCCAAAAACAATTAAAAAAGGATTTAAATACATGGGTTTTACCGTGTCCTGCTAGCTCAACGTTTGGACGAGCAGCAGCACAGGCCGCAGGTGCAAACGCCAGGCAAGGGCCGCTACGTTCGCTGGGGCCAAGGCCGTGAGCAGCGCTAGGCGGAGTGCTGAGCAAGCGCAAAAAACCCAGAGCAACTCTAGCTGCCCTGGGTTTTTGTTTTATTGCATGGAGTGGATTACCGGCCTTTGCGCTTTTTGTCGCGCCGCGCCTCACGGCGCGTAGTTGTGGCCACTGGCCGTGGCTCACGCGGGGGACGTGGCGTGGGAGCAGCGCCCCCTGTGGAATACACCTTGGCGCCACCCCGGCTTGGCGCGCCCCGCGTGACACGGGTGGGGCGGCTGGCTGCAAGTTGGGCCGGCAGCTTGCTGTTGTACTGGTATAACGCGTAGCCCCAGTAGCCCAGCGATGCAAATGCAACCAGGTAGCTCCACAGGCGCCAGTCAAGCACCGGTACCTGGAAGAATTTGAACACCAACAACAGCAGGCCAAGACCGCTAAGGGTGCTCAGGACCAGACCAGTCTGCCGAGCAAAGCGTAATCGAATGGGATTGGAGTCGCGGTAACTACGCAACAGATACAGTCCGAAAACCAGGACCGCGGCCCAAACCACCAACATCGTCCAGCTGATATTGCCAAATGGTGGCGGATCCTGAGTAAAATACTCGATCATTCTGGTACAGTCTCCGAGTGGAACAGTTGCACGCGGGCATCCGAATTGGGGCGATTATACCAGTGCGAATTGGCGGGCGTCAAACCAGCCGCGGTCTTGTTAAGCCTAGCGAAAAGGGTTGCGTTGTGGCACGAGATTATCCGGATCAGCCAGTTGTGGGAGTGGGCGTCGTGGTGTGGCGGGGCGCTCAATGCTTGCTTATTCGCCGCGGCCGTCCACCACGGATCGACGAGTGGAGCTTACCGGGGGGCAGGCAAGAGCTAGGCGAGACGGTGGCCGCGGCCGGGCAGCGGGAAGTGCTGGAAGAGACCGGCGTGCGGGTCGCAATCCAGGATGTGATCGCCGTAGTCGATCTGATCGACCGGGATGAGCAGGAGCAGATCCGCTTCCATTACACGCTGATCGATCTGCTGGGCGAGTGGCAATCCGGGGAAGCTACGGCCAACGACGATGCGGCAGCCGTCGTCTGGGCGACCCTGGACGAGCTCCCGCAATACCGGCTGTGGAGCGAGACAGAGCGCATTATTCGATTAGCGGCGCAACGACGCCAGGAGCGTAGGCATGCAGATCGTCCTGCCTGACCATTGGCCGACGGAACTTGCGGAAGCGGCTGCGCTCCAGGAAACGCTGGCGGCGCAGGTGCTCACCACAGATCGGTTGGGCGAGGTGCGGCATGTGGCCGGCGTGGACGTTGGCTTTGAAGCCGAAGGGACCATCACCCGCGCCGCTGTGGCCGTGCTGAGCTTTCCTGAGCTTCAGCTCGTGGACCAGGCCGTTGCCCGTCGACCCACTACCTTTCCCTACATCCCCGGCTTTTTATCCTTTCGGGAGCTGCCGGCGGTGCTGGAAGCGCTCGCCAACGTGGCGATTGTGCCGGAGCTGCTGCTGTGCGATGGGCAAGGCTTGGCGCATCCCCGTCGCTTTGGCATTGCTTGCCATCTGGGGCTACTGGTGGACCTGCCGGCGATCGGGGTAGCAAAATCACTGTTTGTGGGCAAGCACGCCGAGGTGAGCGACGAGCGCGGAGCGTGGCAGCCACTGCTGGATCGCGGCGAAACCATCGGCGCGGCATTGCGTACGCGGCCCGGCACCCGTCTGCTGTACGTTTCGTGTGGCCATCGCATCAGCCTGCCCACAGCGCTTGACTATGTTCTACGCTGCACAACCAAGTATCGGCTGCCGGAAACAACGCGCTGGGCGCATAACCTCGCCTCGGATAAGCGGCACCGGACAGGGAGTTAAGGATGCATGCATCAAATCTGAAAATTGGCTGATTAACCTCTTGCAATTGCCCAAGGGATAGACTATACTGTGCGTGTGGTGCTTGGTTAGGCCCCCGCGAATCCTTAGAAACGGTCTCCTGTTCCCCCGAACTGGTCTCCACCGCACTCGCAGGTCTGCCGCAGTTCTCCACTCGGTTTTTTCTCTATTCTTAGGAGGAGCTCACGTGAGCTTCACGGACATCACCTTGACCTGCCGCGACTGCGGCTCGGAGTTCGTCTTTACCGCGGGTGAGCAGGAATTCTACGCGCAGAAGGGCTTTGACAACCAGCCCACACGCTGCCAGAACTGTCGGCGGCAGCGCAAATCACAGCGCAACGAGGGTGGCAGCGGCGGCTACAGCAGCGGCGGCTACAGCAGCGGCGGCGGCAGCTACAGCAGCGGTGGTTACAGCAGTGGCGGCGGCAGCTACAGCAGCGGCGGCGGCTTCGGTGGTCAGCGCGAGCGGGTGCAGCACGAGACCACGTGCTCGCAGTGCGGCAAAGCTACCACGGTCCCGTTTGTGCCACGCGGCGACCGGCCGGTGTACTGCAACGATTGCTTCTCATCGCAGCGCGGCTCATCGGGCCGTGGCTCAAGCCGCGGGGGCAACGGCGGCGGGTACAACCGCTACTAAGCGCTAGACAATCTTTCAAGCGCACCGGGCGTGATCAGTTGATCGCGGCCGGTGCGCTTGTTTGTGTCCCGGTGGCGTGTTACCATTGCCGCCATGTCCACGTCAGTTAGCCATGCTGTGGAGCTCGTGCGTAGGGCCGAGCGGATTGTGGCGCTCACGGGCGCAGGCTTTAGCACGCCCTCCGGCATTCCCGACTTTCGCTCGCCAACGTCAGGAGTGTGGCAGCACGCCGATCCGGCCGTTGTTGCCTCGCTGCACGCATTTCGCCGCGACCCACAGCCGTTTTATCGCTGGATCAGCCCGCTGCTGGGCATCATGCTCCGTGCCGAGCCGAACGCAGCGCACTATGCCCTGGCCCAGCTTGAGCGCAACGGTAAATTGCAGACAGTGATTACGCAGAACATCGATGGCCTGCATCAGCGAGCCGGGTCGCAAACGGTGCTTGAGCTGCACGGTCACATACGAAGCGCGACCTGTTTGCAGTGCGGACAGCACGATGCCGCAGACCAACATCTGGCCACTGCGCTGGCTGGTGCGGTGCCATTTTGTAGCTGCGGCGGAGCGCTCAAACCCGACGTGATCTTGTTCGATGAACTGCTGCCCGTCGATACCTGGCAAGCCGCCGAGCAAGCCGCCCAAGAGTGCGATCTGTTGATTGTTGCGGGCACAGGCCTGGAAGTGTATCCTGCCGGCGACTTACCGGCGCTGGCATTGGAGCACGGAGCCAGGCTTTTGGTCGTCAATTATGAAGCGACGTGGGCCGACGACCATGCCGACGTGGTGTTGCGGGACGATGTTGCCGCAGCACTGCCACGGCTTGTGGTCGGCATTAACTAAAGGACATATATGACTACGTTTGTGGAACTACAGCATGAAGTGGAGAGCCTGCGGGAGCGCTTTGAGGCGCTGCGCGGGCGTCTTTGACCTGCCGGCACGCGAGCGACAGATCGCCGAGCTCGAAGACCAATCCAGCGATCCCGATCTGTGGAGCGACCCCAGCCGAGCCCAAGGCTTGATGCAGCGGCTGGCGGCGCTGCAACAAGAAACAAGCCGGTGGAAAGGGATCGACGAGCGGCTGGCCACAACCGCCGAGCTGCTTGAGCTGGCTGCCGGCGAAGACGATGCGGCGCTGCTTCGTGAGCTCCAAGCCGAAGTTGGGCAGCTCGCCAAAGCCGTGGACGAGGCCGAGATCAGTTTGCTGCTTTCCGGCCAGTACGACGATGCGCCCGCCTTTTTAACGGTGCAGCCCGGCGCCGGTGGCGTTGACTCGGCCGATTTTGCGGCGATGCTGCTGAGGATGTATATGCGCTGGGGTGAACAGCATGGCTGGAAGGTGACGCTGATCGACGACATGCCCGCGGAGGAGGCCGGGATCAAGAGTGCAACAATTGAGCTGCGCGGGCCATATGCATATGGCTATGCCAAGGCTGAGGCCGGCGTTCACCGATTGGTGCGGCTGTCGCCGTTCGATCAAGCCCATCGCCGCCACACCTCGTTTGCCGGGGTCGAGGTCATGCCCGAAGTCGATGATGCCGTGGAAGTGCAGATCGGCCCTGACGATGTGCGGATTGATGTGTTCCGAGCCGGCGGGCATGGCGGCCAAGGCGTTAACACCACCGACTCGGCGGTGCGCCTGACCTACAAGCCGGGCACGCCGGAACAAATCGTGGTTACTTGCCAAAATGAGCGCTCCCAGCTGCAAAACAAAGAAAATGCGATGAAGGTGCTTAAAGCCCGCTTGTTGGAGCGCGAGCTCCAGCATCAGCGCGAAGAGCGGCGAAAGCTGCGCGGCGAGTACCGTGAGGCGGCCTGGGGCAACCAGATCCGGTCGTATGTGCTGCACCCGTATAACATGGTCAAGGACCATCGCACGAGTGCCGAAACCAGCAATACCCAGGCGGTGCTGGACGGCGATATCGACCTGTTTGTGGAAGCGTATCTGCGGCAGGATAGCGCGCCGGATGCGGTGTAGGAGAAAATAGTGAGCGCCCAGCACTGAGAGCTGAGTCACAGCTGGTTCTGTTGCCGGTTCGTGGCGCCTGTATGTATGAAGTACTTAGCACCCAGCATCCGCGTCCTCCGCGAGTACCTGCTGATCACCATCGGCGTCATTTGTATTGCCATCGAAGTTGATCTGTTTCTGGTACCGAATGATGTGATCACCGGTGGGCTTACCGGTGTAGCCATCATCCTCAACGATCTTATCGGCACACCGATTGGTTTGGTCGTGCTGCTGCTCAACGTACCGCTGCTGATCGCCGGGTTTCGGTACCTGGGCAGCTTTGTGTTTGGTGTGCGCACAATCTACGCCACAGTCGTGCTGTCGTTCGCGATCGATCTGCTCAATCCGTATATCGGTTTGTACGTCCAGGCTCCCCGCGACCCATTGCTGTACACCCTGTATGGCGGAATTTTGGACGATGTTGGTACCGGTCTGGTGTTTCGGTCACGCGGCACAAGCGGTGGCGTGGATATTGTAGCCCGCTTTCTGCAACGGTGGCGCGGCATTGCGCTGGGTCGCTCATTGGTGGTGATGAATGGCATCGTCTTCACCGCCGCGGCCTATCTGTTTTCGCTGGACAAGCTGTTGTATGCCCTGATCGCAGCCTTTATCGCCGGGCGCATGGTCGATCTGGTGTTGGAAGGCGCGTCCTATGTGCGGCAGGCGATCATTATATCCGCCCGTCCCGAGCAAATCCAATCGTCGATTTTGCATTCGTTGGGCCGCGGTGTCACCATTCTGGAAGGCAAGGGTGGCTTCACAACCGACCAGCGGACGGTGTTGCTTTCGGTGGTGGCCCAATCCGAGGTCAGTCTGCTCAAAGCGATCGTCCGTGAATGTGATCCGCAGGCCTTTGTCGTATTCAGCAATGTCAACGAAGTGCTCGGCGAAGGGTTCAAGCCGGCGTTTGAGTAAGATCGCCGCAGCCACAACTCAGCCAAGCTCAGCGCCTTTGGCTGCACAAGGAGCAAAGATGGAGATCAAATGGACGCCGTGGCGTGGCGAGTATATCAAGAGCAGTGACGCTGTCGAAGCAGGCTGTGTTTTATGTCATGTGCACCAAGCCAATAACGACCGCGAAAAGCTTGTGTTGTACCGGGGCGCGCATGTGTTTGTGATGATGAATTTATATCCCTACAATCCGGGCCACCTGATGGTGGTGCCATACGAGCACACGGCTGATTTCGCGCAGCTTGCCCCACCAGCAGCCGGGGAACTAATGGCGCTGGGGCAGCGCTGCACGGCCGTACTGCAGGCCGAGCTGAGCCCACATGGTTTTAATCTAGGCATGAATTTGGGACGAGTAAGCGGCGCTGGTGTCGATCAGCATCTGCATCTGCATGTTGTGCCGCGCTGGAATGGCGACACGAATTTTATGCCACTGATCGGCGGCGTTAAGCTCATCCCCGAGGCGATCGACGATACCTACGCCGCGCTCCGCCCACATTTCGATAGGTCTACCTGAAGCTAGCGCCACCACAGCTTAAACCACAACGTCGCCAGGCGCTGGCCTGACGGCGTTGCAGATCCAGAAAGTTTAGTCGGTCACATACATGTCAACGAGCGAAACAAGCTCGTCGACGTTGAACGGCTTTTGAATAATAACCGCGCCTTCGCCTTCCAGTTCGGACATCCATGCTTTACGGCCCAGGGCGGTCATCACAATGATCGGAATGTTGTCGTAGCGCAGCCGCTCCTGTATCGTCCGAAAGAACTCCACGCCATCCATTTGAGGCATCATCACGTCGGAGATAATCACATCCGGCTGTACGGCATCGAGCCGTTCCAGAGCCTCTGCGCCGTTGGAGGCCAACTCAATATTGTAGCCAGCCTGCTTGAGGGCGATCTCCAAGACCATTTGCAAGCTTTCGTCGTCGTCGATCACGAGTACCGTTTTGGACATCCAGCACCTCTTGCACCACGGAGGACGGGTTCACGACGGATGCTATTATAGCAGACAATAGACGAGGCAATGACAACGACCAGCCTGATCACTATATGCGCGGCGCTGTCCGGCGTCATCCCGTACCTCCACGCGCAGCAACTCCGGCGCAGCGTGTAGCCCAGCGCCTGTGTTGAGTCGCATGTACCACGCGCCGGCAACAGCCCGTCGGCCGCAGCGTCGGGATACCAAACCTCCCAGGTTTCCATAGCGCACCTTCTGCCGAGCAAGGCAGCAACAGCTGCGCAGCCAGAAACATATCAACCCCTAGACAAACCGCATCGCCGTCAGTATCATACTGCTTCGACGCGGAAAGAACACGCGGCTTGCCCCCACGCTCAGCAACCCAGGCGGCGAAACGTAGGGACGGAGGGATTGGCAGATGCAGTGCTCGCAGTGTGGAGCAACCGTGGTCGCCACGGCCCAGTTTTGCCCGGTGTGCGGCTTGAAACTGCGAACCAACGCTGGGGTCGGAATTCCAGCCGCTTCCAACGACCCCCAAGCCCGAGGTGGTAGCTGGGCCGGGCACAACAGTTCAACGGTTATGCTGGAGCGTACCGCGAGCCCAACCAGCGGCATTGACCCAGCGCGATCGCCCGGCCAGGTGGCCAGCTTTGTCGCGGGCATGAGCAAGTCGGTGATCGTTTCCCACTGGCAGCGCTGGTGGTGGAAGATCCTGATCATCGGCGTTGCGCTGTATATGGCCGTTAACAATGTCAGCTACTCCACGTCCAACGTCTTCCTGCTGCCCCAGCTCTTTATGATTGGCACGTTTCTGGTGCCAATCGTGTACACCGCGTACCTGTACGAGGACGGCACGCTGTACGACGTGCCGCTCAGCAATATTGCGCTGGTTTTCTTTTTCGGCGGGGTGATTGGCTGTCTGGCAGCTGCTCTGCTTGAAGCGCGGCTGATTCATAGTGACAGCAGGGGGTTGTTCGGCTCGTTGACGTTGATCAACGCGTTTATCGTCGGCGTGAGCGAGGAGCTAGCCAAGCTGATTGTGGTGCTGCCTTTTTTGTTTGTTGCGCGGCGTCAATTCCCAACGGTGATGCATGGGATTGTGCTGGGCGCGGCGGCAGGGATGGGCTTCGCGGCGTTTGAAAGCATGGGCTATGCTTTTTTGGCGCTCGTTTCAACTCAGGGAGATATGAACCAGAGCATTGCCGCGATGCATGAAACAATTCGGCTGCGGGCGCTGCTGGCGCCGTTGGGGCATGGCACCTGGACCGCGATCATCGCGGCGGCAATGTGGCGCGATCTGGGTGCAGGCCGGGGGGCATTGACGCTCAATACGCTGTTTGCATTTGTGATGGCGGTATCGTTGCACGCGGCATGGGATTATGTCCCGCCGCTCAGACTACCGGGGATCGATCTGCCGCTGACGCTGCTGATACTTGGCCTGATTGGCCTACTGATTCTGCGCTTCTTTTTGGTTGTAGCCAAGGGCGGACGGGAAGGCCCGTACCGGGAACAAAATCTGGCGCGGGCAATGCAGCTGTACTTTGGCGGTCTGCGCGACGAGGTCCGGGGCAAAGTTCGGCAGCCTACACGAACGAAGTAAACCAGCGGCTGGGGATGGGGCACGGGACGGGCAACCACTGTTGACCCAGCCAAGCAGACCAGCCGTGGCAAGCGGCAGGTAGCTGAGCAATCACAGGCACGGCAGGAGGCTTAATCGGACGGACGAACAGCCTCTGTGTGCTTGTCGAGCTCAATCACGGTCGCGCCGCCGGGGACGAGCTGGCCCGCGCTGAAGTGCACTGCTGTGACCACACCGGCGTAGGGCGCCACAATCGTATGCTCCATTTTCATCGCCTCCATCACCAGCAACGGCTGATTAGCGACTACCGCAGACCCAGCCTGCACCAACACCTTGACGATGGTACCGGGCATTGGGGCTTGCAGATTTGACTGGCCACCGACCACTTGCCCACCACCTACCGCATCAATGCTTAGGGGCTGCGTGCGTTGGAGCCGGTAGCTATGGCCGTTCCTGGCAACCATTATGCTGTCGGCGCCGCGGACCACGGACAGCCGGACGTGTGTATCGTCTACCCCCAGCGTCAGATTCTGATCGCGCCATGCCACTACCCGCACGTCGGCGGCATGCTCACCAACAGCCAGTTGCCACATCTGCGCGCCGCGTTCCGCTGCCTCCACCACGTACTCCGTTTCGCCAACCTGGTAGCGCAGGAGCTGCTTTGCCCCACGCGCCCGCCAAAGGTGTGCCCAAGGATCGGCATGGGCTGCGGGTGCCAGGAGGTCGCTGAGCGCTGCCCCGTACAACACCAGAGAGGGCACTTCAGCCGGCGCTTGTAAGGCCTCGGCCACAGCATAGGTCTGCAGAAAATCGGTGGTTGTATCGCCGGCACTGAAGGCCGGATGGGTCATGATCGCCTGAAGCAGCGGCAGATTGGTGGTAACGCCCAGCACGGCGTAGTCGGCCAAGGCGCGCTGTAAACGTCCAATGGCAGCTTGCCGCGTTGGAGCCGTGACGATCAGCTTGGCCAGCAGCGGATCGTAGTTCACGCCGACATCATCGCCGCTGGCTACGCCGACATCATTGCGCACGCCCGGTCCTTCGGGCGGAGTGAACAGGGCAACCTGACCGATCGACGGCAACATGGTTACCGGATCTTCGGCATACACCCGCACCTCGATCGCATGGCCGCGCAGCGTCACGTCGGCCTGTGCGAACGGAAGCGGTTGACCGGCAGCAACGGCCAGCTGCAGCTGAACCAGATCAATCCCCGTAACACCCTCGGTGACAGGATGCTCAACCTGCAGCCGGGTGTTCATCTCCAGGAAATAAAATTGACCAGCAGCGTCCAGCATGAACTCAACGGTGCCCGCATTGTGGTAGCCGACTGCCCGCGCCACCCGCACTGCGGCTTGGCCCATCCGAGCCCGCAGCTCCGGCGTAAGGGCGACAGAAGGACTTTCCTCGACGATCTTTTGATGCCGGCGCTGGATGGAGCACTCGCGCTCGCCGAGGTAGACGACGTTGCCGTGCGCGTCGGCCATGATCTGGATTTCGACGTGCCGTGGCCGGACGATCAGCTTTTCAAGCAGCACCGCGTCATCGCCGAACGCGGTCAGTGCTTCGCGCTGCGCGCCTTCCAGCGCCGCCCCAAACTCCGCAGCCGCGTTGACCACCCGCATACCTTTGCCGCCGCCGCCCGCGCTGGCTTTGATCAGCAGCGGATAGCCGATGCGCTCCGCCTCCACAGCAAGCGTTGCTGCATCCTGATCGGCGCCGTCATAGCCAGGCACCACCGGCACATCCTGAGCAACCGCCAAACGTTTGGACGCGATTTTTGAGCCCATCAGCTCGATAGCTTCCGCCGGCGGACCGACAAACACAATGCCGGCTTCGGCGCAGGCGCGGGCGAAATGCGCGCGCTCGGATAAAAAGCCGTAGCCGGGATGGATCGCTTCGGCGTCACACATACGCGCAACCTCGACAATGGTGTCGGCACGCAGATAGCTGTTGGTGGCGGAAGCGGGCCCGATCGCGTAGGCTTCGTCGGCCAGCCGCACATGCAAAGCTTCACGATCCGCCTCGGAATACACGGCCACAGCGCGGATGCCGAGCTCCCGGCAGGCCCGAATAATGCGGACGGCAATCTCGCCCCGATTAGCGATCACTACTTTGTTGAAAATAGGCATGATGCTTCCAAAACCCGCTGCGGTTACTCCCGGTTTGTCACTGCCCAGCTCGGCCTGCGCTTCTCCAAAAAGGCCCGCAGCCCTTCCTGCCCTTCGGCGCTGGTACGGGCATCCGCAATCGCCGCGACGGTGTATCCTTGTACCTCCGCCGGTGGCAGCGTGGCCACAGCTTGGACCAGCTCCTTGGCCTGGGCGATTGACGCGGGACCGCTGGTCAACAGATCGTCGATCACCAGGCGAACCACACCGTCCAGCTTAGCTTCCGGCACAACGTCATGGACCAGGCCGATACGTTGGGCGTGCGCAGCATCAAAACGGCGACCCGACACAAACAAAGCACGGGCATGGCTGACCCCGATTTTGGGCACGACGTAGCGCGCAATCACCGCGGGCACCAGGCCCAGCTTGACCTCGCTAAAGCCAAACTTGGCTCCCTCGACGGCGACCACAATGTCGCAGCATGCCGCCAAGCCAACGCCGCCGCCAACCGCCGCGCCGTTGATCCGGCCAACGACCGGCTGCGGCAGGGTGTTGAGCGCCTCGTACATCGCGGCCAGTCGCTCAGCATCGGCGATATTTTCCGCGTGCGTCAGGTTAAGGGTATCGCGCATCCAACCGAGATCGGCGCCAGCACAGAATGAAGGACCGGCGCCGGTCAGCACGACCACCCGTACGGCGGGATCGTGGGCTAGCTCCGCGAAAGCAGTACTCAGCTCGACAATCATCTCGGCACTGAACGCATTGTGCAGCTGCGGCCGGTTCAACGTTACGGTAACGACCGGGCCATGCTGTGTGAGCTGTACAAAATCCATACAATTAGTGCAAACCAGGGCTTGGAGCGCAGTGAGGGGCGCATGCCTGCCTATCCTTCCTGGTGGATGCTCCTTAGTCGATCACATCCGAAAGACGCCAAACTGTGTTGGCGGTAGCGGTGCGTTGGCGCTCATAGAGAGGCCCAGGGCCAGCGCCATGCGGGTATCGACCGGATCCAGAATGCCGTCGTCCCACAGGCGGGCGGTGGAATAATACGGATTGCCTTCGGCCTCGTATTTGTCGAGAATGGGCTGCATAAATTGCTGCTGCTCGTCGAGCGTCATATCCCTGCCGCGGGCTTGCAGCCCATCGCGGCGAACTGTTAGCAGCACATTGGCCGCCTGCGTACCGCCCATGACCGAGATCCGGCTGTTCGGCCACATCCACAGGAGGCGCGGACTGTAGGCACGTCCGGCCATGCCGTAGTTGCCCGCGCCGAACGATCCGCCGATCACCACCGTAAACTTAGGCACCTGCGCATTCGACACCGCCATAACCAGCTTGGCGCCATCCTTGGCAATGCCGCCGTTCTCGTACTGCCTGCCGACCATGAAGCCTGTGATGTTTTGCAAAAACAGCAGCGGAATCCCACGACTGGCACACAGCTCAATAAAATGCGCTCCTTTGAGCGCGCTTTCTGAGAAAAGGATACCGTTGTTTGCCAGAATGCCGATGGGCATGCCCAGAATATGCGCAAAGCCGCAAACCAAGGTCGTGCCATAACGGGCTTTGAACTCATCCAGCCGCGAGCCATCGACCATGCGCGCAATCACCTCGCGCACATCGAACTGTTTGCGCGGATCGGCCGGCAAGATGCCGTAAAGCTCGTGGGGATCGTAGCGCGGCTCTTCGGGCGCGGCCAGAACATAGGGCTGCGACTTGCAGCGGTTAAGGTTGGCCACGATTTGGCGCACATAGGCCAGCGCCTGCTGGTCGTTCTCAGCAAAGTAGTCGGCGACGCCGGATAATCGGGTATGCACGTCCGCGCCGCCCAAATCCTCGGCGCTTACCTCCTCGCCGGTCGCGGCCTTGACGAGCGGAGGGCCGCCGAGAAAGATGGTGCCGGTGTCGTTCACGATCACCACCTCGTCGCTCATGGCCGGCACGTACGCGCCGCCAGCGGTACACGAGCCCATTACGGCAGCGATCTGCGGAATGCCCTGTGCCGACATCTGGGCCTGGTTATAGAAGATCCGCCCGAAGTGATCGCGATCCGGAAAGACCTCGGCCTGCATCGGCAGAAACGCGCCTCCGCTATCGACCAGATAAACACAGGGCAGGTGGTTCTGCTCCGCAATTTCCTGTGCCCGCAGATGCTTTTTGACCGTTAGCGGGTAGTATGTACCCCCCTTTACCGTCGCATCGTTGGCCACAATCACCACTTCCTGGCCGGCTACCCGGCCGATGCCGGTCACGATCCCAGCGGCAGGCACATCATCTTCATACACGTGGTAGGCAGCCAGGGGCGACAATTCCAGAAAGGCGGTATCGGGATCGATCAGCCGCTCGATCCGTTGGCGGACAAAGAGCTTACCACGCGCCTCATGCTTGGCGCGAGCATCGGCGTTACCGCCCACGTGCGCCTCGCGCACACGGTCGCGCAGCTCCGCTGCTAACGCCTGGTTATGCTGCGTGTTCTCCTTAAACTCCGCGCTCCGGGTATCGACGTGGGATTGAATGATCATGTGTATCCTGGCAGGGGTTGGTAAGTTTAAGACGCGAAGGGACAACCCTTAAGCGCTTGTTCGGTAACAAAGTGCGGTGATGCAAGGCTGCCGAGCGCATCAGCCGCGGGCCAGCTCGGCAATGCGGGGTTCGCCCTGTGACCCGAGGTGACCACAAATACCTGCCTTGACGGTCTGGCCCGGCACTGCGTGGCCCAGCAGGCGTTCAAGATTGCGAGCACAAGCCAGGACGCGCGGCAGCACAATGCCGCTAGCGATTCCCATCTCGTGCAGCATATGGGCCAAGTCCTCGGTGCACACATTGCCGGGCGCACCGGGGGCGAATGGGCAGCCGCCGATACCACCCACGCTGGCGTCAAAGCGATCAACGCCTACCTGTAGGGCAGCCAGCACATTGGCTAGGCCGGCACCACGGGCGCTGTGCGGATGGAAGCGTACGGGTACCTGCGGAAAGCGCTCGGCAAAGGCGAGACAAACTTCCTGCACCAGTCGCGGATGCGCCATGCCGGTAGTATCGCCCAGCGTGATCTGCTGCGCTCCCATCGCAACAAGCCGCTCGGCAATCTGGAGCACTCGTTCGATCGGCACGTCGCCCTCGAACGGGCAGCCAAAGACGACCGACAAGACGGCATCAAAGAGTTTGCCGGCGTGCCGCACCAGCGCGGCGATCTCGGCTGCCTGGCTCAGCGAGTCGGCGATGCTCATATGGACATTGCTCTGGTTATGGCTTTCGGAGGTGCTCAGGAAAACCTGAATGGCATCCGCGCCCGCCGCCACAGCCCGCTCCGCCCCTTTGCGGTTGGGCGCGATGGCGCTGTACACAATGTTGGGATGGCGCTCAATCCGGGCAAAGACTTCGGCGGTATCGGCCATCTGCGGCACGGCCTGCGGATGAACAAACGAGCCGACCTCGATATGCTCCAGCCCGGAGTCGGATAAACAATTGATCAGCGCGATCTTTTGCGCCGTCGAAAGGATGACATCCTCATTTTGCAAGCCGTCGCGTGGCCCGACCTCACGGATCGAAACACGGGCCGGCAAGGTCGCCAGGGGAATGTGTGCTTCTCGCATCTTCGCGATTCCTTGCTAGCTGTGGGGCCAACTCCATTGTTGGCGCTGCCCATAGCGCTATGCTAGCACAGCCCATGGCATTTGTCACACCTGTAGCTAGAGTACTAGCACGAACTGAGGCCACTAGCTGTGGTGGCCGCACCTCGACTTCCATTCGTTGACCGGCTGTGCCGCTTGGTATGCGTTGCCATCAGACCAGTCAACCCAGGTGCCACTATCCTAGACGACCGTTACTTCGCGATACACGCCGAACACCTCGCGCAGCACATCACAAATCTCGCCCAGTGTAGCGTAGGCGCGCACCGCATCAAGCACCGGATACATCAGATTGGTGTCGCCCGCGGCTGCCGCCCGCAGCGCTTGCAGCGTCGCCTCAACCTGCGCCTGGTCGCGCTCCTGACGAATGCGGTTTAGCCGGGCCAGGTGTTTTGTCTCGCCTTGCGGGTCCATCTCCAGGAGCGGAATCTCCAACGGCTCGTGCACGTTGTACTTGTTAACGCCAACGATGCCGCGCTGCCCATCGTCCACTTCGCGCTGGAAGCGGTAGGAAGCGTCCGCAATCTCACGCTGGATCCAGCCTTTTTCCAGCGCCGCCTCCATGCCGCCCTGCTCCGCGATGCGCTGGAAATAATCCAAGCACTGTCGCTCCATCTCGTTGGTCAGCGCCTCGACAAAATAGGAGCCGCCTAGCGGATCCACGGTGTTGGTCACACCGCTCTCCTCGGCAATGATCTGCTGCGTGCGCAGGGCGATAGTTACGGCTTTCTCACTCGGCAGCGCCAGCGCTTCGTCCATGCCGTCGGTGTGCAGCGACTGCGTACCGCCGAGCACGCCCGCTAGGGCCTGGATCGCCACCCGCACAATGTTGAGCTCGGGCTGCTGCGCCGTGAGCGAGACACCCGCCGTCTGGGTATGAAAGCGCAGCCACAACGAGCGCGGATTCTGGGCGTCAAAGACGTCCCGCATTTGACGCGCCCAGATGCGTCGTGCCGCGCGATACTTGGCGATCTCTTCAAAAAAATCGTTGTGGGCGTTGAAGAAGAACGAGATCCGCGGGGCGAAGTCGTCAATGTCAAGGCCGCGCTTGAGCGCCGCCTTGACATAGGCCAGACCATCGCCCAGGGTAAACGCCAGCTCCTGCGCGGCGGTCGCACCAGCCTCTCGAATATGATAGCCCGACACCGAGACCGGATTCCACTTCGGCATATGCTTGGCCGCGAACTCGATCGTGTCGACCACCATCCGCATGGAGGGCTCGATGGGATAGATATATTCGTTTTGCGCGGCGTACTCTTTCAGGATGTCGTTTTGGAGCGTGCCGCCCAGCTTTTCCAGCCCAATGCCGCGCTTTTCGGCCGCAGCAATATACATCGCCCAGATCACGATCGCGGGCGAGTTGATCGTCATCGAGGTGGTAACTTTGTCGACGGGAATGCCATCGAACAACACTTCCATGTCGGCCAGCGACGAGATAGCCACGCCGCACTTGCCGAACTCGCCTTCGACCAGGGGATGATCGGTATCACGACCATAGAGCGTAGGCATGTCAAAGGCAACCGACAGGCCGGTCTGGCCCTGGCTCAGCAGATACTTGAAGCGGGCATTGGTCTCTTCGGCCGTGCCAAAGCCCGCGAACATGCGCATCGTCCACAGCTTGCCGCGGTAACCGGTCGGGTGAATGCCGCGGGTAAACGGAAACTGGCCGGGAAACCCGATATCGTTGATGGGATCGGTGTCGGCAATATCGAGCGGAGTGTACAGGCGCTGAATAGGCTCGCCGGAGATGGTGCTGAAGCCGGCGTTGCGCTCCTGTTCCGGCGCCTTTTCAAGCGTGGGAAAGAGGGTTTGCTGTTCCCAGCGCTGATGCGCGACCTGGAACTCGGCGCGCTGATTGGTATCGAACATCGTTGTTCTCCTCACACAAACGCCACAAGAATTTATACACAGCGAGCTGAAGCTCACGACACGTACACGCAGAAAGGTAGATGTAGTATAGCATGGCGCGCAGCACAGCAAGGCCCAGGCATGTTTGCCTCGGTGGCAAGGGAGCGACACGAACGCTCGTGATTGTTGGCCGAGCTGCACCATCTGCGCACTTTTGACAGGAGCGCTGCATTCTGAGAGGATTGCACGAACACGGTCATGCTCATTCGCCGTTGTACAACCGTACCAGCTTGGGTGATGGGAGCACCCAAGAAGTAACGCGTATGGCACGTGCTAGTTTGATAAGAGCAGCTTAAACCATGACAAGTACCTCGATCCTCGGTGCCATTGGAACTGTGATCGGGTTGATCCGTGCGGTGCCCCAGCTCGTGCGGCTGCTGCGCACACGGCACGCCCACGGCGTGTCCGTCGATACCGCCGCCACCAGCTCGATCGTCAGTTTTGGGTGGGCAACGTACGGCGTGTTGACCACCCAACCGTACGTTAGTTTTGCCACTGGTTCATCGGGTGTTATCTTCGCCATGATTACCGCGCTGGCGTTGCGGTTTGGGCGGCGCGTCAGGGAATTCAGGATTGCCCCGCTATGGCTGGCTGTGTTGCTTCTCGTCGGAATCAGCGCGGGAGAAACCGGGCTGGGCGTGGCGCTGCCGATCAGCGTGCTGGCCGCAAATATCCCCCAGCTGTGGGTTGCCTATAAAGAAGGCAATTTGGCAGACTTGTCATTGGGCACGTGGCTGCTTTCTATGAGCGACGGCCTGGTCTGGGGCGTGTATGCGCTGATCCAACAGGACCTGAAGATCATGGTCTTTGGCGGGTTTCAGCTGACCACAAGCGGGCTAATTGTGGCGTTGAAGCTGGCGCATATGGCCAAACAATCAAAGCATGGTGTTGGCGTGTAAGGTTAACGGCCGAAATGACCAGCGCAGCTACGGGGAGCTACGCCATGCAATGCACAGGAGCCCGCTCAGTGAGCTCCTGTGCAACATCGATATGCGCTGTGGTTTAGTCGGAGGTTGTGCGCTGGGGTGGCCAGCTCAACACCAGTGGGCCACCAATGCCACCCATGATCGCGCCCCAGATCGCGCCCTGCAGATAGTTGCCGGTCATCGACGCCAACAGCAGGCACAAGATAATCCCGAAGACGGCGCCGATCAAAATCCGCCGCAGGAGCACACCACGCGGCGCGGGATCATCCTGCACCGGAGCACTCACCTTGGGCGCGGCCGCTGGCTTGGGCGGGGCAGCTTTCGGCGCAGCTGGAGCAGGCGCAGCTGCCGCTGCACGGGCCGGCGGTTGGGTTGCAGCCGCATCCGGCGCAGTTGTTACCACGGGTGCGTCGCCCCCGGCCGCTTTCTTGGCAGCGTTTGCCGCTCGGATCGCCTCCAGCTTCGCCTTTTTGTCGTCCGACATGTTCGCGCCCGAAGCTGCTGGCGCCGATGTGGGGGCAGCAGCCGGCGCCTGAGTGGTTGCTGCGGCTACGGGAGCAGCTGGAGCGGCCGCGGGAGCCGCAGTGCCTTCAGCCTCTTTCTTAGCCCGGTTTGCAGCACGGATCGCTTCGAGCCGTGCCTTTTTGTCGTCTGCTGTGTCTGCCATATGCATTCCTTGAATCGGATGAACTGCTTTGCACCACAAAATCGGCTACACCGAGCCACAATTAAGTATTCAGTATATAGCGATTTTGCTTTTGTGCAACCAGCACAGGACGGAGCATAGGCATCAGGCATCAGGTGCGAAGCGTATTGCTCCTCAGTTCACCACAGCACTGCCGCACATCACTCCCACTGATACCTGTTGCCTGTAGCCTGTAGCCTGTAGCCTATCTACAACTGTGCCGCGAAGCTGCCGAGCACATGGCGGGCGATCACCATCCGCTGGATCTCGCTCGTGCCCTCGCCAATCGTCAACAGGCGGGTGTCACGATACAGACGCTCAACCGGATACTCGGACGAGTAGCCATTGCCGCCCAGCACCTGGATCGCATCCCGGCAGATCTTCTCGGAGGCTTCGGTGGCGTACAGCTTCGCCACGGCCGCCGCATGGGAAAAAGGCTGGCCCTGGTCTTTGAGCCAGGCCACCTTGTACACCAGCAGCCGGGCTGCTTCCAAGCCCACGACCATGTCCGCGATCATGTTGGAGACCGACTGATACGCGCCGATCGGCTTGCCAAAGGTTTCGCGCTGCTGGGCATACTTAACGGCCGTCTCGTACGCGGTTTGGGCCAGACCAATGGCCATCGCGCCGATGGTGATGCGACCGCCGTCCAGCACCTGGAGAAAATGCGAGTAGCCGCGACCACGCTGCCCCAGCAGGTTTTCCTTCGGCACGCGCACATCATTCAAAAACACAGCGGTGCTCATCGAGCCGCGCAGGCCCATCTTGTGCTCGTGCTTGCCGAAGCTCAGGCCAGGCGTGCCGCGCGGCACAATAATCATCGAGATGCCTTTGCGGCCCTGCTCCTTGTCGGTAAGCGCTGCCACAATGATATGCCCGGCGATCGGCGCATTAGTGATCCACAGCTTCTCGCCGTTGATCACCCACTCGTCGCCTTCCAAACGTGCCGTGGTCCGAGTTGCACCGGCATCCGAGCCCGCCTGTGGCTCCGTCAAGCCAAAGGCGGCCATGTACTCGCCTTGTGCCGCTGGCGTTAAGAACCGCCGCTTCTGCTCCTCGGTGCCGAACAGATGCAGCGGCGTCGAGCCGAGACCGATATGGGCCAGATAGGCCAGGGCTGTAGAACCGTCGCCGCGAGCAATTTCCTCCGTCGCCAAGGCGACGCTTAGCGCGTCGGCCTCAGCGCCGCCATATTCTTCCGGAAAGGGCAAGCCCAGCAAGCCGAGCTCGGCCATGTGGCGGAAAATAGCGTGGGGGAACTCGCCCGTCGCGTCGATGTGCGCGGACCTGGGCGCGATCTCCTTTTGGGCAAAGTCACGCACGGTCTGCTGGATAAACTGTTGTTCTTCGGTCAGCTCGAAATTCACAGCATTCCTCCTCGTTGAGGATGATCAACATATCAGCGTTCAAACGTTCGGCTACAGGTACGCCGGGGCCAGAAGCCTACCTTGGGACACAGCATTCGTCACACATTAAGTGTACTCCGGCTACGGTCCCCCTGCAACTTGGCGCAATGGGCCAACGCAGGGACCCTGGTTCCCCCACCTGAGCCGAAGGCACGAAAAATGACAGGAATGAGCACGGACTTTGCCCGTTCTGGACGGGTACGTGTGCAGGGAGATGAAGGAGGATGCCATGAGCGAGAAGACTGTAGTGGTGTACACTCAGCCCGGCTGAGCGCCATGTCACCAGGAGATAGAGTTTCTATCTCGGCACGGAGTTGTGTTTACCAACAAGAACATTCGGGAAGATCCAGTGGCGCTGCAGGAAGTGATTGCAACCGGCAGTACCTCAACCCCAACCACGATCATCGACGGCCAGCTGATCATCGGCTTTGACCAACGTCGGCTCAAGGAATTGCTGAACCTGTAAGGTAGGTTTTGCCCGATGCCCTCCCAGCCGATCATCCGGTTGGGAGGGTCGGCCTCGCTTGTCGCACAGCGTAGCGCGATGTTACAACCAGATAGCCGTCCTCAAACTCCACCAGAACACTGTTCATGCGTCCACGGGCGAGTACCCGGCAGCGTTGATCTTTGCGGTCGGCGAGCCGTGAGCGCCAATACCAGATGCAATCAAAGCTCATCGGACGTTACTACCTCTCGTTGCGTTAAAACAGATCGTCCACGTCCTCCAAGACCTTGGCATAGTCCTTTTTGGCGGCAGTTTTAGGTGCAACTGCGGCATAAAAGGTCTCGTCGTAGGGCCGCGTGCGGATCACCACCGGCATCGGCACGGCATGGCCCAAGATCATGGCTTGCTGGCGGGTATCCAGGCTAGCCAGCACTGCCCGCAGCTTAGCCGCACCGCCCACGCCGGTAAAAACGGCCTCGATGTCGCGCTCGTCGTTCAGGAGCGCGGTAATGCGCGAGCCGAGCTGCGACATCACCTCGTTATCGATCGCACTCGGCCGCTGATCGACGATCAGCAGGGTCACGCTGTATTTACGAAGCTCACGCGCGATGGTGCCGAAGATTGTTTGACGCGCCGCCTGTGGATTCAGAAACTTATGCGCTTCCTCGACGGTGATCACCAGCGGACGCGGCCGGTCGCCTTCACGCTTCGACTGGAGATACGTTTCGGTCTGCTCAACCCAGCGCTGGTGAATCCGTCGTGTGATGATATTGGCTACCAGCATGTACGCCAGCGAGGAGTTGTGCTGCCCAAACTCAAGGACCACATGCTTGCCGGCGGCCAGGGCGTCGATGATCCCATCGACCGATTTAACGGGCGCACGCGGCCGCACAAAATCCAGTCGCGCCACCTTTTCCAGCTTGCGCTTCAACGCGGCCAACGAGCCGCCATGCGCGCCGCTTTTTTGCGCGAATTCGTCTAACTCTTCGCTGCTCATGGCGCGCAAGCGCTCAAGCCATTTGTCTTTGAAATGATCCACCAGCAGATACGACGTTTCGGCCGCGGTGGAGGTAAGGTTCAGCTCGTCTTGCAGCAGGACCACATCCTCGACGTCGATCTGATCCAGGCCAATCACCACCTCGCTGTCGATGGTGACACCCCGCTGCCGTGACGATTTGGGATCGAGCGAGTACACCAGCACTTGATGGCCGAAGAGCTGCCGGAGCCCTTTGACAAAGATGCCTTCTTCCGAGCGCGCGTCCCAGCCGTACTCGGAGTGCATGTCAAAGATCAGGGTGCTGGCCGCGTTGCGTGTGATCACGCCACACAGCAGCAGCCGCGTCAAAAACGACTTGCCGGTGCCCGACTTGCCGAAGACCCCGTTTGAGCGCTCCACAAAGCGGCCCAGATCCAAACAGACCGGAATATCCATGTCGAGCGGCATGCCCATCTGGAACTTCGTGCCGCCTTCGGCGCCAAAGACCTGCGCGAAGCTCCGGTCGTCGGCGGTATAGACGGGCGCGAAATGCCGTGGCACTGTGCGCACTGGCCGCAAGCCTTCCAGGGCGTCGACCATCAGCATCGGAGTGATGTTGAAGGTGCCATAGGTGGCTGTGCCACGTAGCACGCGCTGCAAAAAATCGTCGTCGTCCGGCGGGGGATCGGCGAGCACATCCCGATTCGCGGCGTCAAGCTTAACGTCGCCGATCATGGAGAAGAACTGATGCTGCTCGCCCTGGACCACCACGAACTGGCCGACTCGCAGCTCTTCAATCGAGCTGGCGGGATCGAGCCGAACGGTCAATCCTTCGGTGAGCGAGCCAGCGACAACCGTGCCAAGTTTATCTTTCATAAGCTGCGTGTATCAGGCAATAGGCTTCAGGCGGCAAGACCTGAAACGAGCATGTTGAGTGCTGTGAAACTCAGCACATTGTACACGAGCCAGGCAACGCCAACATGTCCATTTTGGGCAATTCGAGGGTGCGCTTGATCGAACATGTGGTCGCCCAGGTTTGACATAAGCCATGGTTTGCGCTACCATCCTGGCTCATTAGTTTCAAAAAACCGACACGGAGCCGCATCCTATGCGCGACCAGCTTGACCAGTTTCTGGCACATCTTGCTAGCGAACGCAGGCTTTCCACCAACACGACTTCAGCGTATCGCACCGACCTTGAGCAGTTCAGCGAGTTTGTTCAAGAGCGTGGCCACGGTGACTGGCACAACCTCAGCCGCGATGATGTGCTGGCGTTTTTGCTTTTTTTGAAGGAACGAAGATACGCAACCTCGACGCTTGCTCGCCGCACGGCAGCCGTTAAGTCGTTCTGTGATTTTCTGGTTCGGGGCAATGTCATCGGCGCCGATCCAACCGCCGAGATGGACTCGCCGCGGGTTGACCGGACGCCCCCAGTGGCGATCTCGGTGGTCCAGGTGGATGAACTGCTTGAGCTGCCGCTGCGTTCGTCTGGCCCTGAAGCGTTGCGTGACAAAGCGATGCTGGAGCTGCTGTATGCCACGGGTATGCGCGTGTCTGAGCTGGTGGCGCTGGATCAGCACGACATCAACCTTGAAGCCGAGTGTGTGCGCTGCAATGGACGCAACAAGGAGCGTCAGCTGCCGATCAGCGCGTCGACCGTTACCGCCGTCGAAGAATACCTTGACATCGCTCGGCCGCAGCTGGCGCGTGGCAGCCGCCAGGTCGATAGTGCCTTGTTCCTCAACCATCGCGGCAAGCGGCTGACCCGGCAAGGTTTTTGGCTGATCTTGAAGCGCTACGCCAGCCAGCTTGGCGTACATGAGCTGACACCGCATACGCTGCGCCACTCGTTTGCCACGCATATGCTGGCCAACGGCGCGGATCTGCGCTCGGTGCAGCAGCTGCTTGGTCATGCGTCGATCTCGACGACCCAGATTTACCAGCAGATGGGGCAGAACGAGGACAAGAGCGCCAAGCGCCAAAAAGTGCTCGCGGAGATCGAAAGCTAGGAGCATGTTGTTCTAAGCGGCGGACAACAGTCTTGATCCGACGCATGGCCTATGCTATCCTTGGATCCGGCGACGAAACAGAGGAGTACTTGTTCGCGTGTTTCCAGAGAGCCGGCGGGTGGTGCAAGCCGGCAACACAACGACGAGGAATGGCGCTGTGGAGCCGAATTGTTTGTTTGAGCGGCGTTTGGCGCGGGAACTAGGCCTAGCTGAACGCAACTGGGGTGGAACCGCGGTGAATCGGGGCGGCAGCAAGCGCTAAAGCCGCACCCTGCATCGTCCCCAGGTGGCACGTACCGGCGTACGACGATACGCCCTTACCGCCGCCTGGGGACCTTTGATTCTCCAGGGGCAATCCAAAGGAGGCTGCAATGCCCGCGCAAACAATGGACCAGATCGTGTCGTTATGTAAACGAAGGGGTTTTATTTTTCCTGGCTCCGCGATCTACGGGGGACTCCAAGGCACCTACGACTATGGTCCGCTCGGCGTTGAGCTGAAAAACAATCTGAAGCTGGCCTGGTGGCGGGCCAACGTGTGGGAGCGCGACGACATGGAGGGCGTTGACGCGGCGATCTTGATGAACAAGCTCACGTGGCGCTACTCCGGGCATGAAGAAACGTTTGTGGACCCGATGGTGGATTGTCGGTCCTGTAACATGCGCTGGCGGGCCGACCACATCGGCGACACATGTCCCAACTGCGGCTCCCGCGATCTGACCGAGCCACGGCCGTTCAACATGATGTTTAGAACGCAGATCGGACCCGTTCCCGACCCCGAGTCGTTTGCGTATCTGCGCCCGGAAACCGCCCAAGGCATCTTCGTCAACTTCAAGAATGTGCTGGATTCGACCAGCCGCAAGCTGCCCTTCGGGATCGCCCAGATCGGCAAGGCGTTTCGCAACGAGATCACGCCGCGCAACTTCATCTTTCGAGTGCGCGAATTTGAGCAGATGGAGATCGAGTACTTCGTCAGGCCGGGCGAAGACGAGGCCTGGCACGAGCGCTGGCTCGAAGATCGGCTGCAATGGTGGGACAGCGTCGGTGTATCACGCGCCAATCTGAGCGTGTACGACGTGCCCAAGGCTGACCTCGCGCACTACTCCAAGCGCACCTTTGATGTCTTTTACAAGTTTCCCACGATTGGCGCGGAGGAGCTGGAAGGCATTGCCAGCCGCAGCGACTATGACCTGGGCTCGCATACCAAGGACCAGGACAAGCTCAATCTGCAGGCCCGCGTCAACCCGAATACCCACAGCACGGAGCGGCTGAGCTACTTCGACCAAGAGCTGAAGCAGCATATCGTTCCGTTTGTGATCGAGCCATCCGCGGGCGTGGATCGAGGCTGCCTGGCGGTGCTGTCGGATGCGTATAACGAAGAGCAGGTCAAGGCCGTGCCGGCCGAGCGGCTCAAGCCGGTCGAGGAGGCACTCGCGGCGTTCCTTAAATCGGTGGGACGCAACGACAAGCTGTCGGCCAGCCACAAGCAAGCGATCATGGAGGCCGGGGAACGCATCGGCAGTGACCTCGAGCACAATCTCGCCGGAGTCGCGGCGCTGCTGGCACTGCCGGGAGCGGAAAATATCGAAGTTGGCAAAAAGCTGCGGGGGCAGGCCGAGCCCGTCGCCGACGAGTTCTTCCGCACGGTGTTGAAGCTGAAGCCCGCGCTGGCCCCAATAAAGGTGGCGGTGCTGCCGCTCAAAAAGAACAACGAGCAGATCGTGGCTACGGCCAAGCGCATCCGGCGACAGCTGCAAAGCTCGGGCAATATGCGCACGGTGTATGACGACACCGCGGCGATCGGCAAGCTGTACCGCCGCCAAGACGAGATCGGCACGCCGTTTTGCATCACTGTGGACTTCGACACGCTGGGGGAGGGCAAAGATTCGGCGCTCACCGATACCGTTACGGTGCGCGACCGAGACACCATGGCGCAGGAGCGCGTGCCGATCCGGGAGCTGCAAACGTACCTGGCGGAACGGCTGCGGTAGCGTCACATCTGCCGCGATCTCATACGCTTGCGGGCAAACCTCGGCCCAGGGCAGATCTACGGGTCTGCCCCTGGCCGGCACTAGGTTGTCCAACACTCTAAAGTGTAGCCGGAACATGAGAACATTCACCATTACCAGCCACGTTGCCGATCAGGTTGCGGCGCTGGAAGCCAGCAGCGTCCGGCGGCGGGTGTTGTTGAAGCCGCTCAGCTGGGGGCTGTTCACGCTCATGGTTTTGGGTGTCGGACTGCTTGTGTTTATGGGACGAACGCAGATGGCCCTGGCAGTTGGCGGCGGAGGGCTGATCGCGCTGGTGCTGCTGGGGGTGGTGGCAGTGGCCGGCCCAAAAGAGCGCGATATTGCGATCAAGCGGGCCGGCGCGGCGGGCGAAGCCGTCCTACCTCAGCTGCTTCGCGCACTGCCCGACACGTATACCTTGCTCAACGGCGTACCTGTGCCGGGCGCACGAGCCGACATCGACCATGTCCTCGTCGGGCCGCGCGGCATCTGGGCGATCGAGGCCAAGCATCATGTAGGCATGGTGCAATGTGTCGGCGATGCCTGGGGTTATGCGCGATTGGGCGCGGGCGGGATACCGCGATCGGGGCATATCGGTAATCCATCGCAGCAGGCGCGCCGCGCTGCAGAGGCACTCCAACGCTTTCTGGCGCAACGCCGCCTCCCGCAGCACGTACAGCCGCTGGTCGTCTTCACTCACCCCAAGGTAGAGCTGACACTTGAAGCACCAACGGTGCCGATCATCCGGGCAGACGAAGTCCTTGCATTTCTGGCCCGCTCACCGGATCGTCTGGCGCCAGCGACCGTCGATCACCTTGTGGATACGCTTCGCAAGCTACGACCGCTTGCGTCATAATCGCAAGCGGTCGTCTGATGTATCGATTGATGTTCCTGTGACAGGTCTATCCGTCGCGTCGTCGCGCTTTAAGCCGCACGATTGGGACTACGACGCAGGCGCAGGTTGCCGAAGGTCTTGAGGGAGCGCCAAAGGCTAACCAAAGTTGAATGCAAGCCTGCAAGCTGCGGAACAGCTGAATCCTGGCCGACTTGTTTCGCTCGACGCATCTGCTCGGCTTCCTTGAGCAGCATAGCCTGACGAGAGGCTGCCAGCAGTTCAAGGTCGTAGATATGTTGCACTGTGCCACCTCCCGCCTAATCTATAACCTCACTATCTATAGCTGCGTAACCCACCAGGTAAAGGGAGTTACGTTGTAGCCATACGATACAGGCAGGCGCGACTTTTCGGCACAGTCTCAGGGCTAAACATTACCTCCGCACAAGGACACATCCACCACTGCGGCTAAAGTCCAGTGGTGGACTGCCAACATACAGGCACGGCGCAACGCTGGGGCAGCTCTCGGCCGCTACTCAACCGGAACCGGCACGCGCTCCACGATGTGCTGCACAATCGTGGCGGTCGAGCGGCTGCGTAGGCGGGCTTCCGGCTGGAGCACCAGGCGATGCGCCAGGGCCGGCACTGCCAGGCGCTTCACATCGTCAGGCAGCACAAATGGACGGCCATTCAGTGCGGCGTAGGCTTGGCTGGCGCGGTACAACGCGAGCGAGCCACGGGGACTAGCGCCCAGCTCCAAATCGTCCGAGGTGCGCGTGGCACGCACCAATGCAACCAGATATTGTCGCACCACGTCGCTGACAGCGACATGGGCAACTGCTCTTTGCAGGGCATGAAGCTCGTCTGCCCGCACGATGGGCTGCATCTCAGCCAGCGGATCGGCGTTCCCATGGCGCAGCAAGATGCTGTCTTCTTCTTCCGCCGTCGGATAGCCAAGACTTAGCTTGAGCAGAAAGCGGTCGAGCTGCGCCTCGGGCAGCGGAAATGTACCTTCCAGCTCGATTGGGTTTTGTGTCGCCAGCACCAGGAATGGCCGCGGCAGCGGGCGCGTCTCGCCATCCAGCGTCACGGTGCGCTCCTGCATCGCCTCCAGCAGCGCCGACTGAGTGCGCGGCGTCGCACGATTGATTTCGTCGGCAAGCACAATCTGCGCGAAGATCGGACCAGGTCGAAACACAAAGTCGGCCAGCTTCTGATTGAAATACGACAAGCCCGTAACATCAGTGGGCAGCACATCCGGTGTGAACTGCATGCGCCGAAACTCGCAGTCAAGCGTACGCGCGAGGGCCCGCGCCAGCGTTGTCTTGCCCGTACCCGGGACATCTTCCAGCAACACATGACCTTCGCACAGCAAGGCGACCAGCAGCAACTCCACGATCTCCGTCTTGCCAACGACAACGCGACCGATCTGCGCCTGAATATCGGCGCCAAACTGCTGTACCGCCTGAATCGCTGTTTTGGTTGATGCTGCCTGCACTGCGGGCTCCTTTGCAACTGCCATTCTCACCGCAGTTTAACACACTTGGTTCACCAGGCCGCATCGTGGCACTGATTATGCTTACTGGCGGCTTGGCATCGCCTCAAGGTAACCTCTGGATACTGCTATAATATGCATAGATTTTTTAACTTGATGTAAGCACCGAATGTTATGAGGAGCGAACAACCCATGATGGATATGTCGATGGGGATGCAGATGACGCCGCAGATGCAGATGAAAGCATCCCCGGCGCTTATCGCGTTGAACAATATGCTGATCCTCTCGACGCTGGAACTACAGCAGATGATCCAGCAGGAGCTGGAAGATAACCCGGCGCTTGAGGTGACCGAGCCGCAAGAAGAGCTCTGCCAGCGCTGTGGTCGCCCATACAGCGGCACCACCTGTATGCATTGTTTGCAAGAAGACATGCGGACGATCGAGGCCGACCGCGACGATTATACCGGGCCGCTGGAGGATGACGAGTTCGATCCGTTAATGTTGGTAGCAGCGCCACCGTCGCTTGGCGAATCCCTGCTGCGCGACTTACGCGCCAGTTTGGCACAGGAAGATCATTTCATTGGCGAGTATCTGATTGGCAGCTTGAACGACCAGGGCTATCTGGAAGGCACGTTGGAGGACGTGGCAGCCACGTTGGGCATCGACCTTGAGCGTGCTGAGCGAGTGCTCCGCAAGCTGCAAGATGTTGGCCCCGTCGGCGTCGGCGCCCGCAACGTACCTGAATGTTTGCTGCTGCAGCTGCGCCGCCTCAGCCAGGAAGGTGTAACGCAACCGCACGTCGAGCAGATCATCCGCAACCATTGGCTTGATCTGGGCGAGCATCGGTATGGCGCAATTGCTCAAGCTCTTGGCATCACCTACGACGAGGTCGTGGCTGCTCGTGATTTTATCCGCCAGTATCTGCGGCCATATCCGCTGGAGCGGGGCAATATCGACGGCACCGTCAGCCCGACCCAGACCGCCTATCTTACGCCCGATGTTATTATCCGTGAGGAGGAAGGCCGCCTGGTAGCGGAGGTCGTCGAAAGCCAGCGCTACTTTTTGCGCCTCAACCCGCTGTACCAGGAGCTGGCGCGCCAGGCTATGCGCGGCAACGAGGCGGGCGTGTCGATGGAAGAAAAGGACCACCTGACGCAGTTTGTGGGCCGCGCCCAGCTCTTTCTGACTAACCTGCGCCAGCGCCGCGAAACGATCCGCCGCATCGCGACCTACCTGATCGAGCGTCAGGAGCCATTTTTGCGACACGGTGTGCGCCATCTGGAACCGTTAACGCGGGCCGAAGTTGCCGGGGCGATTGGCGTGCACGAGTCGACAGTTAGCCGCGCGACCGCCAACAAGCACGTTCAGATTCCATCGCACGAAGTGATTCCGTTCAGCCACTTTTTCACGGCCTCGCTGAGCATCAAGGACGTGCTGCTGGAGCTGGTGACCAAAGAAGCGCGGCCGTTGACCGACCAGGAGTTGGTTGAGATGCTGCGGGAGCGGGGCTTTGACGTTGCGCGCCGGACGGTGGCCAAGTATCGCAACCAGCTTAAGATCCTGCCCTCCACACTCCGCTAACCATTTCAGCACAACGCCAAGGTTGCTAAAGCAGATGCTTTTGGCTCCTTGGCGTTATGATTCATAGCTTTGTTGGGCAGCAGGAAGCCTGGCATAGGTTTTGGTATAGCAATGATCAAAAGCAACATTGGAGCAGTGCTGTTTGGCCTGCTGGAAGGCCTGCTGTTGTTGCGCCTGGTAGCCTTGCTCTTTGCCGGGCGGCCGGACAATCCATGGCTGGCACTCGTCCTGGCATTGACGGCACCACTCACTGTTCCGTTTCGTGTCCTTGACCAATGGGCTGGACAACCACGTTTCGGTGCGCGGCTCGAGCTGGCTACCCTGGCTGCTATGCTGCTGCTCGGACTCGGCGCGGCAGGATGGCTATGGTATCGCCAGCGGCGAGCAGTCACGCAGCAGGATGCCGGGGGATAAGACTGGCAGGGATCTGCCGTCAGATCATGAAGCACAACTGGGCGGTCCAGCATGGATGACTCGCTACGCACATTTGGTTTCGTGCTCCTGAGCCTGTTGTTGATCGGCGTTGTGCTCGGCGCGATCATGCTGGCCATCGTTTGGCGGAGCCTGCGGCGCATCAAGCTGCCGCCGAACGCCGACTTTTTCACCACGGTGCGCGCTGTACCGCTTGGGCTGGTAGTCGGCCTGGATCTGCTTGATCTCGGGCTTGATATGTTCGCAGCGCCGCTTGTGTGGATCGTGTTGAACCGCTTCAAGCTCCAGGCGCTCCGGAATGTCGCCGCGTTTGAAGCGATCGTGCCTTTTACCCAGCCAGTACCAACCCTGACGATTGCCTGGTTTGCGGCACGGCTGCTCAACCTGGGCGATCCGCCGCGCGCTCACGATTCAACGATCCTGGACACTGATGAAAATGGGCCGAGCGAATTCGCTCCGCGCACAGGGAGGCGCTAATGGGCTTAATTGAACTTTTGATTTTGCTGGTGATTGCCGGCATTTGTGGCGTAATCGCGGAGTTTATTGTTGGCTTTAGCCCTGGCGGCTTCGTTGTGTCGATCGTTGTCGGCGTGATCGGCGCTTATCTAGGCAGCTATTTGGCTAATCAGCTCGGCTTGCCCCAGTACTTACCGGTATCGCTGCTCTTGCCGACCACAGCCTACAACTTCTCGATGCTCTGGGCGGTCATCGGTTCAATTCTGCTGGTTGCTTTGATCAAAGCTCTACGCAGCGGTGGTCGTGGACGCCGCCGTGGCCGGCTGTTATAGCTATGCAGGCATGGGCGATCATCAACCCGCAGGCCGGCACTGCAACTGATGTCCAAACTGTGATCGACGGCCTGGGCCGCTTGGGGATCACCACTGTTAAAACCACCTCGTCGCCGGGCGACGCAAAGCGTCTGGCCCACGAAGCAGTTGCCGATGGATGCGAGCTGGTCGTGGCAGCGGGCGGTGATGGCACGATCAATGAGGTGGTCAATGGCCTGGCGACTGATTTTGCGCAAGCCCGCCTCGGCATTATTCCGCTGGGTACCGGCAACGACTTTGTGCGCTCGGTCAACATTCCCACCGAGCGCAACGCGGCGCTGAAGGTGCTGGATGAGGCCCGCGCAATGGCGATCGACGTTGTGTCTGTGACCAGCGATGAAAGGCGCTATTTCATCAACGTTTCGGCTGGCGGATTCAGTGGGCTGGTCGACGAGAAGCTCACAGCTGAAATGAAGCGTGCCTGGGGCCCGCTCGCGTATCTGCGCTCGGCGGCCATGGCCTTGCCGGATCTCACCGATTATCACACTTATCTTACCTTTGACGACGAGGAGCAGCAGGAAGTCAAAACGTATAACATTGTGGTCGCCAATGCCCGATTTGTCGCCGGTGGCATTCCAATTGCCCCGCAAGCCGAGCTGGACGACGGGCTGTTCGACGTGATGATTGTGCCCGCGGCGTCGTTATCACAGCTAGCGCTGGTGGCGCCAAAAATTATGCTCGGCCAGCATGTCGACGACGAGCGGCTCTTGTTTCGCCGCGCGCGGAAGTTGCGCGTCGACTCGCAGCCAAAGATGTGGTTCAACGCGGATGGCGAGCTGGTCGGCAACGAGCCCTCGACCTTTGAGCTGTTGCCGCGGGCGCTGAACGTTATCGTCGGCCCGGAGAAACCGGCCGAGGCTTAGCCCAAGGAGTGTGGGCATGGCCTGATACGCTTGCGGCCGGACGTTTGTTGATGATGCAGGCTTATGGAGGTTTTATGACAGACCGTGAGGGTCCAATTCCAGCCGGACATACACCACAACACAATGTATCGATGGAGCCACGTCCCGATCCAACTCCCGATCAGGATCAGGGTGACAGCACCGAATTTCTGGAGCAGTTGGCGGGAACGCACGCGGATGCGACAGGATACTTCGACGACGAGGATGTCGAGCAGACGCAGGATATCACCATGACCGACGTCTACCAGGGCGAAACAGACGTCAATCAAGAGCGGCGCGAGTCCAGCGAGTCACTTTCGCTGCTCGAATCCCTTGAGCTGCGTGAGGGCGAGACCGATGACGCAATGGTTGCGGTCGAGGAAGGCCTCACGTATGTCCCGCCGATCGACCCGCCGATCGAGATCGACCCCGACCATCCCGAGAGCATTCAAGTAGCTGCGGGCACGGCTTTGGACGCTGACCAGGAGGACGACACCTACGGCGGCTTCGATTCCGGCCGCACCGCCGAAGACGACATGGTTGCACGAGTACGACGGGCATTGCTCAATGACAGCACGACCACGCATCTCGCTGACCGGCTGCAGATCGTCACGGTTCACGGCACCATTACCCTACGCGGCATGGTCGACGACCTGGACGACACGGACAACATCGTCGCAGTTGTGAGCGACATACCCGGCGTTGAGGCGGTGCGCGACGAGACAACCGTACGCGGATTGTAACCGAGCGCAGCATCGTTAAAACAAAAAACCGTCAGGTCGCCATCGGCCCGGCGGTTCTTTGTGTTTGGGAGCTTGCGCTTATTGGCGCCGCGTCTGCCACCAGCGCATGGCGCTGACCAGCAGCGCACCAACAAAGACGGCGCCAAAAAACGGTCCGATGTGGGTAAAGAACAAGAATTTATGAACGGGATTGACGCGTCCCGGCGAGAAGAACCAGCCCAGCACCAGCGTTTCCACCACCAGCACCGCCGTGCGCGCCAAAGGCCAGCGGTTCAGCACGGGAGCTAACAACCATTCATCGGCCAGGCCTAACGCGACAAAAAAGAGAATATTGGTCGCGATCCGTAGCTGCAGCGGATTGATTGTGCGCAGCGGCGTCGAAAGGATGATCAGCGCGCCGACAATAACCGCCATCAAAGCAAGACGCCCAAAAATAGTCGACAGCCGCGAAGACTGCCGCAAAGTTGTACTTGTTGTAGCCATACAATCATGATACCACGAGCGCCGCCTGCACTTCGGGCGCTAGAACCGCTGTCTCACCCCCCAGGCGATTGCGCCAAGCCCGACTGTCAGCCACAGGCCGCCGAGCAATACTTGCAGCTCCGTTGAAAGGGGGCTATGGGCTAAATACCACCACCAGAAATCCCAATGTCCCAGGCGGTGATCGCTGGTCCAACGCCGCAGCGAAGACTGACCTGCCGGCATGGGTGGGATGGGCACAAGCTCGCCCTGAACCACAAGCGCCCGGCCCGCGGCGTCACCGGACACATGCCGCAGCAAGACACCCAGCCGCCCGTCGCGCTGAATGCCAACCGCGCTGGGCTCCCACGCTGTTGCGCCAAGCCGTACGGTATTGCTCTTGGACGGAACCAGCAGATGGTACGACCGCGGCGGACATGGCTGATGGCTTACTACCAGCGGCTGCTGACCAACTTCAAGCGTAACTTGCGCGGGCCCCGGTTGTACCGCACAACTATCTAACGCCAGTGTTACCGCCGCAACAAACGATTGGGCACGCACCGCAATTGTGGCTGCGGGCAGGGTCCAGCGGGGAACTTGCGCCGGACGACCCTCGCTGTAGTCAAAGCCGTCGCGCAGCACAACGCTGTTGGGCGCAACATGCAGGTTGTACAGTGTGCGGAGCTGGCGCGTCGCAAAGCGCAAATGCCCCACAATCGCCGAGTCGGCGATGCGGTAATAGCTCGTCTCGGCCGAACGCGTTGCGCTGAAAAATGCGTTCATGTTGATCGTCAGTCCAGCAACCTGCACCGGCACAGTCAACAGCACCACCGCGAGCAGGAGACTTGTGCGCCCAGGCGTGCGCCAGCCACGCAGCGTTTCCAAAAAGGCGGCAAGTGGCAGCACCATAAACGGCAGCACCGTGTTCAAAAAACGCGGTCCCCACGCGCCCGCGCCATCCCACGCCACCCACTTGGCGTAGAGCAGCAGATGCGACAGCGCCATCAACAGGCACAGCAGCGCTACGTGGGGGTCACGCGACCGGAATAGCCATAGTCCGGCCGGCAGCAGCAGCAATGGGGGAGCGTACCAGATAATGCCGCGACCGCTGCTCCACAGTTGCCCGTTGAAGCCCTCCCAAAAGGGCGCGTTAAAATCGCTCCACACGCTGCTGCCATACCCGGTTTGCAGCACGCTGCCGAAGAGCACAAACTGGTACAGCGCAAGCAGGCCAAGCCCTAGGCCCGCTCCAGCGCTCCATACACTCGCTTTGACGATGCCGCGCCGCCAGCTCCATGCGGGCGTGCCAAACGCGGCTAGCGTTGCATACAGCGCCAGCACCGGCAGCGCCACCCCCGTCTGAACTTTGACGCTGGGCGCCAAGCCCGCCAGCAGTCCCGATATTGCTACCAGCCACAGCTGTGGCGCGGACGCAGCGAGCGCGTGACGCAGACGCAGCAGGATCACAAAGGACGCAAACAGCAGCAGTGCCGTCAGCGGCTCCGCAAAGAATGTTTTGCTGTGCGGCCATGCCATGGTGCCCAGTCCATACAGCAGTGCAGTGGCCAGGCCGACCCGGTGGCGATAGCCGAGCATACACACTGCTTGGTACAGGAGCGCCGCGACGGCCGCCGTGATCAGCGGGTTGAACCAACCGACGACGGCTCGCGTCAAAAATGCATATGTTTGGGTCGGGAACATGCGGGCGAGCGCACGACCAAGGCCATACAATGGCAGCGCAGCGATCGATTGGCCTGGCCCGTACTGGCTATACTGCGCTGGCTCAGCCGCGCTGCCGGCATTCAGGGCAAAGCCACCGTGCAGCACCAAGTTTTCCGTGACCTCGAACATCAGCTCTTCGTCAATCGCGTAGTTGTGGCCACTGCTGGTGAGCAAATAAATCCCGAACAAGCACGCAAAGAGCGCCTGGGCGGCACGCTGAGGTGCTGAACGACTGAACCGTGGCAATTGCCTCATTGGATGCTCAAATCTCGATATCTTCGCATACTCGCACTATTGTACCTAATAACCCTCAGGCGTTGGCACTGCAAGGACGAGCATTGCTCCATACGTCTCTGCTCATTGTTAGCATCACTGACGAACGGCATCAGCTTGCCCAGTGCAAAAAAACAACGGGCGCTGCTCATGTTGCAGCGCCCAAGGGCAACAGCCTGCCGGCAGCCAGAGCTCCGTATCATGGATAGATGCGGTACAGCTGGCGCGGGAAGGGAATTGTCTCGCGAATATGGCGAGTGCCTGCAATCCAGGCGGTACAGCGCTCAATGCCCATGCCAAAGCCCGAATGCGGTACCGTGCCGTAGCGCCGGAGGTCGAGATACCACTGGTAATGCTCCGGATTAAGGCCATGCTCCCGAATCCGGCGCTCAAGCAGGTCGGCGTCGTGGATGCGCTGCGACCCGCCGATGATCTCGCCGTAGCCTTCGGGCGCCAGCAAATCAGCACAATGCACGACTTCGGGTCGTCCAGCGACCGGCTGCATATAAAAGGCTTTGACCTCGGTTGGGTAGTTGACGACAAAGACGGGCCGGTCGAATTGGGCCGCCAAAAACGTCTCGTGGGGCGAGCCAAAGTCTTCGCCCCAGGTGATCGGCGGTACGGGCTGATCTTCGGGCGGCACCGTCACTCCATCACGTGCGGCGTTGTTGATCATTTCGACCGCTTGATCGTAGCTGATGCGCGGAAACGGCGGCTTGATCTGCTCCAACGTTGAGGTATCGCGCTCCAGAGTCGCCAAGTCGGCGCCACGGCGTTCCAGCACCCGCTGCACAATCGCCGACACAAAATGTTCTTGCAGCACCATGTTGTCTTCCTGGTCTGCAAACGCTACTTCCGGCTCGATCATCCAAAACTCGGTCAGATGGCGCCGCGTCTTGGAGCGCTCAGCGCGAAAGGTTGGGCCGAAGCAGTACACCTTGCCAAAGCTCAACATCCCCGACTCAACGTAGAGCTGACCCGTCTGGGCCAGGTAGGCCGGCCCCAGATCAAAATACTCGGTCGCAAAAAGATTGGTCGTGCCTTCGGCGGCAACCGGAGTGAGAATGGGCGTATCATAGCGGACGAAATCATTGCGGTTGAGATAGTCTTGCGCCGCGGCGATAACCTCGTGGCGGATACGCAGCAACGCGTGCTGCTTCGCCGAGCGGACCCACAGATGTCGATGGGCCATCAAAAACTCGGTACCATGCTCCTTGGGGGTGATCGGGTATTCATGCGCCAGCGACTCGACCCGCAGATCCTTGACGTCCAGCTCGAAGCCACCGGGCGCGCGCTCATCTGCCCGCACAGTACCTGTCAGATACACCGAAGACTCTTGGGTGAGTGATTTAGCCGCAGCAAAAGCTTCGTCACTCACATTTTTCTTGAAAACAACGGCCTGGATCGCACCGGTGCCGTCGCGAAGTTGGATAAAAACTAGCTTGCCTTTTTCGGTCTTGTTATACACCCAACCGGCCAGTGTCACCTGCTGACCTTCATGCTCGGCTATCTGGGCAATATATGATGTTGGCAGCAAAGACATGTATACTCCTTGTCAAGACAACGGACATTGGACCGGCAGTTGATGGGCGCACGAGGCGACCCGCCGCAATGCTTATTTGCGGATCATTATACGCGAGGTCGGGGCAACCACAATCTCGGCGTTAGCTCAGCATATGCAAGGGCTGCACTAAAGCGCTCCACTCGGCAATGCCATCGTCCGGCAAACGGACCACGGGTTTGCAAAGGGAGCAGCACAGCGGCGCCGGGGCTGGGGCGCGATCAAGAGCTGGATCGCAACGTGCCGCCGGCAGCAAAACGAGCGACGCTTCTCTGCGCCCTCCCAAGCAGCACACGCAGGCACGTCGTCACAGTCGTTCAAACACAGCAAGGTAGGCTGGATGGGGCTTCAACCAGTGCCACAGCGCCGCCGGCCAAAACGGACAGTAGCTGGCTTCCAGCGTCCGAAAGCCTGCCTGCTCAAACAGCTGATTGAACGCCTCGCCGGATGGCCGGTACACATGGGTCGGGTCGCTTTCATAGGTTCGGGCATAAATCCAGCCGCTCAGCTGGCTGCTGATCGTGGGCAGGTGCGCGACCACAATACCGCCTGGACGAATGGCGGCGGCGATCGCGTCAGCCGCCGTTGCCGGAGCTGGCAGATGCTCCAGCACATTCACCGCAATCAGCGCATCGAACTGGCCGCTAAAAGGAATACCCTGCTGAATATCCGCCGCCACAATCGCGGCGTGCGGGAGCCGACGTTGCGCCACGGCGGCGGCATGGGCGGAGATGTCGGTACCGTGCAGCTGCCATTGAGCCGGGACTGCCCGGGAAAAGCTGCTCAGCAGGTAGCCGAAGCCGCAGCCAATCTCCAACAGCCGGCCTCCGCTGGCATACTTCGCCACCAGCCGGCGGATAAGCCAATCTCGCCCGCGATCGATCAGCGTTTGTTGAGGAGCCTCGCCATATAGCGTAACAAAATAGTTGTCGCCGTAATCCGCAAATGTGGGCGGCTTACGCTCCCTAGGCTGTGCTTGGTGGGTCATGCACGGCAGTATGCCATAGGTTGGTTCAAAGGACAACGAAGACCACCTTTTGTTGGAAGCTCTCCGAGACCGAGGGTGAGAGGTGCTAGCACGCCACCACTATGGCGACTGGATATTGATGCGAATGTGAGAAACAGGGCAACGTGTCTTGATCAGGCTTCTCGACACTTAATCATACACTTTGCGGTATAGTAGACTAATCAGGAGTGTACGTTCGCGGTAATGCATGCCTTTGACGTCATAACATATCCTATTACAGTCCAGACAACGACGTATGACAGTCCGCGATCAAGGTTTTGTACAGCGAGTCAAACACGTGAGGGATAATGACAGAACATTACCCGCCGCCAAATGATGCTAGTGAATTTGCGGGAATGCTTCGATGCTCTGTGGCTGAGGCGGCGCGATTGCTTGGTGTAAGCGAAACAACCGTTAGGGAGCGTATCGAAGGGGGTATGTTGCCCGCCGACTACGATGGCGCACGTTGGACTGTGTTCCTGCCGCGCGTCCTGCTTCAAAACGAGATAGAGGCTACCAAGAGTAACTCTAACCTATCAGCAGCGGATAGGACGGCCGAACCAGCTCATGAAGTGGAGGCAACGCCTGAGGCGTTAACCGTCGATCAGGAAGCCTCCCCAGCGGCTGCGGATATATCTCGCCCTGGAAACACTGCATCAATGATACCCTCCGCAACGAACGTCCAGACCGATAAAGACAACAAGCGTTTGCCACGGGAAGGAAGGTCAGACGCACGCTTGCGTATGGTAGGCATACTGATGCTATGGCTTGTCACAGGCATGACCGGGGGTTATGTAACAGCTACACTATTTGGAACCTCGGGTGACACGGCAAGTCTGCCCCCACCCAATCCAACGCTCAGCAATCCAGAGCTTTCATCATTGCAACAGCCGAACGAGACGCTCATAAGCGAGCGGGAAACACCTACCCCAACTCGCCGCACCAGCATTCTGGGCGCTAGTGACGGTACACCTGCAGCGTCACCAACACAGGTCGAGGTCACACCAGACACCACACCATCACCAATCCCCCCCTCAGCACTGCCGCTCGCGTCGACCACCGCCGTACAGGACCAACCTCCAGACGCAACCACAGCACCAGACCGCTTTGTTGAGGCTACCTTCAACTCTGATACTGGCGAATGGATTGTGGAGCGGACGCCAACCTGGAGTGCGAAATACGTAGATGGAAAGTATCGGCTTATGCTCGACGGGCAGCCCAGCATTGGCTTCTCTTCAGCTATCGATACTGATAGCTATGACGTGAGTGCTGATGTTGCGGTAAGCAAAGGGGCCGCCGGCATCACTTTCCTGGGAGTCGAGCCCGCTAGCTTCTTCCGCTTCCTGATTCGCCCTGATGGGACGTACACTGTCCAGATGTACGATCAAGCAACTGGCACCCACACGGATGTGATTGAGTGGACAGCGACAGCAGCTCTGACGGTAGGCGATGGCGTTTCCAACCACCTCCAGGTGACGCGACGTGGGGCAACGGTGCAACTCTTAGCGAATGGTCAACTGCTGACAGACTTTTCAATACCACCAGGAAACGTGAGGAGTCACTATGGCGTGGTGCTTGCCGCACAGGATGGGCAGGGAGAGGCCAGCTTCGACAATCTCATTGGCGAGCGCTTCGCGAGGTAACGATCCACCGCATACTACAAGGAGGACGTATGGGACGGCGACAGTTGTGGATACGAGGTTATGTACTTCTCGTGCTTGGAGTATTGGCGAGTTTCGGGAATGTTCAAGCGCAGTCCAATACAGCACGGGTCCGCATTATTCATGCGTCGCAGGACATGCCGCCAGTTGACATCCTGCTCGATGGTCAGCGGGTTTTGGCCAATGTGCCTTTCCCATCCATAAGTGATTACCTCGACGTCCCAGCAGGTCAGCGCCAAGTCGCCGTGGTTCCTGCCGGCCAGGATGCATCCGCCGCGCTCCTAACCTCGGCAGCAACCTTCGAAGCCGGCAAGGCGTATAGCGTGGCCGCAGTTGGGCAGAAGAATGTGGCTGTGGAGGTGTACACGGATGATCTTTCACCACCGCCAGCGGAGAAGGCACATGTCCGGCTCATCCATCTATCACCAGACGCGCCGGGAGCCAATGTCGAGATCGTCAATGGCCCTACCTTGGCTACGGACCTAGCGTTCACGGAAGCTACGGCCTATCAAGCTGTTGATGCGGGCACCTACAATTTACGTCTCGTAGCTACAGGCCAGAATACGGTAATTGTGCAGTTACCCAATACAACCCTCGAAGCGGGAAAAATTTACACAGTTGCGGCAACGGGACGGCTCGCGAATATTCAGGTCGTAACGAACGCTGTGACGCCTGTGGCAGCTAATCAAAGCCAGCAACGTCAAGGACAGGCAGCACTCCCGCAGGCGGGTGTTGACACTGAGCATACGTTAATTCTGCTCCTGGTTGGCCTGCTTGCCATCGTTTGTGGGCAAGTGCTTCGCCGACAGGCACGAGTTTGTTAACCATTCGCTCCACCCGCACTGCGTGACGACCGCACCATTGAGGTCAGAACAAGGCGCCAGCCATTTGTGCTTTGATTGTTACCTGGCTAGCGACCGCTAATAATACAATCTGCCATGCGAGAAGCGCTGGAGAATCTGTAACCGTAGCCAAACCCTGATCGCACACAACAAACGAGTGGCCTAGGGCCACTCGTTGTTCTCCAGATGGTGAATGCGCTGATTACAGCGTGCGCTGACGCAGGCGCAGCAGCTGTCGAGCCTGGCTTACAACATTTCGTCCAGCATTGGCATACGCCCGCGCTACGCCGACCCGGTTGAGCGTCAGCGGCAGCGCCAGGAAGAGCAGCAAGATCGCCAGCGGCCAGAACAGCAGCTTCAGCACGATCTCGCCGACAAAGTAGCTGACCAACGCTAAGCCAATCAAAGTATTATGCACCGCCGAGCCCCATTGCCGCTGCTGCAGCGCACGTGCCAGCTCCGGTAAATTCCCGATCAGCAGCATTACCCCGGCGATAAGCGCGATATATGCCTGGAGGCCGGCGGTCAAAAACTGATACACGACATAGATCGCAACCAACACGCCGACCAGCGCAAAGATATAGATCCAGTTTTGGTTCCCCAATCGTCGATTCATGGCAACGTTCCTTTTTCTCGATGTGTTGAGCATTGGACGTGCCACACGCGCCAAAGGTTGCACCACGAAAGAGGGGCTTTTCCGGGCGAACGTACGTCGGTGGCCCACAAACGTGCACGCAGCTTACTCAAAGACCGGCTTGACCTTGAAATACCCACCCTCGTGGGCCGGCGCATTAGCCAGCACATCTTCCAGCGGCAGCGAAGGCCGAACCTCATCCGGCCGCATCACGTTGACCACATCCGTGACCTGCGCGGTTGGCGGCACATCGGCGACGTCAACTTCTTGCAACACCTGCATGTAATCCAAAATCGACGATAGCTGCTGCTGCATGCGTTGGAGCTCTTCGTCATCCAACCGCAACCGGGCCAGCAGCGCCACTTTGCGGACGTCTTCCATTGTCAAAGCCATAGTGCCTCCATAAACCGCTGGTGAAGGGCAGATACGCGCACGATAGGTTTCGGTCCTACTTAATCAACCGCAATGATTCGACACAGGTACGAGTTGCTTCGGTACCGTCGCCCACCGCGATCGGGTCGAGCCGGAGCCGCGTGATCCAGCCAGTCCAGCCCGGCACGTCGGCCAACGGAATGACATAGGTCTGCGGTGTGCCATCAGCGATAAGCTCCCAGCGCACCGAGTGCTCATCCGACATCGCGCCATCAGTGCCGGCAAAAAAGAGCTGCGCTTGCTGATGCGGGGCGGTGGTGTGCATCCGCACCTCAACCGCGCGAAACCACGATCCATCGATATCTAACCGGGGACTAAGCAGCGCCGGATCAGCTTGTGGATTGAAGCACCACTCAGTATCGAAGGTGGGCGCCTGGACGTTGCTTGCTTCCCATCCTAAACGGGACGATTGCCACTGCCACCCAGCGCCACGTGCCAGCTCGGTCGCGTTCGGGATGCGCCAATAGTACGTAGTGCCGTTGTGGATGACCGCCGGCTGAAGCGCAGCGCGGTAGGTGGACCAGAACGCATCCAGCTCCGGTTGCCGCAGGGGATAGCGTTGAAAAATATCCAGCGGCAGCTCCAGCGCTTCGCGCCCCACCAGCACCGCCAGCCCGGCATGCAGCGTCGCGTCGATCTCATACTGGAGCCGGCCGAGCGCAGCCGGAATATCGCCGTTGTTTTCAAACAAGATACCGTTCAGGGTTCGGACATAAGAGCGCTGCTCGTAATACGGCAGATACAACTCCATCACGCCGCCCGGCGTGACGATCAGATCGGCAGGACTCGTCTGCTCACGAACCATAACTGCGATCTGACGCTGCAAATCTTGGCTGGCATCGCCCCGGCGCTCCACCAGAGGAAAGTTATGCCAGGCCAGCGCCAACGGCATGGCCGCCGCTACCACGGGGAGCACGCGTCCAGCCAGCCCAATCCTTAAGGAGGCAACACTGACGCCGACCAGCAGCCACAGCGGTAGCAGGGCGCCGATCCAGAACTCGATGTTATCGCCTTCCCACCAGGCAAAGAACCCGCCGAATATCGCAATCCACAGGGCACAGATCGCAACAACCCGGGGCCACCGCCTGATCGCTTGCGGCAATCCCAGCCCCAGCAGCACAACCACCGCCAGCCAAAAGGGCCAAGCGCCCTGTGTTGAAATCGAGTTGCCTAAGCCCGCCCCCAGATCGGTCCAGCGGTCACGCACGGCGTTGCCCCACCAGCCCGTCTCCACATAGAACAACATCCAGTCGCGCAGTTCGCCGAGCGAGCGATAGCCGTTGTAGCCAAAGCCAACCAAGCTATAGCCGAGCGCTACGACGCCACCGGCGGCAACGCCGCTAAGCAGCAGCTGCTTGATGCGCTGGCGCCACCCCACCGGGCTCAGCGCCACACCAGCGATCACGACCGGCACAAGCAGCCCGTTGGTTTGATGGAACAACGCGGCCATGCCAACGCACAGTCCCAGCAGCGTGGCGGTCCAGCGGCCAGGGCGCGTTACCAATGTGATTAGCAGCCTGAGCACCAGCAGCAGCCAGACCAGCGCCAGCAGATATACTTCGACCTCGACAGAGAAGTACCACAGGCCATAGTTGAAGAGCAGCAAGCCGCCGGCAGCGAGCGCAGCCCATACGTTGCCCGTCAAGCGCAGCACAAGGCGGTACAAGCCAAAGCCACCCACAGCACCCGCTACACTGTTGAGCACTTCCAGCGCCAGCTCGGAGCCGGCATCATAGCCGAAGAGCCGCCAGCTTTGCCAGAAGAGCCAGCCGGTAGGACTGTACAACAGATGATGCGGATGGAAAAAAAAGCCAGCGCGTTGGTCAACATCGCGAATGTACGAGAGCGCATCAAAGGTATGCACACCCGACAGCGTGCTCAGATACAGGGCCAGCGCGAAGGCAGCCATCAACAGTGGCACGAGCCAGCGCACCACCCAGCGCGGCATCCCGCGTTGCCGCGCAGGAGCAACAGCAGAATCAATCGTTCGAGTCGTCATCGGGGCGGAGTATACCAGAAAGCTGGGCAAACAAGCCACGAGATTGGCTCCGTAAGCGCTGATCGCACGAAATCAGCTCGGCCCGGCGCATGAGCGGATGCAAGCGCCTCACTTCGCCAAAGACTTCGGCCCCGATTGATGATCTCCGTTCTTTGCGTTACATGCAGGCTTGGTGTATCCTGCCCGTCATGTCGCCCACCACTCAGCTACGAGGCTACGTCCTCGTCCTTGTCGCAGCCTGCTTCTGGGCGACCATCGGCCTCTTTTACCGTGCTCTGGTCGACCAATTTCAGCTTACGCGCGGGGTAATCGTCGCGTATCGGGCTGGCATTGCCGCGCTGGTGCTGCTTCTATATCTCGCCGTATTCCGGCCACGGCTGCTGATCGTCCACCGGCGTGATTGGCTGTACTTCACCAGCTACGGCTGCATCGGCGTAGCCGCCTTTTTTCTCAGCTACATCCAAGCAACCACAAGCGGACCACTCGCCGTCGCGGCGGTGTTGCTGTACACCGCCCCAATCTGGATTATGCTGTGGTCGTGGCTCAAGGGCGAGGCGCCATCCCGTCGTAAGCTGGTCGCGCTCAGCCTGGCGTTCGTGGGCTGTGCGCTTGTAGCCGATATCTTCAATCCGGCGAATGTAGCCGTGAACGGTCCATCACTCCTGTTTGGCCTACTGTCGGGACTATCCTACGCGGCCTACAGCGTATGGAGTGCGGAAGGTACGCGCCGGGGCTACCACGTGTGGCCGGTCGTGGCCTACTCGTTGGGCATCGGCGCTGTGGTGCTGTTTGCCGCCCAGCCGCTGCGCGAGTCGTTGCGGCCCTTGCACCTGCCGGGCGCGTGGCCGTATTTGCTCGGCGTGGCGCTTGGCCCGTCGTTGCTCGCCCAAACCTGCTTTACGCTTGGCTTGGCGCAGGTGCCGACGGCGAACGCCTCGATTGTCGCCACCATCGAGCCCGTCATTGCCGCGCTCCTGGGCTGGCTCGTGGTCGTACCGCCGGAACCGTTGAGTGGCTGGCAGCTGGCGGGCGGCGGGTGTGTGCTAGCAGCAGTGGTGGTGCTGACGCGAGCGGGCGTCAACACACCGCCAGATGCGCGGCGCCGTCGTGGACTGTACCAGCGGCCTCGCGTAGCCAACTCGGATGATGTGTAGCCCTGCCAATGTACCTACAGGTTCCAGCTATGCCTAATCGGACCCTTGTGCCTTATCTCGTTTTGCTTGGCGGTGTGCTGATCGTCTCCATGGCCGCGGTGCTGATTACGTCCGCGATTGAGCTGGGCGTGCGCCCGATCACCATCGCGGCCGGGCGGCTTGCGTTCGCCACGTTGATCTTGACGCCGATTGCCTGGAGCAAAGCCGGAGGAGAGCTGCGTCGGTTGGAGCGCCGAGACTGGCTGTGGGGGCTGGGCTCAGGAGTCTTTTTGGCCATCCACTTCGCGGCCTGGATCAGCTCGTTAGACTACACCTCGGTGGCCTCGTCCACGGCGCTCGTGGCCACGAACCCGATCTTTGTAGCGCTGGCGTCCTCCCTGATTTTCCGGGAGCGGCTGGGCCTTGCGGTATGGCTCGGGGTGCTGCTGACTGTGCTTGGCTCGGCACTGATCGGCTTGAGCGACCGCGACGGTACTGGCGGCACCCATCCACTGCTGGGCGATGCCCTGGCCCTGCTGGGCGCGGTCTGTGGCTCGGGCTATTTCCTGGTCGGCCGCAGCCTGCGCACCCGCCTTACGATCTTGCCCTATATCTGGGTTGTGTACAGTACGGCCGCGGTTATTTTGTTGGTCTGGATGATGTTGGCCGGCCAGTCGCTGTTTGGCCTCCCGCCCGCCGTGTACCTGGTGCTGCTCGGCCTGGCAGTCGGACCGCAGCTCCTCGGGCATACCGCGTTCAACTGGGCTATCCGCTATGTGTCGGCGACGCTGGTCACCATGGCGATTCTGGGTGAACCGATAGGCTCGGCCTTGCTGGCTTACCTGTTCCTGCGCCAACCTGTCCAACCGCTACAGCTTGTTGGTGGCGCGCTGCTGCTGGGAGGCATTGCCGTGGCTACCCTTGCCGAACGCCGCGCGCAGCCATCAACGGCGCAGCTGGCCGAGGTGGAAAGCGTGATCGCGCCGTAGCGCCGGAGCGTAGCATGAGCAGCTTGTTTCAGGAAAGCCCGATATCAAAGGCGCTGTCAAGCTCACGCCGGGTAAACGCGCGAAAGGCCAGCGTTGTCTCGGTCTCCGTCACACCCTCGGTCATGGCGATCTGATCGGGCACAACTTCGGCCAGTTGCTCGTAGGCCGGCAGGTGCAGAATCGCGATCAGATCATGCACCCCCGTGACGCTGTACACTTCCGCCACATGCTCAAGCTCCGCAATGCGCTGAGCCACCTCTGATGCCCGGCGGCCCTCAGTCTTGATCATCACAAACGCAGTAACTCTTGCCATGAAATTCTCCATTAATGACGCAGTTTGCTGCTCGGACGGGATCCTTCAGCACAGAACTATTACGGGCACCTGCACTGGTGCCATGTCGCATCGTTGCACCGCAAGGTAGCGGCAGCCGGAGCAACTCGTTACATATCTCATGTCAAGCAGCAAGCTCAGCAACGCATTCATCCGCTGCCGCCAATTCTAACGCATGATCGGCGGGATGCGACTGCATCTGCTGGTTCAGCGTGCCGCGAAGTCTTGTTTCGAGCAATCAAATGCCATGTATAATGGATCTGCGAAACCGATCAAGAACAAGCTTGGCTGCCCTTGGCAGCTGCGCACAACGTGGTGATCCCCGATGCAGCCTGAACAAAAGGTGGTCGAGATTGCTGGCGTGCCGACCCGGTATCAGATCGCTGGTTCAGGAGCGTTTTTGCTGTTGCTGCACGGGCTGGGCGACAATCTCGCTGATTGGCAGTGGGTGCTGCCACATTTAGCCGACCGGTACCGTGTTTGCGCCCTGGATTTGCCGGGCTTCAGCGGGCTTTGTGGCCAGCTTCCAAGCTATGCGCTGGACTTTTTCACCCAATATGTCCTCGCCTTTCTCACGGAGCTAGAGGTTGATCAGGCTGGGCTGATCGGCAACTCACTCGGCGGGCTGATCGCGCTGCAGCTTGCCTTGGTTGCCCCATCCCGCGTGGGCGCACTCGTGCTTGCCGACAGCGCGGGCCTTGGGCGGGCAATTCACCCGACGCTACGGGCGTTAACCACACCTGGCTACGGCGATTTGGCGACAGCCTGGGCTAGCACTGCTCCGGGCGCTGCCCAACGCGCGACCTTTCGAAGGTCGCTGCTGTTCGCACAGCCCGCCCGCGCACCCAAGGACTGGTTTGTTGAACAATATCGACTGGCGCAACGTCCATACGTCATGTCCAATGCCCTACGTACGTTACGGGCCCATGTTTCAGCACGAGGACAGCGCTCGGTGCTGCTCGATCAGCTGCCCAAGGTGGCGCCGCCGACCCTGATCGTTTGGGGCGAGCAGGATAGCGTCGTACCCCCTAGCCAGGCACAGCAGGCGCTCCAGCTGCTACCCAAAGGTGATCTTGTGCTCGTGCCCGCTTGCGGTCATCTGCCACACGTCGAGCAACCGGAGCGCTTTGTGGCGGCAGTGCGGCAATTTGTGCGAAAATCGTTTGCCTGATCACATCGTCCAGCTCGTCGGTGTGAAGTACACCAACCCAAAAAGCCTGCCGTGGGTTTGCGGAGCAGGCCGCAGCTAGCGGAACTGGCTGAAAATCGGTCTCGGCATACTGGACTTGACGTACTGGTACACCCGCCACTAGCAAGCGATCCGTTGACCAGCGTTCCATTCCGACCATACGTGTACAGCCGTGGAATTACAACAGCTTAAGCAGCATCACTCATTAATTCTGAACTCCGTCGGCGAAGGTATCTTTGGGCTGAATGCTCAAGGAGTTATTACCTTTGCGAATCCGGCTGCCACTACCATACTCGGATATGGCGAGGGCGAGCTGATTGGCCAGCTGCAACACCCGCTCATCCACCATACACGGGCGAATGGCACACCCTACCCGCTGGACCTATGCCCGATTGCCGCCTCCATGCGGGATGGCATAACCCGCTCTTCGGAGACTGATGTATTCTGGACAAAGCAGGGTACCAGCATTCCGGTGGCCTACACCAGCACGCCGTTGCGCGAACACGATGTGATAGTGGGTGCGGTGATTGCCTTTCAAGATATTACCGAGCGGAAGCGGATCGAAGCGCGGCAAACAACGCAGTTTGCGGTCACACGCGTCATGGCCGAAGCTGAAAGCATCCGAGATGCCGTACCCGGCCTGCTGCAAGCGATCTGTGTGGGCATGGATTGGGACCTAGGCGAGCTGTGGTATGTGGATCGCGACGCCCAGGTGTTGCGGCGACTGGGTGGGTGGTATGCGCTCACGGTACATGCGGTCGATTTCGAAATCGGCAGCCGCCACATGACCTTCGCCAAAGAACAGGGATTGCCCGGCCAAGTCTGGGCCAGTGGCCAAGCGTCGTGGATCACCAACGTCATCACCGAGTCCGGTTTTATGCGGGCGGAGCTTGCGGCCGACCACGGGTTGTACACCGCCTTTGCTGTGCCCATCCGCAACGGCCGCGAAGTGATCGGCGTGCTCGTATGTTTCAGCCGAGCCATGCGGCGGCGCAACGACGACCTGCTGCAGCTCATGGCCGATATTAGCAGCCAGATTGGCCAATATATCGAGCGCCGGCAAGCCGAGGCGGCGGTTGAGCGCTCGGCAACTCGGCTTGCAACCTTGCACCAGATCGATGGCGCGATTCTGGCGGCTGAGTCGCCGCGTGAGATTGCGCTGGCCGCGTTGCGCCATTTGTGGCAGTTCGTCCCGTATCACCAGGCGAGTGTCGCGATGCGCAATGGTGCTGCGGATACCAGCGTGTGCTCGCCACCATCGACCGCATGAGCTTGACGCAGCCTGCCGCGCTGGAACAAATGCCCTTCAGCCAGCTTACCACCGATCAGCCCAATAATGCGCCTAGCACGTTTACCCTCCAAGTCCCGTTGATTGCTCACGAGAGCGAGATCGGCGAGCTCAACATCGTGGGCGCGGCTGGCCACTCCTTTAACGACGAGCAGCGGGCGGTGCTGCGCGAAGTCGCGGCGCAGCTGGCAGTTGCACTGCAGCAAGCGCGGCTGTTTGAACAGGTACGGACCGGCAATGAGCGGCTGCACACGCTATCCGCCCATTTGTTAGAGGTGCAAGAACAGGAACGGCGGCATATCGCGCGCGAGCTGCACGATGAAATCGGCCAGGCGCTCACCGCGGCGCAGCTCAATCTGCAGGATTTAACCGAGGTGACCAAGCTTGAAGCGCTGCCGGCGCGGGTGGAAGACACCCTGGTGCTGATCGAGACCGTGCTGGGGCAGGTCCGCAGCTTGTCGCTTGATCTACGGCCGTCGATGTTGGACGACCTTGGCCTTGGCGCAGCTTTACGCTGGTATGTGAAACGCCAGGCTGAGCGTGCTAAACTGATGGCGGAGATTAATGCCGATGCGATTGAGCCACGTCCTCCCACCACTATCGAAACCGCTTGTTACCGGATCGCGCAAGAAGCGGTCACAAATATCGTTCGCTATGCCCGCGCAACCGAAGTGTGCGTCGATCTGTACGTGCGCAGCGGCGTTTTGCATCTGGTTGTGCGCGACAATGGCGTTGGCTTTGATGTTGACGCAGCCCAGGCGCGCGCCTCACAAGGTGGCAGTGTCGGCATCTTAGGCATGCAGGAGCGGGCGCAGCTGGCCGGGGGCTGGTGGAGTGTTGCGTCCACGCCCGGGCAAGGCACCACCATTCGAGCATTCTTCCCGTTGCATCCAGCAGAAAGGAGCGACGCCAATGACGTCGATTCGCACCATTTTGGCGGATGATCACGAGCTCGTGCGGGCCGGTATTCGTGCGCTGCTCCAAAACATCGCGGGGGTTGATGTCGTAGGCGAGGCCAGCAACGGCGAAGAAGCCCTGCGACTGGTTGCGGCGCTCCAACCAGATGTGGCACTCCTTGACATTGCTATGCCAGGCTTGAATGGGCTGGAAACGGCAGCCAGAATCACTGCACAGTTTCCCAATGTCCGAATCATTATGTTGTCGATGTACGCCGACGAAGAATATGTGCTGCAAGCGTTACGGGCGGGTGCGTCAGGCTACCTGCTGAAAGGTGCCCGCCGTCCCGAGCTGGAGCTGGCCGTTTCCGCCGTGGTTCATGGCGAAACCTACCTCAGTCCGGCCGCGTCCAAGCATGTGGTCGGCGACTTTGTGCAGCGTGCCACCGGAGGTACCGAAACCAAAGAGAGCGAGCAGCGCCAGGCTGAGCGCCTGACGCCGCGTCAGCGTGAGATCTTGCAGCTGATCGCCCAAGGCCAGACGACCAAGGAGATGGCGCGCACGCTCAACCTCAGCGTCAAAACCGTCGAGATGCATCGCTCGCAGTTGATGGATCGGCTGGGAATTCATGATGTCGCCGGCCTGGTCCGCTATGCCATTCGCACGGGCATGATCTCGCCCAGCGAGTAGTGCTTCCCCAGGCACCCGGTATGCCTGGCAGCCCACGCATCGCCGCAGCTCACCGCATATGCCTGTAGCTCCCCTAGGTTTTCCCTGTACCCACCCCAGGGCTATCCCCAATTGTTGGCCCGCCGCCCAACCAGTACTATAACGCCATGCCAACGTTGCAGATGTACTAATCGGCACAAGCACCTTGCAACACCCAGCGCGCAGGAGCACGATGCACAGCTCACACCACCCTGTCCGCATCCTCCTCGTCGACGACAGCGTCACGTTCCTCGACTCGGTCACGCGCTTTCTGGCGGTTGAGCCATGGCTCGCCATCGCCGGGCGAGCACATTCGGGACCCGCAGCCCTTGACCAGGTGCTGCTGACGGAGCCTGATCTCGTACTGATGGACATTGCGATGCCAGGCATGAATGGACTGGAGGCAACCCGACAGATCAAGGCGCAGTCCAACGCGCCATTCGTTCTGATCCTGACCATGGCCGACGATCCGGAGTACCAGGTTGTTGCCGCACAGGTTGGCGCCGATGGCTTTCTGCCAAAGGTGCAGTGTCGCAGGCTATTGTTACCCCTGATTCGCTCATTATTTCCTTCGTTCACTCAAGATGGCGGCGGGGCTGACAAAGCGGTGGATTTTACGTTGTAGGCAGGCAGTGCTTTGGCTCCACACGGGTGGAGCGGGGCTAGCTGAGCAATATCCGTGGTTGGAATGGCGGAAGCCACGGCGGTAAATTGGTTGAAATTTGGTAAATAGTTGTGGCACGGGCTCTGCTGACTCGAAGGGATCACGGCTTATGCCTGCGTTCCTCTCCGCCGGAGTAAGCAGAAAGGAGCCAACTCCCTTTCAAGCCCACACAATCGTTCGCTCGCGCTTGTATGTCTCATTGAGGAGGAACCGGTATGGCGAAGGAATACCGCACGCAAGGGCCACACGCTGGAAGCATGACCATGGCGTCAGCATCGACCGAAGGGGCTCAGGTTGAATCGGGAGACAACATTTGGAAAGTTATTTCCGCGTCCGCTGCCGGCACCATGATCGAATGGTATGATTTCTACCTCTTTGGAAGCCTCAGCGCCGTCTTAGCGCCGCAGTTCTTTCCGAAGACCAACCCCACCGCTGCCTTCCTCTACACGCTTGGAACCTTTGGCGCAGGCTTTGCCGCCCGACCATTCGGTGCATTAGTCTTCGGCAGAATTGGAGACCTGGTTGGTCGTAAGTACGCCTTTTTGGTGACCTTGGTCTTAATGGGTGGAGCGACAACACTTATTGGTTTGCTGCCTGGATATGCTGCAATTGGCATCGCCGCTCCGATCATTCTGCTGCTCATCCGGCTCTTGCAGGGGCTTGCCCTCGGCGGTGAGTACGGCGGCGCGGCCGTGTATGTGGCGGAGCACTCACCTGATAACAGGCGAGGCTTCTACACGAGCTTTATCCAAACCACTGCCACGCTTGGTCTGTTCGTCTCGCTTGCCGTGATTCTCGCCGTCCGCGGCACGATGAGTCCGGAAGCGTTTGCTTCCTGGGGCTGGCGCATCCCGTTCCTGCTGTCAATCGTGCTTGTCGTGATCTCCGTGTACATCCGGACTAAAATGAGCGAGTCGCCGCTCTTCAAGAAGATGAAGGCCGAGGGGAAGACCTCCAAGGCTCCGCTCAAGGACTCTTTCGGCAACCGACGGAACTGGGCAGTTATCCTCACGGTGCTCTTCGGCGCAGCGGCTGGACAGGCGGTGATCTGGTACGTCGGCCAGTTTTATGCCCTGTTCTTCCTCCAAAACGTGCTCAAGGTCGAGTTTAGCATGGCCAGCACGATTGTCGCTATCGCGCTGCTGCTGGGCCTACCCTGGTTCGTCTTCTTCGGCTGGTTATCCGACCGAATCGGGCGCAAAAAGGTCATGTTGGCGGGCAACTTGCTTGGCGCTTTGGCCGTTTATCCGACTTACCAGGCCATTGCGGCGGCGGCAGGCCCGATCGATCCGGCCACCAAGCTTGCGACCAATGCGAATCCCGTCCTGCTGACCTTCCTGGTTTGGACCCTCTTGATCTGGGTTGGCATGGTGTATGGTCCAATTGCGGCCTTTCTGGTAGAAGCCTTCCCGGCGAAAATTCGTTACACCTCGGTCTCCTTGCCGTACCACGTCGCCAACGGCTACTTCGGCGGTTTCCTGCCGCTGATCGCCGCCTCGGTAACGGCCGCCACCGGCAATATCTTTACTGGGCTGTGGTACCCGATCATCGTTGCGCTCGCGACATTCGTCATTGGTCTGTTCACACTCAAAGAGACGTACCAGATCAAATTCTTCACCGATGACGGACAGCCGGCACCAGAAGCACATACGGCATAATACAAGGGAGATAGTTCAGGCCGGTTAGCAGTTTAAAGATTATCTCCCGAGTGGGGTAGGTGTTGCCTGACTGGAAGCACCTACCCCGTCACCGTGATCAACCGATTTCCCGGAGTTGGGCACACAACCCCTGACGTTCTTAGCTACACGCCGCAGTTGGTCAGCTATCTTTTGCTCGTATCTGGACCTCGTTGACCCTAACGTCATCATTCGCTCGGCAATGTCCAGCTGATCCATCGCAACAGTATGGAACTGGTCGAGCGACACCTGATGGAAGCATGCATAAGGAGGCTGGTATGACCCACAAGGAATCTCCCGTCGAGGAAATCTCTGCAACGGCATCAAAAACCACTGATCAGAATGGTGCCGGGAAGAGCGCACAACAGAAATTCTACTTGCCTCCCGAAGAGCTGGCACAGAACTCAAACATCATGGCCTACGCTCGTGAAAAAGGCTTTGCCAGCGTGGACGAGCTGTATCAGTGGACCATTCAAAACCCCCAACAGTTTTGGGGCGAGATGGCCACGCGCTTTCTTGACTGGTACCAGCCCTGGAACCACGTGCTCGACGAGTCCCAAGCGCCCTTTTATAAATGGTTCACCCGCGCGACCACCAACATCGTCCATAACGCGATCGAGCGCCACGCGAACGGCGCAAACCGTGACAAAACCGCCCTGATCTGGGAGTCGGAGCAGGGCGAGGTGCGCCGCTTCACCTATGCCGAGTTTGCCGCCGAGGTCAACCGCTTTGCCAACGTGCTCAAAAGCCAGGGCGTTAAGCGCGGCGACATCGTCACGGTGTACCTGTCGCGCGTGCCCGAGCTGCTCTTCGCCATGCACGCGATTGTTAAGCTTGGCGCGCTCCACTCCGTGGTGTATGGCGGCTTTTCGACCGACGCGCTCCATTCGCGCATCTTGGATGCCAAATCGCGGGTCGTGATTACCGGCGACGGCGGCTGGATGAACAACAAGATCGTCGAGCTGAAAAAGATCACCGACGCGGCCGTGGACGAGGCCGGCGAGGTCGTCGAGCATGTGATCGTGGTCCGTCGCACCGGCCATGATGTGATGATCAAAGAAGGCCGGGATGTCTGGTACCACGAGCTCGCGGCCCAGCCGGGCATGGACGAGCCCTGCGCGACCGAGCAGATGGACGCCGAAGATCCGATGTTCCTGCTGTACACCTCGGGCTCGACCGGCACGCCCAAGGGGTTGGTCCATAGCTGTGGCGGCTATCAGGTTCAGGTAGCGACGACGCTCAGCTTCACCTTTGACATCAAGCCGGATGACGTGTACTGGTGCACCGCCGATCCAGGCTGGATCACCGGCCATTCCTATATCGTGTATGGTCCGATGATCCTGGGGGCGACGCAGGTGATGTACGAAGGGGCGCCGACCTATCCCAATCCCGGCCGCTGGTGGGAGATTGCCCAAAAATACGGCGTGACCATTATTTATACCGCCCCGACTGCTGTTCGCAGCTTGATGCGCTTTGGCGACGACGTGCCCGCCCAGTACGATTTGAGCAAGCTGCGCCTGCTAGGCTCGGTCGGCGAGCCGATCAACCCCGAGGCTTGGCGCTGGTATCATCGCGTCGTGGGCCAGAACCGCTGCCCAATCATGGACACGTGGTGGCAGACCGAAACGGGCGCGTTTATGATTACGCCCAATCCCACGACCCCGCTCAAGCCCGGCTCGGGCACCAAGCCATTCCTTGGCATTGAAGCTGATGTATTGACGGAAGAAGGCCAGCCCGCCCGCCAATCCGACGACGGTCTGCTGGTGATTAAGCGGCCTTGGCCTTCGATGTTGCGCACGATCCACGGCGATCCCCAGCGCTACGTCGACACGTACTGGTCGCGCTTACCCGGCTTGTACACCGCGGGCGACTCAGCGCGCCGTGATGAGGACGGCTACTTCTGGGTGATCGGCCGCATCGACGATGTGATCAAGGTGTCGGGTTATCGGCTCGGAACGGCCGAGGTGGAGTCGGCGCTGGTGTCGCATCCGGCGGTGGCCGAGGCAGCGGCGATCGGCTTGCCCCATGAGCTCAAGGGCAATGCTATCCATACGTTTGTGATTCTGCGCCAAGGCTACGAGGCGACCGACGCTCTGGCCGAGGAGCTGCGCAAGCACGTGGGCAAGGAGATGGGACCAATTGCCCGGCCCGAAGCAGTTAATTTCGTGCCGAACTTGCCCAAGACGCGATCAGGTAAAATCATGCGGCGTGTCCTGAAAGCACGATCGCTTGGCTTGCCCGAAGGTGATTTGAGCACGCTTGAAGGGTAGGCCGTCCGCAAGGAGAGCTATGAGCTTGTGCGCGAGCGTCCGACCGTGATGCCGAGTTTCAGCCGCAGCAGTGTCCACGATGCTGCTGCTGCGGCTGGACGCGTTCCAACCGTAGCGTGAGGAGAATGGTACATGAGTAGCGAGCACGAAGAGCACAAGGCGACCGGCGACGAGCAGCCCGGAACCACCCCGATGAATCCCGGCGATGAGGTGCCAGCCGGAGCCCCCAACTCGGGCGAAAACATCTGCCCCGAGTGCGGCGGGAACGGCAAGGTGAATGGCCAAGCCTGCGCCAATTGCGGCGGAACCGGATTTGTTACCGAAGCGGTCAGTGGCGGCGCTTAGGCAGAAAGGGAGAACAGCGATGAGTAATGGGCGTGAAGTCGTTGTGTTGAGCGGCGTGCGCACGGCAATCGGTAAATACGGCGGCAGCTTGAAAGATAAACCACCTACCGAGCTTGCAGCGGCAGTCGTGCGTGAGGCGGTGAGCCGTGCCGGGGTCGATCCGCAAGCTGTCGGGCACTGTGTCTTTGGCAACGTGATCCATACCAGCATCCACGACATGTATCTAGCACGCGTTGCCGCAATTAAAGGCGGGCTGCCGGTCGAGACGCCGGCCTTTACGCTCAACCGCCTGTGCGGGAGCGGCCTCCAAGCAATCGTGTCGGCGGCCCAAACGATCCTGCAAGGTGACACCGACGTCGCTATCGGCGGTGGCGCCGAGGTGATGAGCCGTGGCCAGTATAGCCTGCCGGGTATGCGCTGGGGCCAGCGCATGAACGACGGGGCGGTGGTCGATATGATGGTGGGCGCGCTCACCGATCCCTTCGATGATTGCCATATGGGCATTACCGCCGAAAATGTCGCCGCCAAGTGGAACATTTCCCGCGAAGATCAGGATCGGTTAGCCGTCGAGAGTCAGCACCGGGCGGCCAAGGCCATCGAGCAGGGCTACTTCAAGGAGCAGATTCTGCCGATCGAGCTCAAAGCCAAGACGGGCACGACGCAGTTCGACACGGACGAGTTCGTGCGCAAGGATGCCAGTCTGGAGGCTATGGCCAAGCTTAAGCCGGTCTTTGACCGCAACGGCAGCGTGACCGCGGGCAATGCGGCCGGCATCAACGATGCAGCCGCGGCCGTGGTGTTGATGGAGCGCCGAGCGGCCGAAGAGCAGGGCCTCCAACCTATGGGTCGGCTTGTATCATATGCGTTTGCCGGCGTCGAGCCGAAGTATATGGGCGTCGGTCCGGTTCCGGCGGTTCGGGCGGCGCTGGATCGCGCTGGTCTCGGCGTAGGCGACATGGACGTGATCGAGCTCAATGAGGCCTTTGCCGCGCAGGCGTTGGCGGTGATGCGCGATCTGGAACTGCCGCCAGAAAAAACCAATCCGGTTGGCAGTGGTATCTCGCTGGGCCATCCCATCGGTGCGACGGGATGTATCTTGACGGTGAAAGCGCTCTTCGAATTGCAGCGCACCGGCGGGCGTTTCGCGCTGGTGACCATGTGCATCGGCGGCGGGCAGGGCATCGCGGCGGTCTTCGAGCGCATGTAGACCATCGGTGCAACATGTTGCGATACGTGTTGCGCATGATCAGAGCCTGTTTTTGGTGCAACGCAGCGCATGAGGGAGGAAACGATGGGACGTTTAGACAACAAAATTGCGCTAGTGACTGGAGCTTCGCGTGGGATCGGCCGCGCTATTGCGACGATCCTGGCGCGTGAAGGAGCGGCTGTCGCGCTCAACTATCGGAGCGGCGAGGCGGAAGCACGCGCTGTGGCCGATGAAATCGCGACCTTTGGCGGCCAAACCATGCTGGCTCAAGGCAACGTCAGCGATAAAACGGAAGCCCGTGAGATGGTCAAGCGCGTCGTCGAGCATTATGGCCGCTTGGATGTGCTGGTCAACAATGCCGGCATTACCCGCGACCGCTCCATGCGCAAGCTGACCGACGAGGACTGGCTCGATGTCATCAACACCAATCTGAACAGCGTGTACTACTGCACGTCCGCGGCGATGGAGGGCATGATCGCCCAAAAATACGGGCGGATCATCAACATCAGCTCGTATGTCGGGCAAGCCGGCAACTTTGGTCAGGCCAATTATGCGGCCAGCAAAGGCGGCATTATTGCGTTTACCAAGACCGCCGCGATCGAGCTGGCAAAGTACAATATCACCGTCAATGCCCTCGCGCCCGGCTTTACGCTGACCGATATGTTGGCGAAGGTGCCGGACAATGTGCAGGACCAGATCAAGGCCAAAATTCCGATGGGCCGCTTTGGGCTGCCGGAAGAGGTTGCCAAAGCGGTCTTGTTCCTGGCGGCGGACGGCGACTACATTACCGGCCAGCAGATCAACGTCAACGGCGGCGTGTACATGTAGGCTGAAGATAGGCCGTTTGCCGTGAACTGGCCTGTAACCGCGCAGTGGTATGTTCACAGCATCACGAGCTGACGGCCCGTCGTCGCTATTCACTCAAAGGAGAGACGCTCATGACTCAACGCCCTGATGATGCTAATCCGTTCGATCCATTCGGCACCATGCGCTCCATGCGGGACGCCAACATGGAAGCATGGTCGAAGATGATGCAGCAGTTTGTCAATACCCAGGAATACTCGCAGGCCACCAGTGCCATGCTGGATGCTTACCACACAACCTCAGCGCCGTTTCGCAAGGCGATCGAGCAAGCGATGACGCAGGTGCTGCAGCAGTTTAACATGCCTACCCGCATGGATGTAACAAATCTGGCCGACCGGCTCACAAACATCGAGACACGGCTTGACGACCTGGACGCGCAGCTGTCGGCGCTCCAACGCGGTGGCGGAGCGGCTACCGGCGCGCAGGGCCAGGGGCAAGCCCAGGCGCCGGGCGCTCCTTCAGACGCCGCCGCGTCGATGGACCCGGTCGTGGAGCAGCTGAGCGAAACAGATAGCGGCCAAGGCGGCAATCCGCAGTCGGAGGAGCGACCGTGATGAAGCAGCAGGAGATGCCCCGGACACCCGAAGACATGCGGGCAGAGCTGGAGCGCATCACGCAGCAAACACAAACGCTGAGCCGGGTACTCACAACCCGTTATCCGGTTGGACAAACACCCAAAGAGACGGTTTGGACGTTGAACAAGGCCAAGCTGTACCGGTACATACCCCAGGTGCCACCGGAGCAGCGGCATCGCACGCCGCTGCTGCTGGTGTTTGCGATCATGAACAAGCCCGCGATTCTTGACCTGCGCCCCGGCAATAGCTTTGTGGAGTACATGGTCAAGCAGGGCTACGATGTGTACCTGCTGGATTGGGGCGTTCCCGGTCCCGAAGACAAGCACATCAAGTTCGACGACTATGCGCTCGAATATCTACCCCGTGCGATTCGTAAGCTCAAGGCAGTGTCGGGGTCCGACGAGTTTTCGATGTTGGGATGGTGCCTGGGCGCGCTGATCACGACGATCTATGCTGCGCTCCGGCCCAATGACGGGTTGAAAAACCTGCTCCTGCTCACGGCGCCGCTAGACTTCTCGGACAAAACGGCCGGTGGATTTATCCGTTGGACCAATGATAAAAACTTCGACGTCGATCAAATTCTGGCGACCTATGGCAACATGCCGGGCAAGCTGATCGACTACGGGGCGAAGGCGCTCAAGCCCGTCGAGAATTATATCGGCACCTATCTCAATCTTTGGGACAACCTCGACAATCCCAAGATCGTCGAGTCGTGGCACGCGATGAACACCTGGGTCAACGATCTGATCCCGATGGCGGGCGCTGCATTCCAGCAACTGATCAAAGATTTCTATCGCGGCAACAAATTGGCCGAGGGCACGCTCACGATCCGGGGCGAGCGCGTAGACTTAGCCAATGTGCGGGCAAACTTGTTGAACCTCATTGCCCTATCGGATCATATCACGCCCACCTGCCAATCCGAGACCGTGATGCCCGCCTTTGGCTCGCAGGACAAGACGTTGCTCAAGATTCCAGGTGGACATATCGGGATAATGGCGGGCAGCGGCGCGCTTAAACGAACCTGGCCACAGATCGATCAATGGTTGGCGGCGCGGGACTAAGTGCCCAACGGTGCAAGGCTGCTGCGCTCCTCAGGAGGAGGTATTGATATGATCCGCCAAACCACGCTTCAACCGCGTACCTCACAGCTCCGAGACGGACGTTCCGTAACGGTCCGTGCGCTAGCCGAGAGCGACCACGAGGCGATGACCCGATTTGGCTCGGCTCTGCCCGAAGATGACTGGCTGTACTTGGAGCTGGATTTTCATAACCCGAATACCATCACCCGGCTCGTAAATGCGGCCGCGGCCGAGAACTGGCGGCAGGTCGTCGCCGAGTACGAAGGGGCAATTGTGGGCTACAGCAACGTTCGCCTGCTGCCGGGCTGGAAGAGTCATGTTGCGGACACGCATCTGGTGATCAGCGAAGGCTGGCGGCGGAGTGGGCTTGGACTTGAGGTGGCCCAGACGATTTTGGAAGCTGCGCGCGACTTGGGCGTCACCAAGGTGATCGCGGAGATGCCCGATGAGCAGCGCGCCGGCCGAGCGATCTTCAAGCACCTTGGCTTTCATGTGGAAGGCATCTTAAACAACCACGTGCGCGACCATCATGGTCATTACCACGACATGGTGATCATGGGCTACGAGCTGTAACGCCGGTCCATCAATGCAGTGCCGTGTGAAACGAGGAGTGAACGTTCACTCCTCGTTTCGTTGTCTCGTTTGTTGGCACCGATGGCTGCGGCTTGGACACCCTAAATTCACGCCCGGCTTGTGAAGTTTTGAACTTGGTTGTAACCGGCCTGCGGTACACTCACGCTATCTTAAAGAGTCGGACAACGCGCCGACACTGAATTGAATCTTTTGGAGGAATGTACCATGAGCGACGCAACGACGACGCAGCAGCAGTATCGCGAACAGTTTACGGCGGCCGGCCAGGCTACCCAGGAGGCGTTTCAGGCGGCGAATGAGGTTGCGCTTGCCACGGCGGAGTGGACCCTGCGCACTACGGAACAGGGCCTACGCTTCAGCCAAGACCTGCGGAACCAGAATGACCGCATCGCCCAGGATGCGTTTGCAACCTATCGCCGCTGCTACGAGGACGGCCTGCGCAACTGGCAAGGCTACGTCCAGAGTGTCACCGGCATCATGAACCGCTCGCTGGACCGACGGTAATATCCTTCGTGTCGGCGCCGATTGTCGGCTGCACGCTTTGCTTTGATACGGCCTGTGTTGATCGCCAACGCATCCTAGGATTTCCCTGTAGCCACCCCCAGGATTTCCCCACTGGCGGTAGTGCTCATCAGCACCTACGATATATTGCACAAGGCAAGGCAGAGCGTGCAGCTTAGGAGATAGCCCATCCATCGGCAAGCGCTATCGGCTCGCTTTTCGCCTCATCGATGAGTACAAGGTGCATCACGATGAATGTGATTCTGGTTGGCCCTCCCGGAGCAGGCAAAGGCACTCAAGCCGCCGTACTGGAAGAAAAAACAAAGCTTAAGCATGTGGCGAGCGGCGATCTGTTTCGGCAGCATATGCTCAACGAAACGCCGCTTGGTCTGCAAGCCCGCTCCTTCGTCAGTCGAGGGGAGCTGGTACCGGACGACATCGTGATCGGCATGATTTTGGACCGGGTTTTTCAGCCCGACTGCAGCCGCGGAGTTATCTTCGACGGCTTTCCTCGCACCCAGGAACAAGCGCAGGCTTTGGCACACGCGCTGCAGCTTCATCACAAGACGCTTGATGCCGTTGTTTTCTTGAGCGCGCCTCGTGATACGTTGTTGAAGCGCATTGTGGGACGGCAAACATGTCGTACCTGTCAAACGCCCTACAATCTGTACTATAACCCGTCGCGCGAAGAAGGCATGTGTGACCTGTGCAACGGCACCCTGTACACCCGTCCCGACGATAATCTCGAAACGGCGCGCCATCGCCTCGACGTGTATATGGCGCAAACAATGCCGCTGATCGAGCATTACCGCAGCCTCGGCCTGCTGCACGAAGTGGACGGGCTTGGGGATGTGCACGAGGTAACGGCGCGGGTCGTGCAGCAGCTTGGCCTCGCCTCCACCGAAGCCGAGGAACACTGCCTCACGCAGCCCTAACCTATCCTAACCCAGCAGTCCGTTACCACTGCCACTGCTTCAGCCGATGCTTCCAGACACCGATTCAAGCTCTTTTTACCGCTTCGTAGGCGAGGGTTGTTCGGGGCAACGGCGCAACGCCGAGATGGATTTGTAAGTTGCGGACGCAGCGCTCATAGGTTGCGAGCGCTTGCTGTCGATTGCCTTGCAGCGTGTACGCCTCGATCAGGAGCCGGTAGCCGTCTTCCCACGCTGGATTGCGTGCCACAATCAGCTCGCCAAACTGGATCGCCTCGGTGATGCGCTGCGACCGAATCAGCAGCTCAGCGAGCAGCGTTACCGCTTCAAGATACACCGGCCGCAGCCGTTCCCGCTCGTTCTGCGACCACTCCTCGTACAAATACTCGCTCAGATATTCACCACCGTACATGCCGACAGCCAGCATCAGCGTCGCCAGCGCGTGTTGGATGTCATCGTTCGTGCCCTTATCAGCTGCGGCCTGCGCCGCGGCGACACGAGCCTCGAATTCCTCCACGTCCAGCCACACGCCGTCAAGCCCCACAAAGCGGTAGGTTTCGTCCTGCCGCCGGATGTAGAAGGGCTGGGTGCGGGCTGGCCGCGCCGGCTCAAGCGCGGTGTTGAGCGCATGGAGTGTCACTTTGAGCTGCCCGACCGCCTCTGCGGGTGTTTCGTCGGGCCAGAGCCACTCACAAATTTGATCGCGCAGCAGCCAGCGATGCCGATTGGTGATCAGCAGCGCTAACAGCAGCGCGGCCTTTTTGCGCCGCCATTCGCGCGGAGCGATCTCAGCCATGCCCCGCCAAACACGTAATGTTCCCAACGTTTGAACACGCAGCGTGGAGCCGGGATGGTAGCTTTCGGTATCATAATCGGTTGCAATGGCGGGAAAGCCATCCGCCAACCAGCGCTGCGCAGGCACGTGCCAGCGTTGGTCTGCCCGCGCCGTCAACAAGATCGGCACAAGCATCATCCGGTCGCGCGGACCGAGCAGGGTAGCTCCGGTAAGCAAGCCGGCGTAATCATGCTGCTGGACTAATGCCAATACGGCGTCAATATGGGGTAATGCGTTCGCGCTCTGTTCGCCGCGCTGCCACCAGATGGCTTGCCAAAGCCGCACCATCGCCTGGCCGTAGGTATCCTTGCAGCGCTCAAACTGGTGTTGTGCTTGTCCGAGCCATCCGGGGGCATCCTGCGCGCCATGCACGACGCTTATGGCGCCGAGCGCCGTCCACAGCTGCGCGGCCATCCACATATCACCACTCGGCTCTACGCTCGCCAGGCCCTCGTGGGCTGCCGCTTGCGCCGCCCGCAGATCGCCGCCGAATCCATGCAACAGCGCGAGCCCGAGGTAGGCCTCAGCCTTGGTCCGCTGCACATTGAACGAGTCCGCCAGCGCGATTGCCTGCAGATAATGCTGGTTGGCGGCCAAGGGATCCGCCGTCGGGCCGAGCTGGCAAGCATGACCCATCCGCATCTCGGCAATCGCCTCAAGCAAACCTGAGCCTCGTTGTCGCGCGGCCGTCAATGCTTGTTGGGCATACTGCGCCGCACCACCGTGGTCGCCTTGCAACGCACAAATGTAGGCGAGCAGCACAGTCGCTTCGCGGTGCGCTTCAGCCGGCCGCTGGGAGCCGTCGCTCTGATTGTGCCGTAGCTCCTGCCGCAGCATCGCAGCTGCTTCCGAGAGGCGACCGAGGCGCAGCAGCAGGCGGGGCTGATGTTGTGCAAGCTCAGCGGGCGTTGGTGGCTCAACTTGGTCGGCCAGCTGGTAGAGACGCGCAGCCTGATCTGCCCGCCCGCCGTTGAGCCGATTTTCGGCAATCAAGCGGAGCAGGGCAGCGCGTCTTGACGTTTGTGCCCGTGGTATCAGGCGGTATGCTTGGCGGAGCAGATCGTGGGCACGAGCGGGGCGCACTGTGTCAAGCAACACGCGCGCTTGGCCCGCGAGCGCGCTTGCCTGTCCCAAGCGATTGCCCTGCCGCGTATAGCTGTGCTCAGCGGCCTGGTAGGCTGCCACGGCAAGCTCGAAGCGATCAAGGAGGCGGGCTGCGTCACCGCGAGCAACAAGCAGCTGGGGGTGCTCGGCAAGCACGGTATCAGGCAGACGGTCGGTCCAGGCCAGCAGTGTGGTAAAGCGTCCGGTATCCAACCATTGCTCGGCCCAACGCTCTAATTCCGCGGCTACGACGGACAGGTCGCCCGTGGCGCTGAGGTGCTCCAGGACCAGCTCACCGCTACCTTGTTGGCGATAATAGTCGGCAGCGCGCAGGTGCAGCGCGGCCCAATCCGGCAGTGTAGCCCGGCCTTGCTGGCGCAGAAAGGCATGAAACAACGGATGGTAGCGGTAGCGGTCAGGGCTGAGCATGGTAAGAAACACGCCGCGCTGGTCGAGCGCCTGCAAGGTGGTGCTTGAGGAGTCGGAATGGAGCACCCAATCGCATACCTGAGGTTCAAGTTGTGTTAGCACTGCCGAACGTAACAAAAATGATTGCAGCTCCGGCGGCTGATCGGCAAACACGTCCTGCGCCAAGTATGCGAATACAAGCTCACGGGCAGCTGCTCCTAACACATGCTCGACGGGATTATCCGTACCCGCGTTCACCTCTGCCCCGAGCCCAGTTCCAGCTGGGCTGTGTAGCTGCTGCGGCATGCCGCCCCCATGCCGCGTGCCTTGCCCGATCAGCTGCAGTGCGATTGGCCAGCCGCCTGTTTGTTGGTGCAACACAGCTGCTTCTGAGGGCGTCAGCTGCCAGCTGTAGTTTGCGGCGAAGAGCGCCCGCATCTCGTCCGGTGTAAACGCCAGATCCGCTTCGCGAATTGCCAATAGCTCGCCCCGTGCATGCAGCGTGAGGAGATTATGGAGCTGTGGCCAATGGCGGGTTGCCAGCACCAGATGTAAACGAGGCGGCAGATGGTTGATCAGCTGTTCCAGAAGCGCGCGGATGGCCGGCACATCCGCGACCACGTGCAAATCGTCGAGAATCAACAAGGTTTCGTCGTCCAGCGCGTCGACGAGGTCGTTGATCAAGGCGTCGAGGGCCGCTGCCCACCGTGCTGGGCCCGGTTCGTGACTTTCCAGCAGCGCAATTGTATGGGTGCCTACCTCCGGCATAACGGTTCGGCAGGCATACACTAAATGCAGCAGAAAGACCAGCGGATCCGCAACGCCTTCGCCTACGCTGAACCACATTGTTGGCCAGCCACCCCGCACGGCGAACGATGCCAGCTCACTCGATTTACCGTATCCGGCACTTGCCTGCACAATGCAGATCGTGCGCTCTGCTGCCTCCGCCAAAAGGTCGTCCAAGCGTGGACGACGCATCCAGCCTCGCGGTAGACGAGGCGGAATGAGGCGGGTACGAACAATCAGCTCAGCGGCGGGCATAGGCAAGCAGCAAGCGCCTTTCACCGGTAGGCGGGGGCCGGGCGCAGGTAATCCATATTCCAGATGTAGGCCTGTAAACTAGGTTTAACTATACCATAGCTCACCGCACGGCTACTGGTCGGTGTCCGCGCTGAACTACGGCGTGTGAACTGTAGTGTAACCGGGGTGCTGTACCTTAGGTTTTTAAGTGTGTCGGCCGCAGCAGGGACGCTCTGGAACTGCAAACGACGAGCAAGCCAGCGCGGTTCTAAGTGGTTCTTAGGGTGACCGTACGCTTCGCTTGCGTTCTGGCCTGCCGCTGAGGAAGTCATGCGCTGGCGACAAACGCCTGCACCGTGTTGCAGCTGCACAATGGACCAATGGAGGGCAAACCGAACACTATGGGCATCGAACTAAACGGGCGGATTGCGGTTATTTCTGGTGGGGCGAACGGCATTGGCTACGCAACAGCGCGGACGTTTGCTCAAGCTGGGGCAAAGGTCGTCATATGGGACTATGCCGCGGAAGCAGGCGAGGCAGCAGTCAGCAGCTTGACCGCTGACGGGGGCGAAGCGGTGTTCCACAAAGCTAATGTGGCTTCGCCATCCGATACGGAAGCTGCGGCCGGTGCTACCATCGCGCAGTTTGGACGCATCGATATCCTGATTAACAACGCCGGGATTTGTCGCGATGCCCAACTGGTGAAAGTCAAAGGTGGCGACGTCGTCGGCAAGCTGAGCGAGGCCGATTGGGACGCCGTGATCGCCGTCAACCTCAAGGGTGTATTCAATTGTACCCAGGCGGTGGCGCCGTATATGATCCAGCAGCGCTATGGCCGGATCGTCAATGCGGCGTCGGTGGTTGCATTACACGGTAATTTCGGGCAGACGAACTACGTCGCGAGCAAGGCGGGAGTGATCGGCATGACCAAGGTATGGTCACGAGAGCTGGGCAAGCGTGGCATCACGGTTAATGCCATCGCGCCGGGCTTTATCGCCACCGAGATGACCAAAGGCATGCCCGAACAAGTGCTGGGCGCGATGGTCGAGCATACGCCGGTTGGTCGGATCGGACAGCCGCAGGATGTGGCCAATGCGTATCTGTTTCTCGCGTCGGACGAGGCAAGCTTCGTTAATGGCGCAGTGCTAAGCGTCGACGGTGGCCTGGTTTTAGGCACTTAAGCCCGCCGCTATTGCCGATACCGCACACCATGGACGCAAGGGCGTACAAGGTCGATCTACGCCCTTTGCATATCGGCCTGGGACGAATCCTGGGGTCCAACGCGCCTACCATCGTCCGAACTGCTCACTGCTGCGGCTGCTGAGTGCTGTAGCTGACAAGGAGTTACCGTGTTTCCACCCTTCTGGGGCTTTCCACCCGTCAACCCGGCAATGTTGCAACAGATGCAGCAGTATGTGGAACAGATGCAAGGCCGCTTCGATGCCTCGTTTCGGGCGCTGCTTGCGCTCGATCCGCGCGTCGTCGCGCAAACGCCTGCCGACGTCGTCTTCCGCAAAAACAAACTGCGCCTGTTACATTACCGCGCCGTCGCTCCGCAGGTACAGCCGGTGCCGCTGCTGGTTGTGCCGTCGATTCTGACCCGCTACTATGCGCTGGACTTGATGCCTGGCCAAAGCATGATCGAATATCTGGTTGGACGCGGGATCGATGTGTATCTGCTGGATTGGGGCCCGACCGGCAAAGAGGACCGCTCCACCACCTTCGACCAGTACGTGACCACACGGCTGGGACAGTTTGTGCAGCAGGTCCGCGAACACGCTGGTGGCCAGCCGATCAGCCTGCTCGGCTATAGCTTGGGCGGAACGTGGGCTGCGATCTACAGCGCGCTCTTTCCCGAGGATATCCGCAATCTGGTCGCGATTGCCGCGCCGATCAATTTCCACGACGACGGCGTCCTTTCACAATGGGCGCGCAAAGAACGTTTCAACGTGGATCTGGTGGTCGACACGATCGGCGCGATGCCCGCGCCCTTGATGCAAGCCAGCTTTCGGATGCTCAAGCCGACGTTAACCATTGCGCAGCAGCTGGCGTTGGCCGACACATCCGGGGAGCTGGATGTGGTGCAAGATTATTTGGCGATGCAAAGCTGGCTCACCGATACGACGCCTTGGCTGGGTGAAGCGTATCGCACCTACATCAAGGAGTGCTACCAGGAAAATCACCTCGTGCAAGGCAAGCTCGTTGTCGCGGGACGGCGGGTGGACCTTCGTTCGATCACCAGTGCACTCCTGACCGTAATCGCCGCCAAAGACCAGCTATGCCCGCCCCGTTCGTCAGCTGTTTTGCACGATTTGGCCTCCAGTACGGACAAGCAGCTGCTTGAACTGCCTGGCGGGCATGTCAGCATGGTATCCGGACGTAAAGCCCTCAACCAGCTCTGGCCGCAGCTGGCGGACTGGCTCATACGCCAGTCGGCCTAGCTCAAGCCTTGCAATCCGGGCCAATGGGTTCGGGTTGCTTAGCGCCGGAAGCGGGCCAGCCAATCGCCCTGCGCCGCGCCTACAACTCCGCCGACCAGCCCGGCCAGTGTCGCGACGAGGATGACCTGGCCGTGCGTAAGCAGATCGAGGGACGCTAGCCCAAAAACCGGCCGCAGCAGCAAAAATTGCAGCGCGAGCAGCCCACCCCATACGAGACCGGCCACAACGCCGAAGCGCAACGTCGTCCAAGCGCGGCCAGCCTTGGTCAACGCCACGAGCACTGTTGTCGGCAGCACCAGCACCAGCGTTGTGACCCACAGGCCAAGATCCCAATCAAACAGCGGGACGAAGGGGCGGCGCAGCGTTTGCACGCCCCACGGCAGAACCAGCGCAAAGCCTACTGCACTGACCACAAACTCAAGCGCCCGCAGCACAAGCACGAGACCCAATACAGCCAACGGTAGTCGTGCTTGACGACCCGGCCAGCAGCGCGCACTTGCCACGAGCGTCCAGCCAATGAATAGGCTTGCCCACAATCCCCACCACGGAGCCCATGGCCCGGCGACCGCATACTCAGCTTCCCGTAGCTGCCATGAAAGCTGCAGCGTGGTTGAGTTCAAAAACGTAATCCAACGAACGACCAGTGCAAACAGCAGCGCAAGTAACCAAAAGACCGCGCGTTGCTGACCAGGACGAGCATGGAGGGGCCTCTGACGCTCCGCACAAACTGCGATAATCAGACCGCTCAACATCGTGATCGCCCCGGAAAACCCAATCAAGTGCGGCGGGCTCCACACAGTTACGTCAACGCCGTAAACCCGGTGCCACCAATCGTCGAACGGCGCGGACACCACCATCTGCAGCGCGCCCGCGCCAAGCACAAAGATGCCCAGCGGCGCCCGCAAGCCCAAGATGGTCGTTACTTCACCGTCAGCCGCACCACGCGCCGTATCGCCAACCACTACCACTGCCGCCGCTAGACCGCTCAGCGCAACGGCACTATACATCATGGCGTGTGGCGGAATCCAGAACGTGTCACGGCCGATCACAATATGCCAATAAAGATCCCAGGCATTCCCAATCGCACCTACCAGCGCCAGCAAGCTCAGCCCTACAAGCAGCGGCCAACCCGCAACGGAACGAGTTAGCGTCACCAGCCGAGCCAGGATCGGTTGTGCCATACGCGGATCCTTTTTTGGCTACAAACACGTGTCTTCACCACATTTGCCCAGGTGGCGTTCGGTGGTAGGGTAGTCCCTTGTGCACTGCCCTACCACCAAATTGACCACATGAGCAGCCCGTTAACTGGATTGGCCGACCCGTTACGCTTCGACTGCATAGGACACAGTCATGTCGGGCGTGCGGCGCAACGTTTGGTACACCACACAATACCGCTCCGTCAGCCGCAGCAGGGTATCCAGCTGCTCCTGCGTAGCCGTGGTATCCAGTCGAAACTGCAGGCGAATGGCTTGAAAGCCGACCGGCACCTCTTTCGCAACTCCAAGGGTGCCCCGAAAATCCAGATCGCCCTCAGCTCGCACGTGGCCGTCCCGAATCTCCACGCCAATAGCCGTCGCCACGGCACTCAGGGTTACTCCCGCACAGGCCACCAGGGCTTCAAGGAGCATGTCGCCGGAACAAGCGGCGAGGCCGGTGCCGCCTGTGGCGGGATGCAAGCCCGCTTCGACCAATGCTCGCCCGGTTTCAACACGGCAGGTAATGCCTTCGCCTAAACGCCCATCCGCCTTCAATGTAATCAGCGCCGCTTCCGGGTTGGTACGGTACGTCTCCTTTAGCGGCGCCTGCAGCTCACGTAGTTGTGTTTGATCCATCCTATTCCTCCCAAACAGTAGGCCTGAAGCGTAGCGGGATTATGTCGCGTGTGCAACACCGAGCGCAATGTATAAAACTACTCCGCAACACACAGCAAACACCAGTTAAAACAAGAAACCCGTGCTGCAACAGCACGGGTTTCTATCGGTTCAGAAGGACATCGCCTTGAGGCTACTTGGTAACCTTCGCGGCGATGCCCGAACGCTTGTCACTCATGGGCATCACCTCCTTCATCCCTGGTCGGTACGAGTGTCGCTTGGATGGGGCGAGCACGGAGGATAGTGTACCTGAGCCCACGGACGTTGTCAAGCTATTTTGGGCCAAATGGGCAAAGCTGTTCACGCCCAATCTGATGTACCGCAGCGCCTGCTCTGATGGGCGACAATCCCAGGCCAAGCCCGCACATGCCTGCCAACCGGTGTCAGGGCTGCAACCCATGCGCGAGCCTGCATTACCGCCTAATCGGTTGACACGGCTTCATCCACCACCGCATTCTCTTCGACCACCCGCTGGTAAAAGTGTGCGCTGTCTTTCAACACCCGCGTCTGGCTTGGATAGTCCACATAGACGATGCCGAAGCGTTTGCTATAGCCGTGGGCCCACTCAAAGTTGTCCAGCAGCGACCACACAAAGTAGCCCCGCAGCGCGGCACCGGCGTGCAAAGCCTCCCAGGCCGCCGCAAAGTGCGACCGCAGATAGGCCGTGCGCCGCGGATCATTGACCGTGCCGTCGGCCAACGTATCATCAAAGGCTGCGCCGTTTTCGGTGATGTAGATCGCTTTGGGCGCATAGTCGGTCTGGACGCGCTTCAACACATCGGTCAGCCCTTCCGGCGCCACCGGCCAGCCCATCGCCGTAATTTCGCGGCCGGCTGCGATCTCTTCCTCGGGTGAGCGTGTGCCAATGCCTAACGGGTGCTGGCTGAAGGGCACAGCTCGAACGGTTTGCGGGAAGTAATAGTTGATGCCCAAAAAGTCCGTCGGCGTGGCGATCAAGTCAAGGTCGTTGGCCTCGATCTCCGGCATCAGCGCACCATACAGCTCCACCAGCGCTTGGGGATATCCCTGCCCATACAGGGGATCCAGGAACCAGCGATTGAAGGCCATGTCGAGCCGCTCTGCCGCAGCCTGGTCTTCAGCCGAGTCCGAGGCGGGCAGACTGGGCGAAAGGTTGAGCGTGATCCCCACCTGCGCACCGGCGCGGGCAGAGCGCAGGATCGGCACCGTGCGGCCATGCGACAGCAACAGATGGTGCGCAACCTGCAGCGCAACCCGCGGATCTTGCACGCCCGGAGCGTGGCGACCCTCGAAGTGGCCGACGAATGCCGCAACCTGCGGCTCGTTATGGGTGATCCAGTGCGTGACCCGATCGCCCAGCCGGGCTACAACCGCGTCGGCATACTCCACAAACGCATCAACCGTTGCACGATTGGCCCAACCGCCTTTGTCTTGCAAGGCCTGCGGCAGATCCCAGTGGTACAGGGTTACAAACGGCGTGATGTTGGCTTCGAGTAAGCCATCGACCAGATTATCGTAAAAGTCAAGGCCACGTTCATTTGGCTGCCCAAAGCCCTGCGGGATGACCCGCGGCCACGAGATTGAGAAGCGGTAGGCTTGCAAGCCAAGTTGCTGCATCAGCTTCACATCATCCTGCCACAGATGATAATGATCGCAGGCCACATCGCCCGTGTCGCCGTTGTTGGTTTTTCCCGGCGTGTGGCTGAACGTGTCCCAGATCGAGGGGCCGCGGCCATCCTCGTCGACCGCCCCTTCG